>JBEKLJ010000155.1:0-8307 GCA_050010255.1 Bryobacteraceae bacterium
CCTTGAGCGCCGGGCTCTCTATGGGCACGCCCAGCACGGGAAGGATGGTGTGCGCGGCGATGACCCCGGCCAGGTGCGCGGCGCCGCCGGCCGCGGCGATCACCACCTCGATGCCGCGCTCCTCGGCGCGTGCCGCATACTCGGCGGTTTCGGCGGGCGTGCGGTGCGCCGACAGGACCCGGATCTCGTGCGGCACCTCGAAGCGGGTGAGGATTTCCTGGGACTGCCGCATCGTCTCCCAATCCGATTTGCTGCCCATGACGACGGCGACGAGGGGTTTCGCATCCATGCGTACAGATTAGCAGCGGAGACCGGCCTCCGGTACACTGGTCGGTTTCGAAGGGACCCGTGATGGATGAGCTTACTGTGCTCGGGCCGCGGAACGGGGCGGCAGCGGCCAGGGGCAGCGAGAAGCCCAGACGACGGACGACCAGGCCGCGGTGGCGGCAGCCGCCGGCATCCGGGCAAGCGCGTCATCATAATGATTGTGGTGCTGCGGGACCGGGGTGAGCCGTGAGGCCCGCGGTGTGGGCCGGAGTCCTGGTGGCCTGCCTGCGCCTGGCGGGCGCGGAGGTGCGCCTGGCCGGCCGCGTCGTCGATGAGAACGGCGCGGCGGTGGAGGGCGCGCAGGTGTTTCTGCGGCCTGAGGCCGGCGCCGAAGCCCAGCGGCTGCAAGCCATCGCCGACCCAACGGGCAAGTTCACGCTCGATCTGCCGGCTCCCGGCGCTTACCGGATCAGCGCCCAGCGTGAAGGCTACTTCCGCATCGACAGCCGCCCGGTAAGCCTGGCCGACGGCGCCAACGACATCACGCTCGTGCTCAACCTCGCGCGCGAGGTCTTCGAGAGGCTGGATGTCTCCTACTCGCCGCCGGCGATCGACTTCGACCGGAGCTCACCCGAGGAGCGGCTGACCCTCACTCAGATGCTAGAAGTGCCGTACCCCTCGACCAACACGCTGCGCAACACGATGCGGGCGCTGCCGGGGATCGTGCAGGACTCGGACGGCGGCGTGCACCTGAACGGCGGAACCGAGGAGCAGACGCTCTACACGCTGGACGGCTTTGAGATCAACGACCCGCTCACCGGACGGTTGGAGGCCCGGCTGGGCGTGGAGGCGGTGCGCTCGTTGGACGTAACGCCGTTCAATCCGGCGGAGTTCGGCAGGGGACCGGCGGGCACGCTGGCGATCAAGACCAGCACGGGCGACGACCGGCTCCGGTATTCGGCTACGAACTTCATACCCAGCCTGGAGAACCGCAAGGGCTTAATCGTCGGCGGCTGGACGCCGCGGTTCAATCTCTCGGGGCCGATCTGGCGGGGCCGGGCGTGGTTCTCCGACGCGCTGGACCTTCAATACGACCAGAACGTGGTGGAGGAGCTGCCCGCCGGGCAGGACCGCAGCACGAGTTGGCGCGTGGGCAACCTGCTGAGGAGCCAGGTCAACCTCAGGCCGTCGAACATTCTCTACACGGGCTTCTTGGTGAACTTCTGGATCGCGCCGCAGGTTAACCTGGGACCGCTGCACCCGCTCGAAACTACGATCGACCTGCGGTCGCGGCAGTGGTTTTTCAACGTGAAGGACCAGTGGTATTTTGGGCGCGGCGCGCTCATCGAGGCGGGCTACGCCGCCAGCCGCACCTTCGGGCGCGAGATCCCGCAAGGGCACGACGTGCTGAGGATCACACCCGAAGGGTGGCGCGGGAACTCCTTCTGGGACGCCACCCGGCGGGCCGGCCGCGACCAATGGCTGGCCAACGTCTTCCTCCCATCCTTCACCTGGCTGGGCGGGCACCAGCTCAAGACGGGCATCGATATCATTGCGCTCAGTTACTGGCAGGACGTCACGCGGACGGGGTACGTGTATCTGCGCGATGACAACCTGCCGTCACTCCAGGTGGCCTTCGGCGGCAGCGGGTTGCTGCGGCGGAGGAACATGGAGGTGGCTTCCTACCTCCAGGACTCCTGGAAGGTGCGGCCGAGCGTGCTGGTGGAGGCAGGGCTGCGGCAGGACTGGGACCGGCTGCTGGGCAGCGTCGCCCTCTCGCCGCGGATCGGCGTCTCCTGGGCGCCGCCGCGGATGGAATCCACAAAGATCTCTGCCAGCTACGGCGTGGTCTGCGACGAGACCAACCTGCAACTGCTCAGCCGGCCGCTCGACCAGTATGCGCTGGCGACGCATTACCTGGCGGACGGCAGCGTGGCCTGGGGACCGGCGGCGTCCGTGTTTCAAATCGGGCCGGGCCGGCTCAAGAACCCGCTGTACAAGAACTGGACGGCGGGCCTCGAGCGGCGTTTCCCGGCGGGCCTCTACGCGCGCTTCCAGTACACGCGCCGGCGCGGGCGCGACGGGCTGACCTACGTCAACACGCTGGAGCCGAACGTGCCGCCGCCGCCCGACCTGGTCGCGGCCTACGGCACGGGGCTGTTCGACGCGGTGTACCGCCTGACGAACCTGCGCCGCGACGTCTATGACGCCTTCGAGGCCACGGTTCGCCAGACCTTCCGCAAGCAGTACGAATGGCTGGCGAGCTACACGCGGTCGCGCGCGCTGTCGAACGCGGTCGTGGACGTGAATGTGGACGACCCGGTTCTGGTGACGGCCAACGGCGGCCGGATGCCTTGGGACGCGCCTCACCGGTTCGTGAGCTGGGGCTACCTGCCGACGTTTCGGCCAAGCTGGGCCATCGCCTACCTCGTGGAGGCGCGCAACGGCTTCCCGTTCTCGGTCCAGGACGAGCAGGGCAGGATACAGGGCGGCGTCAACGAGCTGCGTTTTCCGGCGTTCTTCGAGCTGAACCTGCACCTGGAGCGCCGGTTCGTGTTCCACCGTGCCCACTGGGCGTTCCGCTTCGGCTTCAACAACATCACCAACCACCGCAACCCGAACACGGTCAACAACGACTTGGTCTCGGCGGGGTTCATGACCTTCTCCGGCGGCCAGAGCCGCGCCCTGAACTTCCGGCTGCGGTGGCTGGGGCGCTAGCCGCACACGCTGACCGCACCACGGCGGGCGGCCCGCTCGTTGCCGTGCTATACTCGATCTTTCGTATGCTAGTTGCGTCCGCCGCTCGGCATCATCATCGGCACCACCACGAGCCGCTCCAGGCGACGGGCTGATTTCTGCGCTAGACGCAAACAAATCGGAAAGGAAGCCCGCCGCAGGCCAGGCGGGCTTTTTTGTTGTGTATAGATCGATCGGGGACGAAGATGGAACTCGATTATTCAAAGCTGGACGGGCTGCTGGCGGCCGTGATTCAAGACGCCGGCTCCGGGCGGGTACTCATGGTCGGCTTCATGAACGAGGAAGCATTTCGCAAGACGGTTGAGACCGGGTACGCTACCTTTTGGAGCCGCTCGCGGAAGAAGCTGTGGATGAAAGGCGAGCACTCCGGGCACCGGCTCGAGGTCCGGGAAATCTCGACCGATTGCGACCAGGATGCCGTGCTGGTCAAAGTGCGGGCGCTTGGGCCGGGCGTCTGTCACACCGGGCACGAAAGCTGCTTCTATCGGAGACTGGAAGACGGCCAGTGGGTCGAGGCAGAGCCGCGGGTGTATGACCCCGGCGCGGTTTACGGAGGTCAGGCATGAAGCTGAAGCTCGGGATCCCCAAGGGCAGTCTGGAGAGCGCGACCATCGACCTGTTTCGGCGCGCCGGGTTCACCATCACCACCAGCAGCCGCTCGTATTTCCCCTCCATCGACGACCCGGAGCTCGAATGCATGCTGATCCGGGCGCAGGAGATGGCGCGGTACGTCGAGGATGGCGTGCTCGATGCCGGGCTGACCGGCCGGGACTGGGTCGAGGAGAACGAGGCCCGCGTCCAGACCGTCTGCGACTTGGTCTACGCCAAGCAGAGCTTCGGCAAGGTGCGCTGGGTCCTGGCCGTGCCCGAGGCCTCGCCGTTCCGCTCGGTGAAGGACCTGGAAGGGAAGGTCATTGCCACCGAGCTGGTGGCGACGACCAAGCGCTACCTGGCCGCCAGCGGCGTGAAGGCGAAGGTCGAGTTCAGTTGGGGCGCGACGGAGGTGAAGCCGCCGGAGCTGGCCGATGCCATCGTCGAGGTGACCGAGACCGGCTCGTCCCTGCGGGCGAACAAGTTGCGCATCCTCGATACCGTGCTCGAGTCCAACACGCAGCTCATCGCCAACCTGGGGGCCTGGAGCGACGACTGGAAGCGGCACAAGCTCGAAGACATCCGGATGCTGCTCGAGGGCGCCATGAACGCCCTCGGCAAGGTGGGGCTGATGCTGAACGTCAGCCGCGATAGTCTTCAAGCCGTGCTGGACGTGCTGCCGGCGCTCAAGAAGCCAACCATCTCGCACCTCAGCGACGAGGCGTGGCTGGCGGTGAACACCATACTGGACGAATCGACGGTGCGGACGATCATCCCGCGGCTGAAGAAGGCCGGCGCGGAGGGAATCGTCGAGTATCCGCTGAACAAGATTGTCATGTAGGCCATGATCCGGATCATTCCATCCACGCAGGCGGAACGGCTGCTGAAGCGGCGCGCGCAGCGGCTCGCGGAAGCCGAGAGCACCGTGCGGCCGATCCTGGAGGCCGTGCGCGAGCGGGGCGACCGCGCGCTCCTGGAGTTCGCGCGGCACTACGACGGCCTGGACCGCAAGACCGTGCGCGTCCCCGCGCGCGACCTGGCGCGGGCGGCGGCCCGGCTGCCGCGCGAGCTGCGCGACGCGGTGCGGACGGCGTCGAAGAACATCCGCGCGTTCGCCGGGCTGCAGCTTCCGCCGGCGCGGATGGCGGACCTGGAGCCGGGGCTGTCGCTGGGGCAGATTGTGCGCCCGCTGGAGGCCGTGGGGGCCTACATCCCCTCGGGCCGCTATCCTCTGCCCTCGACCTTGATGATGACCGTGATCCCGGCGCAGGTGGCCGGCGTGCCACGCGTCTGCGTCGCCTCGCCGCGGCCGGCGCCCGTGATTCTGGGCGTGGCGGCGATGCTCGGCGTAACCGAGCTCTTCCAGATGGGCGGGGCGCACGCCATAGCCGCGTTCGCTTACGGCACCCGCAGCGTGCCGAAGGTGGACCGCATCGTGGGGCCGGGCAACATCTACGTGGCGGCGGCGAAGAAGCTGCTGGCGGGCGAGGTGGGGATCGACTTCATCGCCGGGCCGACCGAGATCCTGATCATTGCCTCCGAGGGAGACCCGCGCGTCCTGGCGGCGGACATGCTGGCGCAGGCCGAGCACGACGGGGAGGCCGCCGCGGTCCTGCTGACGACCTCCGCGCCGCTGGCGCGCGCGGTGGCCGAGGAGATTGAGCGGCAGCTCGAGACGCTGCCGACCTCGCCGGTGGCCTCCAAGGCCATTGCCGCGAATAGCGCGATCATCTTGGTGCGATCGCTAGAGGAGGCGATCGAGCTGGCGAACCAGTTCGCGCCCGAGCACCTGAGCATTCCCTCGATGTCGCTGCTGGAGCAGGTGCGGCACGCCGGAAGCGTCTTTGTGGGGCCGCACAGCCCGGAAGCTGCGGGCGACTATGCCAGCGGGCCGAACCACGTGCTGCCGACCTGCGGCGCGGCCCGCCTGCGAGGCGGGCTCTCGGCGGCGGATTTTCTCAAGGTGATTTCCGTGCAGAAGCTGAGCCGGGCGGCGCTGGAGAAACTCGCGCCGGCGATCACGGCCCTGGCGCGGGCGGAAGGCCTCGAGGCCCACGCGCGCAGCGTGGAGAGGAGGTTCGATGCCTGAGGCTCCGCGCCCCCGGCCCGCCGTCCTGAAGATGGCGCCGTACTCGCCCCCGACGGCCGGCCGCGCCGACAAGCTGCGCCTGGACTTCAACGAGAACACGGTCGGCTGCTCGCCGCGCGTGCTCGAGGACCTGCGCGCGCGCCTGAGCGCCGCTCAGCTCGCCGTGTACCCCGAGTACGGCGAGGCCAAGCGGGACCTGGCCGCGTTCTTCGGGGTGGCGCCCGAGGGGTTGCTGTTCACCAACGGCACGGACGAGGCCATCCAGGTGGTCCTCAACACCTACGTCGATGACGGCCAGGAGGTGCTGCTCCTGCGGCCGTCCTACGCCATGTACCGGTTTTACGCCGAGCTGGCGGGGGCGGCCCTTCGCGAAATCGATTACCGGCCGGCGGACCTGGCGTTCCCGCTCGAGGAGTTGCTGGAGGCGATCGGCCCCGCTACGCGCGCGCTCATCATCGCGAACCCGAACAACCCGACTGGCACCGGCATCGGCGCGGAGGCGATCGCTAGCATTCTCGAGAAGGCGGCGGGAGCCGCGGTCCTCATCGACGAGGCCTACTTCGAGTTCTGCGGCGTGACGGCGCTGCCGCTGCTCAAGCGCTACCCGAACCTGTTCGTCAGCCGCACATTTTCGAAGGTCTTCGGCATGGCGGCGATGCGCATGGGCTGCCTGATGTCGCGGGCGGAGAACATCGGCTGGCTGCACAAGGCCCAGTCGCCCTACAGCGTGAACATGCTGGCCGTGGCGGCCGCGCGGGCGGCGATTCAAGACCGCGCCGGCATCGAAGGCTACGTGGCCGAGGTGCTGGCGGCGCGCGAGCTGCTGCGCGAGGGCCTGGACCGGCTGGGCATCGGCTACTACCCCAGCCAGGGGAACTTCCTCCTGATGCGGGTTGGGCCGCGCGCGATAGAGATCCGCGACCGGCTGCGCGAGAAGGGCGTGCTGGTGCGCGACCGCAGCTATGAGCTGCCCGGCTGCGTCCGCGTGACCGTGGGCACGCGGGAGCAGATGCGGCGCTTCCTGGACGAGCTGGCGAGGATCTGGCGATGAGCGCAGGAGTGCTGGTCTTCGACATGGACGGCGTGCTGGTGGACGTCAGCGAATCGTACCGCGAGACCATCCGGCGAACGGTGGAGCACTACACCGGCCAACAGGTCTCGCGGGAGCTGATCCAGGACTGCAAGAATCGGGGCGGCTGGAACAACGACTGGGAGCTGGCGCACCACCTCATCGCGCGCGCGGGGGTCGAGGTCGCCTACGACGACGTGGTCCGGTATTTCCTCGACATCTTTCTGGGCCGGAACGACGACGGGCTGGTGGCTCGCGAGCGCTGGGTGGCGGGCCCCGGGCTGCTGGAGCGGCTCTCGGCGCGGTTCGGGCTGGCGATCTTCACCGGCCGGACGCTGGATGAGCTGCAGGTGACGCTGAACCGGTTCGCCTCGCACATCCGTTTCGACCCGCTGGTGACGGCCGAGGCCGTCAGCGCGCCGAAACCGTCGCCCGAGGGCCTGCTGCGCATCGCCGCGGAGAACCCCGGCCGGAAGTTGTGGTACGTGGGCGATGCCGTCGATGACGCGCGCAGCGCGAAGGCCGCGGGCGTTCCCTTCATCGGCATCGCGGCGCCGGCAAACCCGCGTCGGCGGGAACTCGAGGGCCTGTTCCAGGCCGAGTCCGCCATCGCGGTGCTGGACGACATCAACCAACTGGAGAGCGTACTGCCGTCATGAGGACCGCAAACATCAAGCGCAACACCACGGAGACGCGGATCGCCGGCCGGCTCAACATCGACGGCCGCGGCCGCTACCAGATATCGACCGGCGTGCGGTTTCTGGACCACATGCTCGAGCTGTTCGCCCGGCACGGCGGGTTCGACCTGACGCTCAAGGCGGAAGGCGACCTGGACGTGGACCAGCACCACACGGTCGAGGACACCGGCATCGTGCTGGGGCAGTTGTTCGCCAAGGCCCTTGGCGACCGGCGGGGCATCAACCGCGCGGGCTACTTCCTCATGCCCATGGACGACACGCTGGCGGTGGCGGCGGTGGACCTCGGCGGGCGGCCGTACCTGGTCTACAGCGACCAGGTGAGGAGCCGGTTCGTCGGCGACCTTCAGGCGGAGCTGCTCGAGGACTTTTTGCAGGGCTTCGTCACGCACGCGGGCGCCAACCTGCACCTGAAGGTGCTGGCCGGGCGCTCGAGCCACCACCAGGTGGAGGCCGTGTTCAAGTGCTTCGCGCGGGCCATGCGGTCCGCCTGCTCGAAGGACGCGCGCCTCAAGGGCGAGCTGCCGTCCACCAAGGGATTGCTGTGATTCCGGGCCGTGAATGAACGTGAATGGCCGTGAATGAACGTGAATGAACGTGAATCGGGGAACCTTGGATGGCAGGCGCCGGCACCAGCGCCGGCGCGGGAGTCGCCCGGAGAGGATTCACGTCCGCTCACGTTCATTCACGGCGAGAAACATACATGATCGCGATATTCGATTACGGCGCGGGCAACTTGAGGTCGGTGGCAAACACGCTCGCCGAGATCGGGGCGGAGTACACCATCGTGCGCGACGCCGCCGGTCTCAAGCGCGCCTCGAAGATCGTCCTGCCGGGGG
>JBEKLJ010000156.1:0-8252 GCA_050010255.1 Bryobacteraceae bacterium
CCCGCAGAGCCTGCCAGCGCCGGCTCGCTGGGAGCATGCGGCTCGGGAGCAACCGTCATCACCGCGGCACAAGCTCGCACACCAACCCAGCGAACGGATTGTTTCACAGCTTCCTGGCCCCGTTTTCGGCGCCGCCAGTGAGCGGAATTTTCTTGCGCGCGGGGGCGACTCACCGTAGGATTTCAGGAGAAGGGAATCTGACCATGGCGTGCAAGACCAAGAAGGCGAAGCCGGCCAAGGCCCCGGCGAAGAAGAAGAAGTAAGCCGGCGTTAGCCGCAGAGGCGGAGCGTCACCGGTTTTGGCGTTACTGACAAAACCGCGGCTGGCGGCGCAGCCGGCGGCGGAAGGTTGAGGTGTCTCATGCAGGAACGCGAGCTTCTGATCGAGCAACTGGAGGGGAGTGAACAGGCCTTCCTGAAGGCGATGGAGGGTCTGAGCCCGGCGCAACTCGATTTCAAGCCATCGCCGGAGGTCTGGTCGGCGCGGGAATGCGCCGAGCATCTGGCGGTATGCGAGGACGAGATGTACGGCCTGGTTCAGGGCATCCTGGCGTCGCCCGCGCAGCCCGAACGGAAGCCCCATCTCACCGACGAGTGGGTTTACCAGTACGGGCGCGACCGCACTCACGCGGCATCGCAGACCAGCGCCTCTATGGCGCCATCGCATCGCTGGGCGGACCTCGCGGCGATCCTGGAGCACTTCCAGGCGAGCCGGGCGCGCATGGTGGAGCTTGCCCGCACGGCGGTGGACCTTCGCAGCCACTTCGACGAACGGGGCGACCTGGACGCCTGGCAGTTAATCCTTATCGCGGCCACGCACACCGAGCGGCACAGGCGGCAGATCGAGGCGCTGAAGGCCGATCCGCAGTATCCGAAAACGTAACCCGCCGGGCTGGCGCGGGAACCGGATTGCGCCAGCCCCCCTCCCCCTCCTTCCCGGCTCAGCAGGACCAGCCTTGACAACCGATCTGCGGCGGCGCACAATAATCCTTAGGCGAAGAAAAGGCGAAGATGGAGGGGTCGGATGGAATCCCCGGCGGCTTTGAGAACAGAGGTGTTGGGGCGGTACGCGACGCAGTTGACCTGGCGGGAGCGGCCGGCGGCGGAGCGCGTTCCCACGGGCATCGCCGAGCTGGATGCGGTGGCGGAGGGGCTGCCGCGCGGCGCGATCACTGAGATCCACGGCCCGGCTTCCTCGGGCCGCACCAGCCTGCTGCTTTCGATGCTGAGCGAAGCCGCGGGGCGGGGCGAGGTGTGCGCGTTGGTGGATGCGGACGACAGGTTGGACCCGGCCGCGGCCGCGGCGGCGGGCGCCGAGCTTTCCAGGCTGCTGTGGGTGCGCTGCGGCGGCAATGCCGAGCACGCGCTGAAGGCGGTGGACATGCTCATCAACGCCGGCGGCTTCGGGCTCATCGTGCTGGACCTGGGCGAGGTGGCGCCGGGGATCGCGCGGCGCATCCCGCTGGCCGCGTGGTTCCGGTTGCGGCGGGCGCTGGAGAATACGCCGGCGATGCTGGTTGTGCTGGAGCGGGAGCAGACGGTGAAGTCGTGCGCGTCGCTGGTTATCGAGATGCGGCGGGAGGCAGTCGCATGGTCCGGTGCGCCGGGCTGCTCGCGGCTGCTGCGGGGCCTGCGGCTGGAAGCGGCGCCGAGGGAAGCGGCGGCGCGGCCGAAGCCGGCTGGCTGGGAGCGGCGGGCTGAGTTCGAGGCGAGGGCGATCGGGTGAGCTATGTACGCCGCGGTCCATGCCGTGGAGGAGGTCTCGGGGGCGCGTCTGGTCGAGTGCGCGAGCGATTTCTCGCCCTACGTCGAGGAGACCGGGCCGGGCACGGTCACCATCTCGATTGCCGGTCTGGCGCGGCTGTTCGGATCGCCGCAGGAGGTGGGGGAAGCGATCGCGCGGCGCGCGGCCGAACTGGGGCTGAAGGTCAACGTCGCGCTGGCGGAGAATCCCGATCTGGCCGTGCACGGCGCGCTGGGGTTTGCGGGCGTCACGGTGATGGGGCCGGGCCAGGAGGCGGGCCTCCCCATCGAGATCCTTTGGGCAAGTGAGGGCATTTCGCAGTTTGCGACGACGCTCGCGCTGTGGGGCGTCCGCACGTTCGGCGAGCTGGCGGCGCTGCCGGAGGATGGCGTCACTGAGCGGCTCGGGGCCGAAGGCGCGCGGCTGTGGAAACTAGCGCGCGGCGAGGGCGACCGGCCGCTGGCGCCCGACAGGGCGGCGCCGCCATTCGAAGCCGCGATCGAGCTGGAGTACCCAGTGACGCTGCTAGAGCCGCTCGCGTTCCTCCTCGGCCGGCTGATCGGCGACATTTGCGGGAAGCTCGCCTCGCGCGGCCTGGCGACGCATGAATTGAAACTGACATTGGCGCTCGAAGGCGGGATGCCGGCTGAGCCGGCAAAGGCCGTCGGCTCGAAGCCGACGCTGCAAGCTGTCCGTCCGCGGATGCCAAACGACGGCAAAGCTCGCGCCACAACTAAGGCCCAGGCCATGGCGAAAGCCCAGGCCACGGGGGCTGAGCTGGCAAAGGCCGTCGGCTTGAAGCCGACGCTGCAAGCTGAAGCTCGCGCCACGGCTGAAGCCCACGCCACGGCTATCCGTCCGCGGATGCCAAACGACGGCAAAGCTCGCGCCACAACTAAGGCCCAGGCCATGGCGAAAGCCCAGGCCACGGGGGAGCACGAGCGCACTCTGCGCCTGCCCTATCCCATGCGGGATGCGCGGACGTTTCTGAAGCTGCTGACGCTCGACCTGGAGCAGCACCCGCCCGCGGGCGCGGTTACGCGCGTCGCGCTCATGGCGGAGCCAGTGAACCCGCGCGTGGTGCAGCACGGGCTGTTTATCCCGCTGGCGCCGGAGCCGCAGAAGCTGGAGCTGACGCTGGCGCGGCTGAGGAAGTTGGTTGGGGAGGGAAACGTGGGCGCGCCGGAGCTGGTGGATACGCACCGGCCGGGGGCGTTCCGGATGGGGCGCATGAAGGCGGGGGGTGAGGAGGCGGGGCGGAAGCGGGGAACAGGAGCGGAAACCAAAAAAAATGGTGAAAGAGTGTACTGTCCCGGGTTTCGGGTGTTTCGGCCGGCGGTGAAGGCGAAGGTGGAGGAGGCGCCGGAGGGGCGGCCGGCAAGCGTGCTGGCGCGGGGCGTCCACGGGCGGGTGCTCGATTGCGCCGGGCCGTGGAGGACATCGGGCGACTGGTGGCGCGAGGACGCCTTCTGGCGCGACGAGTGGGACGTGGCGCTTTCCGACGGCGCGTTGTACCTGGTCTACCGCGACCCACGCGACGGGGAGTGGTTCGTACAAGGAACTTATGATTAACCGCAGAGGCGCAGAGGACGCAAAGAAGACAAAGAAGGCAAAGAAGACAGAGAAGACAAAGAAGAATTTTATGTGTTTGTTCTTCTCTGCATCTCTGCGTCTCTGCGTCTCTGCGTCTCGGCGGTGAGTTGAAAGCCGATGTACGTTGAGCTGCACGCCAAGTCGGCATTCAGCTTCCTGCGGGGGGCGTCGTTGCCGGAGGCGCTGGCCGGCCGGGCGGCCGAACTCGGGCTTCCGGCCGTGGCGCTGCTGGACCGCGACGGGGTCTATGGCACGCCGCGTTTCCACTTCGCGGCCAAGAAGGCGGGCCTGCGGGCGCACGTCGGCGCCGAAGTCACCGCGACCGATGGGGGCGTCTACGCCCTTCTGGCGCGGAACCGGACGGGTTACCGGAATCTGTGCCGGCTGATTACGCGGATGAAACTGCGTGCGAAGAAACCCGAAGGCGCGGCGGCGCCGGAGGAGATCGCGGAACATGCCGAGGGCCTGGTGTGCCTCACGGGCGGAGAGGAAGGCCCGCTGGCGCGGGCGCTGGCCGAGGGCGGCATGGAGGCGGGCCGGGAGCGCCTGGAGAGGCTGCGCGCGGCCTTTGGCGCGGAAAACGTCTATGCCGAGTTGCAGCGGCACAGGAGCCGCGCGGAGGAGGCGCGCAACCAGGCCGTGGCCGAGCTGGCGCGGGGCGTCCGCGCCCCACTGCTAGCGACCAACGGCGTGTGTTATGCGACGGCCGCCGAGCGCGAGATCCTCGACGTGCTCACCTCGGTCGGCAACAAGGTCACGCTCGAAACGGCGGGGAGGCTGCTGGCGCGCAACGCCGAGCGGCGCTTGAAACCGGCGGGCGAGATGGCGCGCCTGTTCGCCGACCTTCCCGAGGCGGTCGCGAACACGGCCGAGCTTTCCTCGCGCCTCGAGTTCGAGCTGACCGGCCTGGGTTACGAATTCCCCAAGTACCCCGTGCCGGAGGGCGAGACGATGAACTCGTTCCTGCGGAAGCGCGTCGAGGAGGGCGCGCGGCGGCGCTACCGGCCGTATCACGAGCGGGCGCGGCGGCAGATCGAGCGCGAGCTGGCGCTCATCGAGAAGCTGAAGCTGGCGGGTTACTTCCTGATCGTGTGGGACCTGGTGGAATTCTGCCGGAATAGCGGCATCCTGGCGCAGGGGCGCGGCTCGGCGGCCAACAGCGCCGTTTGTTACTCGCTGGGCATCACGGCGGTGGACCCGGTGGGCATGGACCTGCTGTTCGAGCGCTTCCTTTCCGAGGAGCGGGGCGAGTGGCCGGACATCGACCTGGACCTGCCGAGCGGCGAGCAGCGCGAGCGGGCGATCCAGTACGTCTACGAGCGCTACGGAAAGCGCGGAGCGGCGATGACGGCGAACGTGATCACCTACCGCGGCCGCCTGGCGGCGCGCGAGGTGGGGAAAGCGCTGGGCTTCGCCGAGGACGTCTGCGGGCGGCTGGCGGCGCTGGCGCGCGGCTGGGAGTGGAAGGACCCGCTGGAAACGAGCGAGCGGCAATTCCGCGACGCGGGGCTGGACTTGAACCATCTGCGCATCCGGAAGTTCCTCGAACTCTACCTGGGCGTGCAGAACCTGCCGCGGCACCTGGGGCAGCACTCGGGCGGGATGGTGATCTGCCAGGGGCAGCTCGACAGCGTGGTCCCACTCGAGCCGGCGACGATGCCGGGGCGCGTGGTGGTGCAGTGGGACAAGGACGATTGCGCCGATCTGGGGCTGATCAAGGTGGACCTGCTGGGGCTGGGGATGATGGCGGTGCTCGAGGAGACGCTCCAGCGCATCCGCGAGTCCTGCGGCGAGGAGGTGGACCTGGCGCGCCTGCCGCCGGACGACCCCGCGACCTACGCCGCGCTCCAGCGGGCGGACACGATCGGCATGTTCCAGGTGGAGAGCCGGGCGCAGCAGGCGGTCCTGCCGCGGATGCGGCCGGAGCGGTTCTACGACCTGGTGGTGCAGGTGGGCATCGTCCGCCCGGGGCCGATCGCGGGAAAGATGGTGCACCCCTATCTACAGCGGCGGCAGGGGCGCGTGCCGGCCGAGTGTTTGCATCCCTTGCTCGAGCCGGTGCTGAAGCGCACGCTGGGCGTGCCGCTGTTTCAGGAGCAGTTGCTGCGCATGGCGATGCTGGTGGCGGGCTTCAGCGGCGGCGAGGCCGAGGAGCTGCGGCGCGCCTTCAGCCACAAGCGGGCAGTGGCGAAGATGCACGAGGTCGAGGTGCGGCTGAGGGCGGGCATGGAGCGCCACGGCATCCGGGGGCCGGTTGCGGACACGATCGTGCAGTCCATCACCTCGTTCGCGCTGTATGGGTTCCCCGAATCGCACGCGGCGAGCTTCGCGCTGCTGGCGTATGCCAGCGCGTACCTGAAGACGCACTACCTGGCGGCGTTCACCGCGGCGCTGCTGAACAACCAGCCGATGGGGTTTTACCATCCCGCCACCATCATCCAGGACGCGCAGCGGCACGGGCTGAAGGTGAAGCCGGTGGACGTGACGCGGTCGGAGTGGCCGTGCACGGTTGAGCCGGCAGCGGAAGCCCTGCGGCTGGGGTTGCGATATGTGCGCGGGCTGCGGCAGGAGGCGGGCGAGGCGATTGTGCGAGAGCGGCGGAAGGCCCCCTTTGCGAGCATCGACGAGCTGGTGCGGCGCGTGCCGGAGCTGCGGAAAGACGAGCTGGGGGTGCTGGCCGAGGTGGGCGCTTTGAACCGGCTCGAAGGCCTTGACCGGCGCGGAGCGCTGTGGGAAGCGGCGCGGGCGGTCCGGCCCGTGGGGCCGCTGCTGGAGCGGCCGGCACGATTGCCGGCGCAGCCGGCTATCCGTCCGCGGATGCCAAACGATGGCAAAGCCTGCGCCACACAGGTGCTGGAGCCGATGACGGGGGAGGAGCGGCTTCAGGCCGATTACCACGGCACGGGTGTGACCGTGGGGCGGCATCCGATGGCCTGGCGCCGGGCGGAGATGGAAGCGCGGGGGGTGACGCCGGCGGCCGCCCTGAGCGCGCTGCCCAACCGCCGCAGGGTGCGCGTGGCCGGCGCGGTGATCGTGCGGCAGCGGCCGGGCACGGCGAAGGGGTTTGTCTTCTTCAGCCTGGAGGACGAGACGGGGATTGCGAACGCGATCGTGCCGCCGGACCTGTTCGAGGCGCACCGGCTGGCGCTGGTGAACGCGCCTTGCCTGCTCATCGAGGGCGAGTTGCAGAACATCGACGGCGTAGTCTCGGTGAAGGCCGAGCGGATCGAGCCGCTGCCGCTGTGGTCGCCGGAGGGCGTCTCGCACGATTTCCGCTGACCGCTGGCGGCGCGAGCGCCGTTCCCTGGCCGTGCTCAGCCGTTCACGGGCGCGGTGGCGGGGCGGTCCTTGATCTCGGGAGTCAAGCGGGTCAGGCCGGCGGAGAGCGCAAGCTGGGTCAGACCGGCGATGTTGTTGACGCCGATCTTCTTCATCATGGTCTTGCGGTAACTGCGCACGGTCTGCAGGCCGAGATCGAGCATGACGGCGATCTCCTTGCTGGTCTTGCCTTCGGCCACCAGCCGCAGCACCTGCAACTCGCGCGGGGAGAGCGTTTCGAGCACCGGCGGAAGCGCCCTGGATTCGAGGTCACCGCGCTGGATGCGGGCCTGCACGCGGTCGGCGACCTCGGCGCAGAGGTAGAAGCCGCCCTTGGCCACGGTGCGCAGCGCATCCAGGAGGTCTTCCGAGGAGGCGTTCTTGAGGACGAAGGCGCGCGCGCCGGAGCGGATCGCTCCCACCACCGAGCCCTCGTCGTCGTACATCGACAGGATAATGACCTTGCAGTCCGGGCAGTGGCGCATGATCTCGATAGTGGCCTCGATGCCGTTGAGCCCGGGCAGCCCGATGTCCATCAACACCAGGTCAGGGTGCGCCTTCTTGCAGAAGTGCACGGCCTCGGCGCCGTTCTCGGCTTCGCCGATCACTTTGAACTCTTCGCGTCTCTCGAGGATAGACTTGATGCCGTCGCGGAAGATCTTATGGTCGTCAACGAGCAGTATCTGATATGGCATTGGATGTATCACTGGGACGGGGCTCAGCCCGCCTTAGATCGTCCGGGAAGGCCACTGCTCCGCCTACGCGGCAGATGGATCGCCGTGCGCCTTCGCCGCCCGGTAAACCGCCCTCACAATTGTACCCTGTTCCGGAGCGCTGGCAATGGACAAACGCAAGCCGGCGCGGTCGGCATGGTAGCGCATGAGTCGCAGACCAAGCCCTCTGGCGTGAGCCGCCTCCCCGTCCGGTTCGAATCCCGCGCCGTCGTCCTGGACCTCGAGCGTGGCGCCCTGCCGGCTGGGCTTGACCCACACCTCGACGCGCCGGGCGCGGGCGTGGCGCACGGCGTTCGCCAGCGCCTGCTCGGTGATGCTGTACATCGCCGTGGCGGCCTCGACCGGCAGCCGGACCGCGGAATCGAACACCAGCCGAATGGTCCCGGGGAAGTCCTTGCGATGCCGGCCGGCCAGGCGCTCCAGGGCCTCCTCTAAGCCGCTCCGCTCGACGATGGCGGGGTTGAGCTCGTAGCTGAGCTCGCGGACCTGCGCCACGGCCCCTTCGATGATCTTCTGAATCTCCAGAATGCGGCGGGAGGCGTCGGGCAGGCTGTCGCCGAGGTCCATGCGGACCAGGTCCAACTGCAGCCCGATGGCGCTGAGGGTCTGGCCCACCTCGTCGTGCAGGATGCGCGAGACGCGGGCGCCGTCCTGCTCCCGGGCCTGCATCAGGCTGACCAGCAGGCTCGCCAGGGACCGCTCCGGCTGCTCTGGCATGGGCATCGCGCGGCGCCGCCGCCGCAGCAGCGGCTATCGCTTCCTCTCCAACACCTTGCGGACGGCGGCGGCGATGTTGACCGCGCGCAACCCGTATTTGTCGAGCAGGCCATCGGGGGAGCCAGACTCGGCGTAGCGTGTCAGCC
>JBEKLJ010000157.1:0-8246 GCA_050010255.1 Bryobacteraceae bacterium
CAGACGAAGGTGCTGCTGCCCACCTACGACGTTTTCGACGAGGCGCGCTATTTTCTGCCCGGCGATCGCGAAGACCTGCTGGTATTCCGCGGGCGGCGGCTGGCCATCACCATCTGCGAGGACGCCTGGAACGACAAACAGTTCTGGGAGCGGCGGCTCTACCGTCAGGACCCGGTGGAGGACCTGGCGCGGGCGGGCGCCGAGGCGCTGATCAGCATCAACGCCTCGCCCTATCACATGCACAAGCGCGAGCTGCGGCGCGAGATCTTCTCGAGCACGGCGCGGCGCTACGGGATTCCGGTGGTCTACGTTAACCAGGTGGGCGGGAACGACTCGCTAATCTTCGACGGCTCGAGCTTCGCCCTGGACGGCCAGGCGCGGCTGCTGGCCTCCTGCCGCTCCTTCGAGGAAGACCTGGTGGTGGCCGATACCGACACCGGCGCCGGCGAGCAGCATGCCGATTTCGAAGACGAGTGCGAGGCGGTCTACCAGGCGCTGGTGCTGGGCACGCGGGACTACCTGCACAAGTGCGGGTTCCGGCGGGCGCTGCTGGGCTTGAGCGGAGGCATCGACTCATCGCTCACCGCGGTCATCGCCGTGGATGCGGTGGGACCCGAGAACGTCCTGGGCGTTGGGATGCCGGGTCCGTATTCCTCGGAGGGTAGCCTGACGGACGCGCGCGCGCTGGCGGCCAACCTGGGCATCCGCTTCGAGGTGGTGCCGATCACGGGCGTCTATGACGGTTACCTGAGCGCGCTCGAGCCGCTGCTGGCCGGCACCCGCCCCGACGTCACGGAGGAGAACCTGCAAGCCCGTATCCGCGGCTCGATCCTGATGGCGCTGTCGAACAAGTGGGGCTCGCTGGTGCTGACCACGGGCAACAAGAGCGAGCTGGCGGTGGGCTACTGCACGCTGTACGGGGACATGTGCGGAGGCCTGGCGGTGATCAGCGACGTGCCGAAGACCCTGGTCTACGAGCTGGCGCGCGTGGCCAACCGCCGCCACCCCGGCGCGATCCCGGAAGGCGTCTTCGAGAAGCCGCCGTCGGCGGAGCTGCGGCGGGACCAGAAGGATACCGACACGCTGCCGCCTTACGAGGTTCTGGACGAGGTCTTGCGCGCCTGCGTCGAGGAGTGCGAGCCGCCGCGGCAAATCGCCGACAAGCTCGGGCTGCCGCTGGACTTCGTCAAGGGCATCGTCAACATGGTGGACCGCAACGAGTACAAGCGGCAGCAGGCCGCGCCCGGGCTGAAGGTGACCACCAAAGCCTTCGGGATCGGACGCCGGTTTCCCATCGCGCAGAGGTTCTCCGAATGAGGCGCCTCTCCGCGTCAGTCGCGCTCCTGGTGGCCGCCGGAGTGTGCGCCGAGGTCAGGAAAGCCCCGCCGCGGACGCCGGCCGCAGGGGAACTGGCGCCGGCAAGCGAGCGGGTAGGGCCGCATCCGGGCGGCGGGTTCCTGCTGAACAGCGGCTGGCGGCTCCGCCCCGCCGGCAAGCAGGTTCCGCTGAGCACGCTGCCGATGTCGGCAGCGCTCTCGCGGGATGGCAAGTATTTGCTGGTACTGAACGGCGGCTACCTGCCGCCCTCGATCAGCGTGCTGGAGGCCGCCTCGGGGCGCGAACTCGGCCGCACGCCGGTGGCGGACGGCTGGCTGGGGCTGACGTTCTCGCCGAAGGGGGACCGGGTCTACGTGGGCGGCGGCTCGCAGGCGGCGGTCTTCGAGTTCGCCTTCGCTAACGGCGTGCTGACGCCCGCGCGGACATTCCCGGTGACGCCCCCCGAGAAACGGGTCTGGAGCGACTTTATCGGCGACGTGACGTTCGATCCCGCCGGCCGGCTGCTCTATGCCGCGGAACTGTTCCACGATTCCATTGCCGTGATCAACCCGCAGTCGGGCACGGTGATCGAAAGGTTCAAGACCGGCCGCCGCCCCTACCGGATCCTATTCCATCCCGATGGGAAGTCGTTCTTCGTCTCGAGCTGGACCGACGGCTCCGTCTACCACCACCAAGCCGACAACGGCAGCCTGCTCGAGCGGATCCGCCTCGGCGCGCACCCTACCGACATGGTGTGGCGGGCGGGCGTGCCGGAGGCGCCCGAGAAGCCGGACTGGGTGGCGCGCCTCTTCGTCGCCGCGGCGAACACGAACAACGTCTACGTGGTCGGCGTGACCCCGGCCAAGGAATTGCGGCACGTCGAGACCATCAACGTCTCCATGACGCCGTGGCAGCCGGCGGGAATGACGCCGAGCGCGCTCGGCCTGAGCCCGGACGGCAAGCGGCTGTACGTGGTTTGCTCGGACGCGAACGCGGTCGCGGTGGTGGACGTGAGCGAGCTGGTTTCGCAGCCGCTGGGGTTCATCCCCACCGGCTGGTATCCGACCGCGGTTCGCGCCCTCGGCGACAACCGGATCGTGGTGTTGAACGGCCGGGGGCCGGGGTCCTTCCCGAACCCGCTGGGTCCCAACCCGACGAAAGCTCCGGAGTGGAGCTCGGCCGGTGGGCGGGCGCACAACTACGTGGCGCGGATGCAGCTCGGCTCGGCGTCGTTCATCGACCCACCGGATGAGGCCCAACTGGCGGCCTACACGGAGACCGTGCTCGAGAACTCGCCTTACCGCGACGCGTTGCTCGAAGATGCCGGGACGGGACCCAACAGCCCGATTCCGGCGCGCCCGGGCGGCCCGACGCCGATCCGCCACGTCATCTACATCGTCAAAGAGAACCGCACTTACGACCAGGTGCTCGGCGACCTGCGGGAGGGCAACGGGGACCCCTCGCTGGTGCTGTTCGGCGAGCAGGTCACGCCCAACCACCACAAGCTGGCGCGCGAGTTTGTGCTGCTGGACAACTTCTACGTGAACTCGGACGTGAGCGCCGATGGCCACAACTGGTCCACCGCGGCCATCGCCTCGGACTACGTGCAGAAGTTGTGGCCTAACAGCTACGCGAAGCGGCGGAACCGCTACGATTACGAAGGCCAGGAGCCGACGGCGACCCCGCCGACGGGCTATCTGTGGACGAATGCCGCCTCCGCCGGCGTCTCGACGCGGAACTACGGCTATTTCGTGACCAACCGGCCGCTGGAGGCGATAGCGGACGGCGTTCAAGTCGAGTCGGTGCGCGACCCGGTGCTCAACCACGTAACGAACCTGCGCTACCGGGGATTCGACCTCAATTACCCCGACGTGGAGCGCGCCAAGGTCTTCCTGGCCGATCTGGCGGAGTTCGAGCAGGCCGGCCGGATGCCGCAGCTCATCTTCGTGCGCCTGGGCAACGACCATACGTCGGGCACGGCGCCGGGGAAGATCGCGCCGCGGGCGGCGGTGGCGGATAACGACTACGCGCTGGGGCTGATCGTCGAGGCGGTCTCGAAGAGCCGGTTCTGGCCGGAGACGGCGGTCTTCGTGCTCGAGGACGATGCCCAAAACGGGCCGGACCACGTGGATTCGCACCGTTCGCCGGCGCTTGTCATCTCGCCCTGGGTCCGGCGCGGCGCGGTGGATCATTCCATGTACAACACCACCTCGATGCTGCGGACGATGGAGCTGATTCTGGGGCTGCGGCCGATGACCACATTCGACGCCGGGGCGCGGCCGATGGCGGCGGCGTTTCAGTCCACCTCGGACGCGCGGCCATACGCGGCCGAGAAGCCGCGCGTCGCGCTGGAGGAGCGGAACCCGGCGGTCTCGCCGACCTCGGCGCGCTCGGCCCAGCTCGATTTCAGCGAGGCCGACCGCATCGACGACGACGAGCTGAACGACATTCTGTGGCGGGCGCTGCACGGCCCGGCAGCGGCGCCGCCCGCGCCGGTGCGGAGCTTGTTCTCGCGGTAGCTAGACAATGCCCACGATCTACCTGTGTGTCCTCTGGCACATGCACCAGCCGTTCTACAAGGACCTGATGTCGGGCGAGTACCGCATGCCCTGGACGCGGCTGCACGCGCTCAAGGACTACTACGGGATGGTGCAGGTGCTCGAGGACTTTCCCGGGGTGCGCCAGACCTTCAACCTGGTGCCCTCGATGCTGGTCCAGGTGGAGGAGTACGCCTCGGGCCGGGCGGCGGACCCGTTTCTGCGCGCGGCCCTGAAGCCGGCCGAAACGCTGACCGAGGCCGAGCGGGAGTTCGTACTGCGGCACTTCCTGTTTCCGACCTCCTCGCGCATGGTCCGGCGCTTCCGGCGGTACGCCGAGTTCTGCGAGGCCTGGAGCGCCTGCGACCGCAACCCGCAACGAGCGATGCGGCTGTTCCCGCCGCCGGCGCTGCGCGATTTGCAGGTGCTCTCGCAGCTCGCCTGGTTCGACGAGGAGTACTTCGAGAAGGACCCGGAGGTGCACGAGCTGGTCCGGCGCGGGCGGGACTACACGCTCGCGGACCAGGCGCTGATCGGGCGGAAACAGGCGGAGATCCTGGGGCGCGTGCTGCCGGTGTACCAGAAGTTCGCGGCGCGCGGGCAGATCGAGATCTCGACCACGCCGTTCTACCATCCCATCCTGCCGTTGATTTGCGATTCCGATATCGCCCAGGTTGCGCACCCCTACGTGCCGCTGCCGCCCCGGTTCCGATATCCGCAGGACGCGCGCATCCAGCTCGAGCGGGCGCGGGCGTACTGCCGCGAGCGGCTCGGCGCGGCGCCGCAGGGGCTGTGGCCCTCGGAGGGCTCGGTTTCCGACGAGGTCCTGGGGATCGCCTGGGAGACCGGCTTCCGCTGGGCGGCGACCGACAACGGCGTGCTCAGCCGCGCGCTGGGGCACGTCGCGGGCATCGAAGAGACCTACCGGCCTTACCGCTGGCGCCAGGACGGCCGCGAGATGGCGCTGGTTTTCCGCGACCACTACTTGAGCGACCTGGTGGGTTTCGTGTACTCGCGCATCGGCCCCGCCGAGGCCGCGCGCGACTTCCTCGAGCGCATCCGCGAAAACTGCCGCGGCATTCTGGCGAGCGGCCGCGACGCCTTCGTGCCCATCATCCTCGACGGCGAGAACGCCTGGGAACACTACGAAGAGAACGGGCGGCCGTTTTTGAGGGAGCTGTATCGCGGCATCACGGCCGATCCGCGGATCGAGGCCCTGACGATGAGCGAGGCGCTGGCGCGGGTCGAGCCGCAGCCGCTGGAGCGCATCTTTCCCGGCTCGTGGATCGGCGCCAACTTTGACATCTGGATCGGGGCGGAGGAGGACAACCGCGCCTGGGAGTGCCTGCTGCGGGCGCGGCAGACCTACGAGCGGGCGGCGGGTCCGGGGTCCGGCATTCCGGCCGAGGCCCGGGACCTAGCCTTCGAGGAGCTGCTGATTGCCGAGGGGAGCGACTGGTGCTGGTGGTACGGGCCGGAGCACGAGTCGGAGTTCCGCGCCGAGTTCGACGAGCTGTACCGCGCGCACCTGGCCAACGTCTACCGCGCCCTGGGGCTGGCAGCGCCCGAGGAACTCTCGCGGCCGATCCTGAAAGCCGCCCTGCGGGCGCTGCACGTGCCGCCCCACGGACCGATCCGGCCGGTGATCGACGGCCAGGTCAGCTCGTACTTCGAGTGGCTGGGAGCGGGAACCTACCGCGTGGACCAGCGCTCTGGGGCGATGCACGGTGAGCGGTTCCTCATCCGCGAGCTGGCTTACGGCAGCGACGGCCAGAACCTCTACCTGCGCATCGACTTCGAGGCCGGCGCGGCGGCTGCGCTCAGCGGCGCGGACGCGCACCTGACGATCCAGGCCGCGGGCGAGGCCGGCGCGGCCAGCTTCATCGCGCTGGGTTTCGAGAACGGCGGGCTGGTGACGCGCGAGCAGAGGTTCGCCAATCCGCAAGCGGGAGAGGGCGCGGCGCAGTTCGCCTTTCAGAAGGTGCTGGAGGCGCGGCTGTCGCTGGCGGCCCTGGGGGTGCCCGCGGGCGGCCGCCTGCGGCTCCAGGTGTCGCTGTGGAAAGAGGGGCTGCCGGTGGACGCGGCGCCGCCGGAGGAGTGGCTCGAGGTCTCGACCGCTGAGCCGACCGACTGGCCGCTGTAGCTTGGCCGCGCGGCTGGCGCGCAGCCGGATCACCACGGCCGCCTGAGAGTTTACACACCGCTCTCAATCACATACGACCGGTGGACCCAGGGGCTCCTCAGGCTCTCGTGCTAGTTGGTGGACGAGTGCTGCTGCCCGCTCTGGGCGCGGCAGCGTGTTCGTGACGGGCCCGACCGAAGCAGCCGTCACCCCCTGACCGCGAGTTCAGAAAGGAGCCCTGGATGTACAGCCGAGTCGCGCGGCTACTCGGGGCCGCAGTGATTGTTGCCGTTCTGGCAAGCCAGACGGCTTGCGTCAAAACGCCGTCAACCGGGCCGCCGGCGCCGGCCGAGTACCGTGTTGCTCAGGCTGTGGCCGTCCTGGTCGAGGCGAACAAGACCGCCACGGAGGTGGCAATCAGCTTAAACCGGTCGTCCGTCTTGGATCGCGGCACGACCGCCGAGATCTTGAACTACACGGAGGCTGTGGCGCGGTCGGCGAAAGCGGTGCTGGCCCTTCTGGATGATGGGCGGCCGCTGGACGACAAGCGGGCGGACATCCGAGCAGCGCTCGCAACTCTATCCAATGCCGGACTGCTCCAGAAGGGCGGCCTGCCGCCTGCCGTTGTCACAGCGCTGACGACGGTTCAACTGCTCGTCGAGGAAGCGCTCAAGGAAGTGGGGCCATGAATCCACAGACGCTTCTGCTGATCTTCCGGGGCGTCGAGCTACTAGCGACGCTCGGCCCGCTGGCCCTGGCCGAAGCCATGAAGATCCGGGATCTGTTGCAGGCTCCGGGCAGCGACATCACAGCCGAACTCAAGGCGATCAAGAACGGCGCGGTGGCCGCCGCCGATGAGACCCTGGCCATGATCGCGGCCTGGAGGGCCGAACAAGGCCTCTAGAAGGCTTCAACAAGCTGCGCCGGCCGAACGGGCCCCGGCCGGCGCGGGTTTCACCAGCGGCCCATTGTGAAGGAGATTCAATGGCAATCGGAGTCCCGAGTCCGAAGCCGCAGCCGAACACGCCGAGCTACGGTCTGAACGAACTCGAACTGTTCACGCGTTACACCCGCGACAGCTACAGGACAGCGACAGGTTCACCAGCACCTCCGTGCGACCCGACGAAGAAGCTGAAGTGCTGGCTCGACAGCACGGTTGACTTGGACGACCCGGAGGCCTTGGTGGCCTACAACACCCCCAAGACCGGGACGGACGGCAAGACGACCATGAAGAAGTTCTCGATGACCGCGGAAGAGGCGGCCGCCGTCAACTTGCCCGGGCGTGAAGCGTATCCCGCCTACATTGTGGCGCCTACTTCCGCGATTGTGCGTGTTGACACCGGGGCGGGGATAGCGCAGCAGGATGTGGACCCCAATTGGCTGCTGTTGAAGTCCGACGCCGACGCGCTAGCCGCCGAACTCGGCAGTACCATGCCGCCCCAAGAGAGCGCGCTGTCTGGCACGGTGTATCCACCCACCGAACTCCGGCGCCAATGGTCCATTTGGGTCTGTGGCAGTTGGCATCAGGCCGGTTTGTTGATGAAGGAGCGCAACAAGGGCGGCGTCGGTGCTCCGGGTCACTGGGATCTAAGCGGATCGGAACCGACGTTCGTGGTTGACCTTCCGCCCGACACTTCACCCAAGGGCGAGTGGCCGGTGCCGTTGCGGGATTTGCTGCCGAATGAGGCGTTCGATCCGCACCCGTTCATGCCTGGGATCGTGCAAATCATCCGCACCGACCTCCAGCAAACGGCGAATGAGCAGGGGGGAGGATTCTGGCCGGAGGACCGGGCGACGATTCAGCGAATCGAAGCCAAACTCGGCGAGCTGCTTGCGGCCGTCAAGGGCGGTGGCGCATGAACACAAGTTGGAAAACGACTGTCACGGCTGCGGTGTCCGCTGCCGCATCCTTCGTACTGTTCAGTTACGTCCTGCACATGATCCCCTGGCCGCAATGGGTTCTGGCTGTAGCGCTGTTCGCGCAGGCGGGCGGCCTCCTGTCGTTCGGGATTAGCGCTAAGGACTTCGACATGGTGGGGGGCACCAAGTCGAACGGCCTGTCGCCGGCCCCGCCGAATCTTCCCGGCGCGCCGAAGTAGCGGGAGCGTCGGGTGGCCGTTGGGTGGGCCTCCTAGCCCGCATTTCTCACCAACAACCTGCTGCGGCGCGCGATAGAGCCGCATCTACTGTGTTGCGCTCGGCCGGCGTCCTCGATCCGTTACGGACCTCCGGGCGCCGGCCGTCGCGCGCCTTGTATCTGCGGCCCTCTC
>JBEKLJ010000158.1:0-8192 GCA_050010255.1 Bryobacteraceae bacterium
CCGAGCACTTCGCTCGCAGTAAAGTCAACGGTGCACAACGGGACAACGTACGCTCCGACCTGTGTCCTAGAGGGCTTCACTGGCGAGACTAACAATCTGAACCTAGTCTCCACACCGTCGATTGGCATCCAGCTCGCGCCGACTCTGATGTCCGACCAAACCAGCAGCGCGGCGTCGCCTGCTTCCTGCGCGGTGGCCTCAAGTACTGGCGAACCCCACTTCCACACCTTCACCCCGACACCGCAAGTCAATGCTCCAGCGTCCAACCTGAACTACGACTTCCAGGCGGAAGGGGAATTTGTCTTGGCCATAACTGATGGGGGCTTTGAAGTTCAAACCCGACAAGTCTCAGCTGCGCCAGACTACTCGAATCCCAATTTGGCGGTCAATCAGGCTATCGCGGCAAGGATCGGTAGTTCCGTCGTTGTGCTTTCGGCAGCCAATAACAATCTCCAGGTCATTGTCAACGGTTCGCCCATTTCACTGGGCGATGGTGCAAAGCATGTCCTGCCCAATGACGGCGACGTGACCCGCCATGGCAGTACCTATGTGGTACGTGACATGCATGGCAACTCGGTCCAAGTCGTTGTACAGAAACTGGCAACGTACTACTTAGACGTCTATGTCGGCTTGGGCCGTTGGCCAACGAACGTGCAAGGGCTGCTGGTCAACGCGAAGGATAACGTGAACGCAGTCGTCGCGCGGACCGGTGCTGTTTTCCCGGAACCATTCAATTTCTCGACCTTTTACAGCGTGTATGGTGATAGCTGGCGGGTGACGGGAAATCGATCACTATTTGCGGCGGCAACTGCCCATCTTCCCGAATTGAGAATTGGTAACCCTGCACGGCCCTTCGATGCAAGCCATTTGACAAAGGCTGCCTACCTAGCGGCGAAGACCAAATGTCAGCGTGCGGGAGTTGGGCAACAGGTACTGGATGACTGCATTCTTGACGTGGCGGTAATGGGCGACGCGAAGGCGGCGCTGTCACATATCCACCCGCAACTTTCGTTGGGAGCCAAGCGCGCAACCATATTTGCAACTGAAGACGTGTTGCCTTTACATCCCAACAATTGAGACGCGACTGAAGTATTAGGGGAAGAGTTAACCCGTAGGGGCGGGTTTCAAGCCCGCCCCTATACAATATATCAGAAATGAAACCCTTCGCCATCGCTGGGCGAGAGGTGTTTGCGGATTTCCAGTGAATAGATCGGCGGAATGAAGAAGAAACCCGCGTTAAGAAAGGAAAGTGGCGTATAGTTTCGTTACGGGTTCCGCAACGAAAGGATCCTTTCGCTACCATACCTCAGGCTGATCTGAAGTGTGCCTACCAGTGGAAAGCGAGAGGTTATGCTGGCAGACTCTATCAGGGACCACCGACAGCCGAAAGCGGCGCGCGGTGGCGCGCGCGAGCCCTCGACGGGAGTGTCGAGGCGGCAGGCTGTCCGATTGCGGATGCCAAAGGATGGCAAAGCCCGGGAGCTACCAGCTTCCAGCTACCAGCTTCCAGCTTTCAGACGTCAGCGGACGGCGATCCGCCCGCCGCGCGCCTCCGACGTGAGCCGTCGGCTGTCCGATTGCGGATCCAAAAAGCGGAAAGCCGGAGCAGCAGGCTATCCGTTCGCGGATGCCAAAGGACGGCAAAGCCGAGGCCACAGCGAAGAGTCCGATTGATGGACGGCCAGTTCGGTAGAACCGGATGACATTGGGTTGAAGCCCAGGCCAGAGCGGGGACTCGGGATGGCCTACGGGCGTGCTCCAGGTTTTTGTGGCGCGAGCTTCAGCTTGCAGCGTCGGCTTCCAGCCGACGTCGGGCGCTGGACCACGGATAATCCGAAGCCTTCGCGACCAGCCCCGCCTTCACGGGGTTGTTCTCGATGTAGGCCACAATCCGCTGGGACTCCTCTTCGTTTCTGGTCCAATGATCGTACGACTCGTGCTGCCAAAACGGCACGCCGGCGACGCCGAGACATTTGTTTGCCTCTCTGGCGGTACCGCCCTTCAGCATCTGTAGGAGCCGGCTGACATCAGTCCGGGGTGTTAGAAGCACATGGACGTGGTTGGCCATGATGCACCAGGCATGCAGATCAAGCTGGCCGGAGTCGGCGGCGCCCTGGAGTGCATGAACCACGATCTCGGCGACGGCCTCGTTCCGGAGATGCATCGGGCCCGTAGTCGTCAAATCGAGATATCGGTCAAACCACACGAACGCCGCGCCGCTGTTGAGCTTGTGAGGAGGAGGATAGCGCCCGTGTGGCAGGCTTCCGTGCAGATGCCAGGTCAGGAAGAGGGCGCGGCCATCGGGGTAGCAATGGGGCAGGCGTCGCCACGAAGTGCTCACATGAACTCGGTGCTGCGGGGGCGGGAGGATTCTCACAAGATCGTCGGCTGAAGCCGACGCTGCAAGCTGAAGCTCGCGCCACAAAGACAGCTATCAGCTACCAGCTACCAGCTTCCAACTCCCAGACGTCAGCGGATGGCGATCCGCCCGCCGCGCGCCTCCGGCGCGAGCCGTCGGCTGAAGCCGACGCTGCAAGCTGTCCGTCTGCGGATGCCAAACAACGGCAAAGCTCGCGCCACAAAGACAGCTATCAGCTACCAGCTACCAGCCTCCAGCTTCCAGCTTTCAGCCGCCCGTCGGGTCCGGCGCCCCTAGCGCGCTCTCCGGGCCTCGACCGCCACCACTTGCCCCTGGCGGGCGTAGTCGATGGCCTCGGCCAGGATGCGCGCGGATTCCTGAGGCGCGTGGAAGCCCATCGAGTTCTCGGCGTTGACGAAATCCACGCGCCACTGCGCGCGGCGGTGGAGCTTGAGCGCGCTCTCGAGCGCCGGCTCCCCCGCCCCGGCCGCCCGCGCCGCCTGGATCTCGTCGATCAGGGCAATGAGCGCGTCCTCGGCGCGCGAGAGCAGCGCCGCGTGCCGGTCCTGGATGGCATCCACCCGCGCCTTCATCTCCTCCGGCGTCCAGGGGTGGCAGGCCAGGCAGGCCCGGTCCACGTTGAGCAGCGGGCTGCGCACGTGGTGGTCGCTCACCTTCATCGCGCCCTGGCGGACGAAGGGCATGTGGCAGTCGGCGCAGGCCACGCCCGCCCGCGCGTGAGCGCCCTGGCTCCAGGTCTCGAAGTCGGGGTGCTGCGCCTTGAGCACTGCGGCGCCCGTCTCGGCGTGCCTCCAGTCGCTGAATCCGATCTGGTCGTAGTAGGCCTCGATCTGCTCGACCCGGATGCCCCGGGCCCAGGGATAGGCCACGATCTTGTGCTCGCCCGGGAAGTAGTACTCGACGTGGCACTGCGCGCAGACGTAGGTGCGCATCTCCTGCCGCGAGGCCATCGTGTTCGGGTCGTAGTTCTCGACGCCTTGCGCCTTCTTGAGCGCCCGGATTCCGATGAGGAACGCGGGGCGGGTCACGCGCAGTTGCATGGTGGCCGGAGCGTGGCACTCCAGGCAGCCGATGGGGTGATCGACCAGCTTCCGCGCCTCCTTCCACGGCAGCGAGGACACAATCTCGAAGCCCCGCATCAGGTCGCCGCCGCCCGCCTTGCGGTAGGCCGGAAGCACCGAGGCGTGGCATTGCAGGCAGCTTCCCGGCTGCGGCCTTTCCTTGACGCGCCGCGTCTCATCCTGGTCGCGGAGCGAATAGGCGTGGCCGCGATCCTCGCGGTAGTCGAGCGCGAAGGCGTAGCCGGCGAAGATGCGCACCAGCCGCGGGTCTCGTTCCAGGTGCGAGAAGGGGACGCTTCCGCCGTACTTGGTCGCCTGCATCTCCCGGGTGCGCTGGAAAGACTCGAACTCGCGCGGGAAGTTTCTGCCCCATTCGGCCGGCTCGACGGTGTCCTCGGTGATCCGCGCCACCTCGACGTGCGTCAGGCGGGCCTCCTGCCTCCGCTCGCGCACGTTGAAGAGCAGCATCATGACCAGGAACGTGGCGGCCGCCGCGGCGGCGCTCAGGGCCAAGTACGTCCAGCGTCGAGGCTTCATCTCTCAGCTCCTGTCCGGCCGCGCGCCATGACCCGCGCCGGTGTGGCACTGCAAGCACTCCAAGCCCGCCATCTCGCTCACCATCTCGGCATGGCAGCGGATGCAGTTGCCTTCGATCCGCTCGACGTTCACCCTCCGGATGCGGATCGGGTCCGGGAAGTTTTGCAGCGTGAATTTCAGCGAGTGGTTCCAGCCGTTCTCGGCCTTGGCCAGGTACTTGGGCACGAGCGCGTGCGGCGTGTGGCAGTCGTTGCAGACCGCCCGCAGGTGGTGGCTGGCCTTCTGCCACGAGTCGCGGTACTCGCGCATGACGTGGCAGTTGGCGCAAACCTCGGGGTCGTTGCTGAAATAGGAGAAGCCCTGGGCGTAGCGGAAGGCGTAAGCGCCCAGTCCCGCCACCAGGCCGATGAGCACGGCCATGAGGAACCGCGCCGTTTGCGGCATTCGGGGATTATTGTACGAAACTCTCCGCCCAACGCGGGATGAGGCCGGCGAGACTCCGCCGCCGTTACGCGGCCTTCTGTACCTTGCCGCTGCGCAGGCAGGACGTGCAGACCCGGATCCGCTTGGCCGCGCCATTGACGACAGCCCGGACGGTCTGGAGGTTCAGGTCCCAGCGCCGGGCGGTCACGTTGTGGGCGTGGCTGATCCGGTTGCCGAACCGCGGGCCCCTTCCACAGATATCACAGACTTTCGCCATAGGACGGAATTCCCCTTCCGGTCGCCAAAACGCTGAAAAGAATGTCCTGCCTCGGAGGACCAGCGGCCTCCACACCGGAGCCGCCCTGCCGCGCGCCTGGCGCCAAGGTAGGAACTTGCATTCTAACAAGCTGAGCCGTCAGCCCGCAACCGCGCTTCCAAGATACCCGTCCGCGCGGCTAGCGCTCAGTAGAGGAACCGAGCAAACCCGAAGGGCTGCAGAACGATGACAAGGATGGGGAGCAGCGCCACGACTGATCGCAAGCACCTCATGCTTAAGGTAAATACACCCGAAGTCGGCGGCGGTCAAGCTGGGGAACCCAAATTGAGAGTACTGGGGCGGGGGGGCCACCACCTACCCCTGGGTGGGGGGTTAACCATTTCGGGGGGAGTTGTTTACTGTCCGGCCGCCTTTGCCTGGACCCGGGCAGCGAACCGCGCCACGTCGACGACGAATCGTTCGTGCGTGCCCTCGACGCCCAAGAAGTTGATCGCCACTTCGCCTGTAACCAGCAATGTTTCCTGGCGCCTGGCCCCGAGAGGGGTACCCATGCCGCCATCCCAGCAGCGCCCGCCGCGCCCCTGCCGCAATGCCCCGGAACTGGCCCGAGCAGGCGCGGTCCGGCCGCGGCCTGTAACCTCCCGACTCGGTTTCTGCATCGTACAGTGTGTTAGAGTTGAGGGTAGCGTAGTTGGTGAGGCCCCGACTTGCGAGCACTCGGTATCGGTGTACTCTTCGCGCTGTTATCGCTTCCGCTGTGGTCGGAGGAGGAGTCGATGTCTGCTCCTGCGCCTCCCCCCATGGCGCCCGCGCAGGTACTGGACAGGTACGTGACGGCCGTCCAGTCCCAGGAGAGCCGTGCGCGGCCCGTGTCCATGGACGTGGATATGGACGCCAAGCTGCCGCGGTTGAAGAAGCAGGGCCGCTTCCACGCTTTGCGGTTCATGACGCGGCTCGGCCAGATCCTGTACCGCACGCCGCGCTACGAGGGCGATAACACCATTAAGAAGGAAGTGATCGGCCGCTTCCTCCAGGCCGAACGGGAGGCGCGCAGCGAATACGCCGGTTCGTTGACCGTCACGCCGGCCAACTACCGGTTCAAATTCAAGGGCATGGACGACTACGGCGGCAGGCCGGTTTACGTCTTCGAGGTCTCCCCGAAGAAGAAGCTGGCCGGGTTATACAAGGGTGAGCTGTGGATTGACCAACAGACCTACCTGCCGCTGCGCCATTGGGGCGAGCTGGTCAAGAATCCCTCGCTCATGGTCAAGCACGTCTATTTCGTCCGCGACTATTACATCTGTGAGGGCGTGTCGGTCCCGCGCCGCTTGATCAGCGAGATCGAGACGCGGCTGGTCGGGCGGGCCAATCTCACCATCTGGTACGACAACGTCTCGGTAGGCCAGGCGACTCCCATCACCGCCAGCCGCGGCGCCGCTCTCCCGGCCGCCCAGACCGGCGGCGGCTCGCATCAGTAGAGGCGCCTCCCGGCGTTCCCGATTCCCCTCGGAAATGGCGCCGTCCGCATCGTGTATTCTTGTGTTTAGAGGCCTAAGTGCCGTAAGCTCAGAGGAGTGCCGATGAGGACGCTTTTCCTGAATCCGCCGTCGTTTGAAGGCTTCGATGGCGGGGCCGGCTCGCGCTGGCCGGCCACCCGGGAGATCGAGTCCTACTGGTACCCGGTCTGGCTGTGCTACCCCGCGGGGATGCTGCCGGACAGCAAGGTCCTCGACGCCCCGCCGCACAAGGTCTCGATCCCGCAAACCGTGGCCCTGGCCGGCGATTTCGAGCTGCTGGTGCTGTTCACCTCCACGCCCGGCTTCCACGTGGATGTGCGCATCGCCGAGATGATGAAGGACTTGAACCCGAAACTGAAGGTGGCCTTCGTCGGCCCGCCGGTCACGGTGGACCCCGAGGGAACGCTGCGGGCCTCCCTGGCGATCGACTTCCTGGTGCGGCGCGAGTTCGACTATCAGGTCGTCGAGTACGCCCGGGGCAAGCCGCTCGAGGAGCTGCCGGGGGTCAGCTACCGCGTCAACGGCGGTTTCGCTCACAATCCGGACGGCGCCTCGGTCGAGAATCTGGACGCGCTGCCGTGGGTCACCAAGGTCTACCGGCGGGACCTGGACATCACGCGCTACAACGTCCCCTTCCTGCTCAATCCGTTCATCGCCTTCTACACCTCGCGCGGCTGTCCGGCCGTGTGCACGTACTGCCTGTGGCCGCAGACGCATTCGGGCCACCGCTGGCGCGTGCGCTCGGCCGGCGACGTGGCCGCCGAGGTCCGCTACGCGCAGGAGGCCTTCCCGAACCTGAAGGAAGTCTTTTTCGACGACGACACGTTCAACTACCAGAAGGCGCGCACCATCGAGCTGTGCCGAAAGCTGGAGCCGGTGGGCTGCACCTGGTCCTGCACATCCCGCGTCACCACCGACTACGAGACGCTCAAGGCCATGAAGGAGGCCGGGTGCCGCCTGCTGATCGTCGGCTACGAGTCCGGCGACCCGCAGATCCTCAAGAACGTCAAGAAGGGCGCCACTATCGACATGGCCCGGCGCTTCACCGAGAACTGCAAGAAGCTGGGACTGCTGGTGCACGGGGATTTCATCGTCGGCCTGCCCGGGGAGACGCGCGCGAGCCTGAGGCGCACGATCGACTTTGCCAAGCGCCTGGATTGCGAAACCGTCCAGGTCTCGATCGCGCACCCTTACCCCGGCACGGAGTTCTACGACTACGCGGTTCGCAACAAACTCCTCACGATCGACGCGATGACCGATGAGACCGGCCACCAGCTTCCGAACGTCATCTACCCAGGCCTCGACCGGGCCGAGCTGGTGGATTGGGTCGAGCGGTTCTACGGCGAGTATTATTTCCGGCTGCGAGTCATCTGGCGCGTGGTGCGAAAGGCGCTCTGGAACGGCAGCGAGCGGCGGCGGCTGTACAAGGAAGCCCGGGAGTATCTCGCGCTGCGCGCCAAGCGGAAGCGGTTCGTCGCCGAGCACAAGCGGGTTGCGGCGTGCGGCGGGGGCGCCGGCCAGGCTGCAAGTTAATGCACCGCGCCGCCCCAGCCAGAAGCCGTGGAGAGGACATTGCTTCCCGAATGGACGAGCAGCCACCGCGCCGCGGGCGCCCTGCCGCGCGGATAGCGCTGCTCGCCGGCGTTGTCATCCTTGCCAACGCCTTGGGGAACTTCTTCATGAAGTTCGGAATAGACCGCTACGGCGCCCGGCTGGGCGCGTCGGTCTGGACTTACCTGCGCGTGCTCTTCGAGCCCTGGGTGGCGCTGGGCATCGGCCTGCTCATCCTGTGGCTGCTGGCGCGGATGGCGTTGCTGAGTCTGGCCGATTTGAGCTATGTCCTGCCCGTCACCTCGGTGGGCTACGCGCTGAACGCCGTCCTGGCGCGGGTGTTCCTGGGCGAGCAGATGAGCGCGGCGCGCTGGGCGGGCACGCTCGTGATCGTGGCTGGCGTGGCGCTGGTCGGCTCGACCTCGGCGCGGACGACCCTGGCGGCG
>JBEKLJ010000159.1:0-8180 GCA_050010255.1 Bryobacteraceae bacterium
CCCGCGTCCTGGAGGGATACCGCAAGATGATGAAGGCGCTCGTGGAATTCCAGGGCCAGGACGGCATGTGGCGGCAACTGATCGATCGTCCGGAGGCCTGGCCGGAGACCTCCTCCACGGGCATGTTTACGTTCGCCCTGGTCACCGGCGTCAAGAATGGCTGGCTGGATGCGGCGACTTACGGGCCGGCGGCCCGCAAGGCCTGGCTCGCGCTGGTCGGCTACATCGACCAGAATGCCGACATCACGAGCGTCTGCGAGGGCACGAACAAGAGGAACGATCTGGCTTACTACCTGGCCCGCCCGCGCCGCACGGGCGACTTGCACGGCCAGGCGCCGGTCCTGTGGAGCGCCTCGGCGCTGCTGCGGTAGACGCCGGGTCGTCGACTATTCGCCGGCGATAGATTCCACCGCAGAGGCGCAGAGGAACAAGGGCATAAAGGCACAAAGGCACAAAGGCAAGAAGCCAGAAAGCCAGAAAGGCAGAAAGGCGGAAAGGCAAAAAGGCAAAAAGGCGTTCTTTGCGCTCTCCGCGTCTCTGCGGTTGGCTCCCCAGCCCGGATGTTTCACCACGATCGCAGCGAGGCGCGCGATAGCAGCCCGTGGCACGGGTGGGCGGTCACACGTTCGGCATCGCGAAGAACACTCGGGATCCAGTCGAGAGAAGGAGGAGTTTATGAGCAGCAGAGGTAAGGTCCTCGAGAAGACACTTGGCAACGCCTTGTCGGGAAAGGGCTCCCATGTGGCAACAGAGAGCCTTTTTGCGGGACTAGGTTGGGAAGTTGCCGGCAGCCGACCCGAGGGCGTTCCGCACTCGATTTTCCAACTGCTGAACCACATCAGCTATTGGCAGGACTGGGTAGTGAAGTGGCTTGACGGGGAGAATCCTCCGATTCCCAAGCATGCGTCGGGTGGCTGGCCCGGCAGCCCCGGCCCGGCAAATCCGAAGGAATGGCAGCGGGCCGTCCGAGGTTTCCGGAGTGGACTGAGGAAGCTCGACCGCCAGTCTCGCGAGGCGGACCTGCTCGCGAAGCGCGGGAAGCACACCCGTCTGGGAATGCTGCAAGCTATCGCCTCACACAACAGCTATCACGGTGGGCAGGTGGTCTTGCTGAGGCAGATGCTGGGAGCCTGGCCGCCTCCTTCCGGTGGGCTCACTTATTAACCCTCTGACACGGTGATAGATTCCACCGCAGAGACGCAGAGACGCAGAGGAACAAGGGCACAAAGACAAAAAGCAAGAAGGCAAAAAGCAAGAAGGCAGAAAGGTACAAAGGTACAAAGGCATAAAGGTGTTCTCTGCGCCTTTGCGTCTCTGCGGTTAGCTCTTCGTCAGCAGGGAAACTCGACCGCGCGTGCCACCTTGACGGCCGGGTTTTGGCGCAACTGCCTCAGCACGTCCTCGCTCACGGCCGAATCGGTCTCGACGATGGCCAGGGCTTCCAGCGGCGCCCCGGGCTTGAGCGGCGCGTCGCGGCGGCCGAGGGAGAAGTTGGCGATGTTGACGCCGTTGTTGGCGAGCACCGTTCCGACGTAACCGATCACGCCCCGCACGTCCTGGTTCTTCATGAACACCAGGTAGCCGCTGAGCGGCACCTCGCAGTAAATGCCGTCCACTTGCAGGACCCGCGGCTTGTCGAGCACGACGGCGCCTTCCACGGCCGTCAGACCCGCGTCTGTCTCCAGCTCGAAGGTCACCGAATCGGTGTACGCCGTCTTCTTCTCATGGCGCTCGGAGACGCTCAGGCCGCGTTCGGTGGCCACCTGCATGGCGTTGACCAGCGTCGCCTTGCGCGAGAGCCAGCGGTTTAGCAGCCCCACCAGGCCGGCGTTGCGGATTAGGTGCGTGCTGCCGTCGCCAATACGGCCGGAGTACACGAGCCGCACGCCGGTCGGATTGCCCTGGGCGATCTGGGCGGCGAAGCAGCCCAGCCGCTCGGCCAGCGAGATGTAGGGGCCGAGCACGCGGTACTGCTCCGGCGTCATCGCCGGCATGTTGACGGCGTTGATGGCGACGCCGTTCTTTAGGTATTCGGTGATCTGCTCGGCGATCCGCACGCCGACGATCTCCTGCGCCTCCTCGGTGGCGCCGGCGATGTGCGGCGTGGCCAGGACGTTTTCCAGCGCCAGCAGCGGCAGGTCGGCCGGGGGCGGCTCGGACTGGAAGACGTCCAGGGCGGCGCCGGCCACCTGGCCCGACTGAATCGCCTCGGCCAGCGCCTGCTGGTCGATCATTTCCCCGCGCGCGCAGTTGACGATGCGCACGCCGGGCTTCATCCGCGCGATGATCTCGCGCGAGATCAGGTTCCGCGTCTCGGGCGTCAGCGCCAGGTGCAGCGAGATGTAGTCGCTCTCGGCGCACAGCCGCGCCAGGTCCACCAGCTCGACGTCCAGGTCCTCGGCGACCTGCGGGGAGACGTATGGATCGCTCGCCAGGATCCGCATCTCGAAGGCCCGCGCACGCCCGACCACCTCGCGCCCGATCGAGCCCAAGCCAAGCACACCCAGCGTCTTGCTGCGGATCTCGTTCCCCAGGAACTTCTTCTTCTCCCATTTGCCCGCGCGGGTCGAGGCACTGGCCTGCGGAATCGAGCGCGCCATGGCCAGCATCAGCGCGATGGTGTGTTCGGCCACGGAGGCGGCGTTGCCGCCCGGCGTGTTCATCACCAGCACGCCGGCGGCGGTGGCGGCATTCAAGTCGACGTTATCCACGCCCACGCCCGCGCGGCCGATCGCCCGCAACCGGGGTGCCTTCTCCAGGACCTCCTTGGTGACCTTGACGGCGCTTCGCACCACTAGGGCGTCAGCCTCCGGCAAGTGGTTCAGGTACTCCTTGGGGTTGGAAACGATCACGTTCCAGCCCGGCTGGGCCCGCAGCAGCTCGATGCCCGCGGCGGCCATTGGCTCGGCTATGAGGATGTTCATCGCTCCTCCCCTTAGACCGCCGCCAACTTGGGCAGCGCCGCCTCCGCGTACACCCGCTCGACCGCGGCCACGCCCTTGCCGAACTCAACCGCGCGGCCGTTCGCCGCCAGGATCAGCTCCAGCCCCGCCACCACGGCGAACAGGTCCAGGAAATCGAAGTAGCCCAGGTGCGCGATGCGGAAGATCTTGCCCTTCATCGAGCCCTGGCCGTTGGCGATGATGGCGCCGAAGCGGCTCTTGAATTCCTTCACGATCACGCCGGAGTCCAGGCCGGCCGGCGCTTTGATGGCCGTCGCCGAGGAACCCGGCGAGGTGGGCGCGAACAGCTCCAGGCCCAGCGCCACGGCCGCGTCGCGAGTGGCCCGCGCCAGCAGTTGCGCGTTCTCCACCACGTTCCCGATCCCGACCTGCTTGATGTAGTTCAACGCCGCCGCCAGCGCCAGGATCAGGCTCGTGGACGGCGTCCAGCTCGACTCCCCCCCATCGGCGCTCTTCTTTTCCTTCTTGAGATTGAAGTAGTAGTGCGGCAACGAGGCCGTCTGGGTGAACTTCCAGGCCTTCGGGCTGATCGCCATGAACGCCAGTCCGGGCGGAATCATGAACACCTTCTGCGAGCCGCCGATGACCACGTCCAGGCCCCAGCCGTCAATGTCCAGGGGCATGGTGCCGATGCCGGTAATGGCGTCCACGATGAAGATGGCCTCGGTCTTGGCCACCGCCGCCGCCATCGCTTTGACGTCATGCTGAACGCCGGTCGAGGTTTCCGAAGCCTGCACAAAGACGCCGCGCGCGGAGGGATTCTCCTTGAGCGCCGCGGCTACGCGCTCGGGCGAGACGGCCTCGCCGTACTCGGCCTTCAGGACGACGGCATCCAGGCCATAGGCCGAGGCGATCTCCACCCACCGCTCGCCGAATTTCCCCGCCGAGCAGACGATCACCTTGTCGCCGCGGGAAAACAGGTTCGAGACGGCAGCGTCCATCGCGCCCGTGCCTGAGGCGCTGAACATCAGCACGTCGTTCTGGGTACCGAGCACTTCTTTGAGATCCTTGAGTGCCGAGCGGTACAGGTTGCGGAAGTCCTCGGTCCTATGATGGATGTCGGACGCCATCATGGCCTCTAAAGCGGGGGGGTAGAGCGGTGTCGGCCCCGGGGTGAGTAGACGTTGTTTTCGTATGTGCATAGTGTTTGCGGTCCTTCTAGAATAACAAAGCGTGCCGGTTTTCTCCCGGCCGCCCGGAGGCGCGCTCACGAGGGCGCGCGAGCGTTTTCCGGGCCGGGCGGGCGTCCGGCGCGCGCCGGGCGGAGCGCGTGGGTGCGACATGCGCGGCTCGGGTGCAGTCGGCGCTCGGCGTAGCGCGGGCACTCGTGCCTGCCGCGTCGCCACTCCTGGCGACGCAGGGCGAGCGCGGGGACACGTCGGGGAAGCGTTGTGCCAGACGTCGGCTGAAGCCGACGCGGCACGCTGAAGCGCGCGCCACAAAGTGGGGGCCGCGCCGGCTTACGGACGGATTACAGACGGGCGCGCGCCGGGGAGGTGTGAGATGGCTCTGCTCGAGCGGATTCAGAAAGACATGACCGCGGCCATGAAGGCCCGGGAGGAGGACCGCCTAAGCGCGTTGCGCCTGATCAAGGCCGCGCTCAAGAAGCACGAAGTCGACGCCATGAAGCCGCTCGACGAGAAGACCGAGATGCAGGTGCTCCAGACCCTCACCAAGCAGCGCCGCGAGGCCGCCGAGATGTTCCGCAAGGGCGGCCGCCCGGAGCTGGCCGAGAAGGAAGAGGCCGAGCTGCGCCTCATTGAATCCTACCTGCCGGCGCTGGCCACCGAGGAGGAGATGGACGCGGCCATCGAGGCGGCCATCGCCGAGACCGGCGCCGCCTCGGCCCGTCAGATGGGCGCGGTTATGAAGGCCGCGCAGACCAGGCTGGCGGGCAAGCGCGTGGACGGCAAGGCGCTCAGCGACAAAGTCCGCGCGCGGCTGCCGGGTTGAGGGCTGGCGCTTTTCTCACCACGACCGTGGTGATCAGATCGGGCTAGCGTCTGAGCGGCGGACGGAAGCTGAAGCCGGATTCGAGCACCCGGCCGCCGGAATCCACGATCGCACTGGCCACGAATTGCGGGTGGTTCGGCGACCCGAAGCGCAGGTCCATCACCTCGACGCGGATCGCGTCCGCTGGCTTTTCCGCCGCTGAGAACCGCCAGTACGGGTACGCCGAGAAGTCCAGGAAGACTCTGAATGCCTCGGTCCGCGTGGCCGCTTGTGCCGCGGCCGCCTCCAGCGGGCTGGGCTCGGGCTTGTAGAGAATCTGCCCCTCGGCCGGGTTGAACTCATCGAGCAGGTTGACGTTGTGGAGGGAGTAGAACTCGGGCGTCTCCACTATGCCGGTCCAGCGGAAGGAGTTGAACGGACCGGGAATGGCCGCCACCCGCGACGGCGCCGAATCGCCGTAGAGGCGCGCGTCCAGCACCGCCAGCGCTCGCTCGTGCAGAACCCAGCGGCCGAACGAAAACAGCGCCAGGAAGCACAGCGCGAAGATGGCCCAGCCGCGGCCGGTGCTCGCTCGCGCTCCCATTTCCGAGCTCACCAGCCGCGAGAGCGCCGGCGCCAGCGCCGCCACCAGCAGCGCCGTCACGATCCAGACGTCGGCCAGGGCCACCGCATCCAGCCGGTACCACTTCGCCGAGAACGGCAGCAGAAACCGGGTGCCGTAAGGAGCCAGCCAGTCCATCAGGACGTGCAGGAGCACGGCGCCCAGCGAGAGCAGGTACGCCCGTTTCCAATCGAACCGCTTCCGCGCCAGCAGGCCCACCGCCAGGACCGGCAGAATCGCCAGCACCGGCGCCGCTAGAAAAGTGTGGGTCAGGTGCCGGTGCCAGTGGAGGTAGGCCAGCGAGCCGAACGGCGCCGCCAGGACGTCGATGTCCGGCGCCACGGCCGCCAGCAGCAGGACCGGTGTGGCGTAAGGTGCGACGCGCTTCAGCCCCGCCCGGCTCATCGCCAGGCCGGTCAGCGTGTGCGTGACGGGATCCATTCAGTCCTTTATGTATTCCGGCGGAATCAGCAGCGTCAGCGCGTCCGGCACAATCTCCACGCTGGCCGGCAGCCGGCCGGCGTATTCGCCGTCCACCTGAACGTACACGGCCGTGCCGGGCTGTCCCGAAAAGCTCATGCCGTGTCCCTGAAGGAAGGAGATCCCTCGGACGTTCTCCCTGCGCTTCAGCATCACCGCGGCCAAGTGCCTTCCATAGTGGCGGGTTGTCGAAGCGCCCTCGAAAAGTACGAACTCGAACTCCGGTTTGAGCAGCGAGGCGCGCTGCGCCACCTGCAAATAGCCGGCGTAGTTGCGGACGCGGCTGGCGAGCGCGAAGCTCGCCGTGAACTTCTCGCCGTTCACCTCCGCCTCGAATTCATCCAGCTTCCGCGTCAGCTCGCGGAGCCCCGCGGCCCAGTAGGCTGCCTGACCCAGCCGCGCCTTCAGCGGCAGGCTGAGCTGGTAGACGATGTGGGCGTCCAGCCCCACGCCGGCCATGAGGAGGAAATGCCGCGATTGCGGCCCGGGCTCGCACCGCAGCAGCCCCAGCGCAATGCGCCGCGGCACGCACTCGCCGATCCTCCGCGCCGCTTTCAGGGCATTGACGCCCAGCCCGAGCTCGCGCGCCAGGACGTTGGCCGTCCCCGCCGGAATCAGGCCCAGCGGCACATCCGTGTGGGCGACCCCGGGCAGGATCTCGTTGAGCGTGCCGTCGCCGCCCAGCGCCAGGATCAGGTCCGCGCCGGAGGCGATGCGCTCCCTAGCGATCTCGCCCGCCGTCCCGGCGCCTTCGGTGGGGGCCGCGGTCACCCCGTGGCCCGCCGCCGTGAGCGCGCCGGCCACACGCGCCACCAGGCCGGGCCGCCAGCGGAACGCCCCGGCGGTCGAGTTGTAGATCAGGCCGATATTCTTGTAGAGAGCGATAGCCTAAGACCTCCAGGACGTACAACTATAATAAACAGCGGATGGCGAACCAGGGCAGAAGCGGCGGCGCGGCCGACCCCCAGGCCGAGATCGAAACGCTCCGCCGGACGATCCGGCATCACGAGCACCAGTACTACGTGCTCGACCAGCCCGAGATCTCCGACGCCGAATACGACCGGCTCATGCGGCGCTTGCAGGAACTCGAGGCCGCGCACCCCGAGCTGGTTACGCCCGATTCGCCCACCCGGCGCGTGGGCGGCAAGCCGCGCGAGGGCTTTGTCAAGGTGCGCCACAGCACGCTCATGCTGAGCCTGGACAACGCGCTCGACGAAGGCGAGCTGCGCGATTTCGACCGCCGCGTGCGCCAGCTCCTCGGCACGGCGCCCTACCGCTACGCCGCCGAGCTGAAGATGGACGGGCTTTCGATGGCGGTCCACTACCGCGGCGGCCTGCTCCACCAGGCGATAACCCGCGGCGATGGTCTGGTGGGGGAGGACGTCACCGAGAACGCCCGCACCATCCGCTCTCTGCCCCTGCGCGTCGAGACGACGCTCCCCGAGCTGGAGGTGCGCGGCGAGGTCATCCTGAACCGCCGGGCCTTCGAGCGGTTGAACGCCGAACGCGACGAGCAGGGCTTGGCGCGGTTCGCCAACCCGCGCAATGCCGCCGCCGGCTCCATCCGCGTGCTGGAGCCGCAGATCACCGCCGCGCGCCGCCTCGACTACTACCCCTACTTCCTGCTGGTGAACGGCCAGCCGCACTACCCCAGCCACTGGGAGTCGCTGGCCGCGCTCGAGCGGATGGGCTTCAAGGTCAACCCCCATCGCCGGCTGTGCGCGGATGTCGAGGAGCTGCTCCAGTTCTGCCGCGAGTGGGAGTCCAGGCGCGAGACGCTCCCGTACGAGATCGACGGCGTGGTCGCCAAGATCGACTCCATCGCCCAGCAGGGCGATCTGGGCTGGACGGCGAAGGCGCCGCGCTGGGCCATCGCCTTCAAGTACGCGGCGCGGCAGGCCGAGACGGTCGTGGAAGGCATCGAGGTTCAGGTCGGCCGCACCGGCGCGCTCACGCCGGTGGCGAAGCTGAAGGCGGTCGAGGTCGGAGGCGTCAAGGTCTCGCGCGCCACGCTTCACAACGAGGATGAGATCGAGCGGCTCGGCCTTCAGGTCGGCGATTCGGTCGTCATCGAGCGCTCGGGCGACGTGATCCCCAAGGTGGTCCGCGTCAGCGCCCCCGGCTCGTCCCGTATGCCCTTCCACATGCCGGCCCAGTGCCCCGTCTGCGGCGGCCGGGTGGTC
>JBEKLJ010000160.1:0-8175 GCA_050010255.1 Bryobacteraceae bacterium
AAGCCCAGCGAGCTGAACAGGTCCTCGATTTCCATCTGCACCTGCGTGACCGGATGCAGGCTCCCTGGCCGCGGCCCCGGCGCGGGCAGAGTCAGGTCCAGCCACTCGGAGTCCAGGCGCGCCGCCAGCGTCTTCTTGTCGAACTCGGCCTTGCCGGCCGCCAGCGCGGCCTCCAGCGTCTCCTTGGCCGCGTTGAGCAGCTTGCCCAGCCGCGCCCGCTCTTCCGGGGCGAGCTGGCCGAGCTGCCTGGAGATCTGCGCCAGCGTCCCCTTGCGGCCCAACGCCTCGACGCGAACTGCCTCGAGTTCCCCGGCTCTGGCCGCCGCCCGGATGCGCTCGCGCGCCCGTGCCTGCGCTTCGCTGAGCGTGGATTCGAGCGACAAGAGCGATTCCGGCATCTTGGGAAACTACTTAGTGTATCGCAGGGCCGGGCTGCGCTATGCGAACGGGTGCCGCACCCGCAGGCCGGGGAACCGCGAGAAGTCCCGGTCGGCCGTCCACAGCTCCCTCACGCCATGCTCGATCGACAGCGCGGCGATGTGGGCGTCGTGGACCAGATTGGCGGTGGCGCCCGAGGAGACTAGCGCCTGCCGCATGGCGGCAAAGTGCCCCGGCCCTTCTCCGATCACGACGATGGCGGGCGAACTCAGCAGGTGCTCGACGTCCGACAGCGCCGCCTCGAGCGTGGTCGGAGGATCGAAGACGCGCGGATGCGTGACCACCCGAACGTACTCGTACAGGCAGGGCCAGGGCACAGCCCAGGCTGTCTCGCCTTCCGACAACTGCCTCAGCAAGTCCCGGGCTGCGTTATGAAAGGGCATCTCCGCACGGCGGGCATACACCAGAATGTTGGTATCGACGGCAATCACCGGCGGCCTTCCATGATGTCTAACAGGACGTCCCGGTCCTCGATGACGACACCCGGTAACAGCCGCCCGCGATCCGTGCCCCACTTGAAGCGGTAGGGGCCGCGTTTGCCGCGCACGCTCAGGTACAGCCGGAGGGCGCTCTCCACGACCTGCCGCAACGGCGCGCCCTCGTCGGCGGCGCGCCTCTTGGCCTGGCGGAACAACTCATCCCTGATCTCGATCGTGGTCCTCATGCATAAAAGCATACCATAGGAAGCACATTTATGCCTAGAGGGATGAGCCCGATGCCGGCACGAACGGCTGCTCCGTCTTCGCCAGTTCCCAGGCCAGGTGATTGATGTACAACCGCAGCACGGGCTCCGGATACGTCCCGCGGAACTTCTCCCAGACGCGCTGCTGCCACCCCTCGGTCAGGTACTTGCCCGGGTCCAGGTTCTTGTCGAAGAAGCCGTCCCGGTTGGGGATGCCCACGAAGTCCAGCACCGCGCCGATCATCTGCAGGTGGCAGATGAGGATGGCTTGGGCCAGCTCCTTGGCCAGCTCGTCGTCGCGCTCGCCGAGCCGGGCCCAGAACCGTGGCACGCTTTTGCGCAGGCTCTCGGTGTTCAGCTTCTCCAGGTGCGCGCGCGTCTTGAAGGCCTCGTAGAGCTGGTAGGTCTTCAATTTTCCGATCGAGATCTGGCGCACCAGTTGCGCGAAACTGTCCTCGCCCAGCGAGAGAAAGGCGTCGGGAAGCTGCATCACAGGCCAGCGTATCATAGCGCGACTCGCCAGCCGCAGAAGAACCTGGCGCCGAGGGTTCGGCTCCACATTTATGTCGCGCACCCGGCGAAAGCCGCTGCCCGATCAGCGCCGGCGACCGCCAGGGGGCGGCTGCCTTACACCCGCAGCACGCACCTGCGGCGGAGCCGCACCGCCGTGCGGCTAGCACCGCCGGAAGCGCATCGCCGCGCGGCCGGCGCCGGGTAGTATCAGGTCTCCGAAGTCCGCCGGCCGTTGCCGTGCGGCCGCTCGCTCCACAGGGTGCGCCGCCGCCGGTGGAGTCCGAACCGGTAGCCGAGCACGAGGAAAACCATTCGCCAGCCCAGGCAGAATGTTTTCCAGAAGTTGCCGGTGACGGAAGAGACTCCGACCCGTCTGCGGTAATTGAGCGGGATCTCGACAAACGGGATCCGGTGGGCAATGGCTTCCAGCAGAACCTGCGGGCCGAAATGCGACCCGCCGACCGTCAGGTGCGGGCGAATCAGCGCCAGTGCCTCGCGCGATAGAAGGCGTTTGGTGCAGCCCATGTCGGTGAGAATGGTCGAGTTGAACAGCACCTCGGTCAGCTTCGCCACGGCCCAGTTGCCCCAGCGCAGGAACCAGCCCATATTCGCCCCGGCCCAAATGAACTCACGGCTGGTCCTGGTTCCCAAGACGACCGGCTTGTCGCCGGAGTATACGAGCAACTTCAAGACATCCTCGCCGCGGAAGGTTCCGTCCGGCTCGGAAAACACAATCAAGTCGGCCGTACAAGCATCCATGCCGCGGAGCAGAGCATGGCCATACCCCTGCTTCGCTTCGAAGACCTCGATGGCGCCCGTGCCGGCGACGCGTTCAGAAGTGCCCGGCGCGGCATTGTTGTTGACGACGATGATCTGGTCGACAAAGCCCGACCCGAAGTAATCCAAAATGCACTCGCGGATCGAATCCTTCTCGTTGTACGTCGGAAGGATAACCGCTACCGTTTGTCCGTGCCACATAGTTGGTGGTGTCAGTTAAGCAGTCCCTTGGGGCGCCTCCGCCACCAACAGGAATTGCCCGGCGAATGGCCGGAATGGGAGCGCCAGGTACAAGGCCACGAGCCATCCGAACTTGGGCAGCTTGCTGCTCATGCTGAACGGCAGGAAGCGCGGTTCCACGCGCACGATCTTCCATCCGAGGGTGCACAGGAAGTCTCTGAAGCCAGCGTCGGTAAACATGGTCTTGTGTGTGTAGTCATCGAAATAGCGGCGAGGCTCCAGCCGGAAATTCGGCTGCACCACGATCAGCCGCCCTCCGGGCTCGATCACGCGGCGCACCTCGGCGAGAATCGCCTCGCCCTCGGCGATCGTGAAGTGCTCGAAGAAATTGGAGGCCAGGACCGTGCCGATGCTGCCCGGCTTGAGCGGCAGGGGGTCGAGCGCCGATTGTACGAGTGGGCGCACGCCGGGCTGCCAATAGGCGGTCAACTCCGCATTGAGGTCCAGCGCCCATTTCTCGCGGGCGTGTATGAACCGGGTGAACTCGCCGTAACCGGCGCCAAGTTCGAGCAGCGCCTCCTCGGCATGGACGTAGGGCTGCAGATAGCGGCAGACCTCACGCCAGACCGCTGCGCGGCCGGGATCATAAGTAAACCGCACCCCGTGATACCCTTGCGATTTCACGCCCATCGTCGCTTCCGCCACTTCACCAGTCTGCCCATGATACTCAAGTTGCCCCTGGCCGGCTCACCGCGGCTTCATTCGTGTGCTGCCTCGGCGGCTCCTATCGGCTCATAGACGTAGTCGCCGTTCAGGTACGGCCCGGGAATGTGCCTTACCAGCCGGTAGTGCTCCCGCATCTCCTTCAGGTGGGACTTCGGCAGCGAAGGGATCTCTCGATCCAGAGGCGCTCGATGCGGGTCAAAGACGTCCTCGAACAGGACCACGAGCGCGAACTTGCCGTTGGCCAGGTCCCGCCGGACGGGCTCGGGGTTCACGAGTCCGCTATCCACGAGAAGCGTATAGATCAGCGGCTCGACCTCGATGCGGCCGCGCAACTGCAAAAGCGGATCCGTTTGCACCGCTAGCGCACGGCTGTGTGTCCGCCCGAGATAGGGCGCCAACTGCGCCGTCTCCTCCCGCTGCAGCAACTCCCGCCCCCAGCGGTCGTACGCGACCTGTCCGCAAAAAGCGAAGCTGAGCGCAATCTGGACCAGTGGCACGATCTCGAGCAGGGTCGGTCGCCCGCGGAAGCGCGGCGGAGAGAAGTTGATCTGCCCCAGCGTCCACCCGGCGCAAAGGCCGAGAGCGATCATGACTTCCAGTTGGTAATTCAGGTCCGAGCCGACCTTCGGCGCCGTGACTGCCAGAACCGCCGCTGCGGACCCAAGATACGCATACAAGGGATGGATGCCGCCGCGGAACGCGCGCCGAGAGCCGGCGCCGGCCAAGACGATCAGCCACCCTCCATAGAATAATAGCGCCTCTGCCTGCAGGAGCGCCTTGTGCGCGCTCATGGGGTTGAGATTCGCCCGGATGGCGTTGTCGAAATAGCGGCCGCCGGTGTATTGGTTCAAAGCCAGAGCCAGAGAGATGCCGCAGACGCCGGCAGCGAGCGCAAAAACCATGGCCCGCCGGCGGTTGTCCAGTGCCAGCAGCAGCAGAATCGCGATGCCAGCCCCGATCATTGTCTGTTTGGTGAAGACGGCCAGAATCAGGAAGACCGCCGCCAGCACCAGGTAGCCGGCTCTGCCGCGCGCCCGGAACAGCGAGAAGGAGTAGAACGCGGCCAGCGAAAAGAACAATGCAAGCACGTCCACGTGCCCTGTCGTGCCCCATCCCACCAGCAGCGGAAAGGAGGCAATCAACAGCGTTCCAGTCCAGACGGCGCATTGATTCGTTGTGTGGAGCCGCAACAACCGCCAGCACAGTGCAATGATCCCGGCGAACGCGGCAAACGAAAGCAACCTTCCCCCGATCGGGGCCGGCAATCCTAGACGGTAGAGGCCGGCGGACAGCGAATAGAAGACCGGCCCGTAGGGCGAGACCGTATAGGGGTAGTGCTGGAGATCGTAATAGAGGCCCTCTCCATGCGCCAGCATCAGGGAGTGCATCGCCACAACCGACTCGACCTGCGCGAACTCGTGGCGGCAGTGGAGCAAGGTCGCGAACTGGGCCGCAAGCAGGAGCACGCACAGCCCCGCTGCCAGCATAAGAACCTTGGGCCGAGCCGCTTCCGCTGGAGTCGCAATCACCGGAGTCTCAGAATACCAGAAGACCCGCCGGTTGCCAGCCTCCCGCAAGCCGCAGCCGAAGGCGTGTGAGAAGATCGGGTTAATGCGGCTTTGCCGGCTTCGATTCCCGTGGCTGGCGCTGGTGGCGGCGGTGTGCGCGGCCCCGCAGGCGCCCGAGGGGGTGGTGCGGCCGCTGTCGGCGAGCGAGGTGCTCAGCTACAGGGCCGAGTGGCGGCTGATTCACGCCGGCAGCGCGCAGTTGACTTGGGCGTCGGCCGAGGCCGGCGGGAGGGCCGGCTGGGCCGCCCGCCTGCGCGTGGAGTCGGCCGGCTTGGTCTCCCGATTCTACCGGGTGAGTAATGACTACTCCTCGCTGGCCGATTCTCAGCTCTGCCTGATCAGCTCGCTGCTTCGAGCCAGCGAAGGCAGCCGCCGGCGCGAGACCAGCGTCGTCTTCGACGGCGCGGGCCATAAAGCCAGCCTCACCGCGCGCGACCTGGTGACGAACGCCGTCTCGACGCAGGAGATCGACATCCGCCCGTGCGAGCACGACGTCATCGGGGCGCTCTACCGCCTCCGCGCGATGCGCCTCGAGCCGGGCCAGTCGATCGAGATGCCGGTCAGCGATGGCAAGCGCGCCGTCATGGTCCGGGTCGAGGCCCAGGAGCGGGAGACGATCCGGACGGATGCGGGCGCCTACCAGACAATCCGCTACGAGGCGTTCCTGTTCAACAACGTCCTCTACCGGCGTAGCGGGCGGCTGCTGGTCTGGCTCACCGACGACTCCCGCCGCCTGCCCGTTCAGATCCGCATCCGTCTGCCGTTCTACACTATTGGCACCGTCACGCTGCAGCTCCAGAGGGATCGGCGCCGCCCATGAGCTGGAAGGCTCGACCCGGCCGCCTGAACAGCGTTCGGAGAGCCGCCCTCGGCCACTCCCTCGGGGTCGTGGCTCAATCGATGACTTATTGATTCCATGGCGCTTAACGAAGAAGGCGTGCCGACGAGCGAATTCGATAGAGCCTTGCTTTAACACTTTGTCCATCCCGACCATAACAGGCTGGCTTTAGAGTCGGCGTGGGTGTACACTCAGTGGGGGATAACCCGAATGCAGGTAGTGGGTCATCGCATTTGGAGTAGGTCCATGCGGGGGTGGATAGCTCCCTCGGTGGTTGCTGGCGTGGTACTCGCTCTTGCCCTGTACCTGGGACACACGCTGGCAGCGCACGATGCTTCCCACATCCGGCACGCGACGCAGATGATGGTGGCCGACGCGGCGGGCGATGTCACCGAGGCGGTGGGCTCAAGGATCCTGGGGCTGGTCCGGATGGCGCGCCGCTGGGAGGTGCGCGGGCAGCGCGCGCCGGAGGAGTGGGCACTGGACGCCCAGCTCCAGGTAGCGCACCTGCGGGGCTACTATGCGTTAGGCTGGCTGGACCCATCCGGGCGCGTCCGTTCGGTGGTGGGACCGGACGCTGCTGCGCCCGTCATTGACGCCGCGGCGCTGGCGCCGACCATCGCGCTGGCGCAGTCCAGCCGCCAGGCCGTGCTCAGCCCCTGGTTCGGGTTGCCGGATCGAACGGCAGCCGTGGCGGCTGTGGTCCCCCTTTTCTCCGGAGGTTCTTACGCCGGGTGCACTGTGGGTGTGTTCCGCCTTTCGGCGGTGCTCGACACCGCCGCTACCGGCCTGGGAGACTACTCCGTCGAGCTGATGGCGGGGACCGGGCGTGTGGGCCGCTACGCTGGCCCGAACCGAGCGGGTGAGGTGTGGGCAAGCACCGCTCCCGTCCGGCTCTACAACGCGTCCTGGACGGTTCGCGTATGGCCTGGGGAGCCGACGCTCGCGGTCCAGCGACGCGAGCTGCCGCTGGTGGTCGTCATCGCGGGCCTGCTGCTGGCGGCGCTTGGCGCAGCGGCAGTGCGGCTCGGGCAGACCGCCGCCCGGCGCGCGCGTCAGGCCGAGGACGCCAACCGCGAGCTAGGGCGCGAGATCGCGGAGCGTGAGCTGGCCCAGGAAGCCTTGGCGCGTGCCCGGGACGAGCTGGAGTTGCGCATCGCGGAGCGCACGGCCGAGCTGGCCGCGGCAAACGCCGAGCTGAGGGCGCAGATGGCGGAGCGCCAGCGGTTCCAGGAACAACTTATACAATCCCAGAAGATGGAGGCCGTGGGCCGGCTGGCCGGCGGGCTGGCGCACGATCTGAACAATGTGCTCACCGTCATCGCCGCCTACGCGGAACAGGTCCACCAGGACCCCGGGGTTACGAGTGCGGTGCGGGAGCAGGCAGCCGAGATCCTGGCCTCGATCGAGCGCGCCGGCGCGCTCACCACTCGCCTGCTCGCCGTCGGCCGGCGTCAGAAGCTTCAGCCGCAGCGCGTCGATCTCAGCGCGCTCGTGCTCGGCACGGAGGACCTGCTGCGCCAGTTGGTGGGCGCGGACATTGACTTGAAGATCAGCACGGGCAGTGGGCCGGAGACGATCCTGGCCGACCCGCGCCAGATCGAGCAGGTGATCCTGAACTTGGTGATCAACGCGCGCGATGCGATGCCGCGCGGCGGCCGCCTGACCCTCCAGACCGGGCACGCCGAGATTAACGGCCACGGGGCCGGTGAGCTGGCGCCCGGCCGTTATGCCCAGCTCATCGTCAGCGACACCGGCACGGGCATGACGCCCGAGGTCCAGAGCCACCTCTTCGAGCCTTTCTTCACCACCAAGGAGCCGGGCAAGGGCACCGGCCTGGGGCTCTCGACCGCCTACGGCATCGTCAAGCAGAGCGGGGGAGCCATCCTGGTGGAGACCGAGCCGGGCCGGGGCTCGAGATTCGCCGTCTGCCTGCCTACGGCGGGCGGTAGCGCGGAGAGCCCGGCCATTCCACACGGGCCTGATCGTCCCCCGATGGACGTAGCGGCTCAGATTCCCGTCAGCTCGAAGTCGTAAGTGCCCGAACCGGCGGTGAGAACCACCTCGCTCTTGTTGTCCGTTGCCGCCGACAGACCCGCGACGCCCGGCTGGTAAGCACTGTTCTTCCAGACCACCTGGCCCGACTCCTGTATGACGATGTCGTCGAGACCCAGCTTCGGGATCACGATCTGTGCGGTGCTGCCGACCGGGACCGTGACCTGAAGCCGCAGGCCGCTCTCGGTGCGGCGCCAGGAGGCGGCCAGGGTCCCGCGCAGCGTCTCGATCGAACCAGACGCCCATGCCAGGTCCCGGACCACGCGCGGCTGGATGCGCACGCGCTCGAAGCCCGGCGCCTGCGGGTCGGGATTGATGCCGGCCAGGGCATTGTAGAACCATGCGCCCACGCTGCCGAACATGGGGTGGTTGTGCGAGTTCATCGACGGCCCGGTCTT
>JBEKLJ010000161.1:0-8175 GCA_050010255.1 Bryobacteraceae bacterium
TGAACTCCGGCCCTCGCCGCGCCTCGCCCAGGTAGCGTGCGGCGATATCGGCGGCCAGCGCTTGCGTCTCGGCGTCGGCCCCGGCGGCCGCCGTGATCGCTTCCGGCAGCGGGGCCCCCAGCATCTGCCGGGAGACGGTAAGGCCGGTCAACAGCAGCCGCCTGGCCCCGATTCGCTGTGCGCGCTGGAGGGTCGTCTGCCAGTCCAGATCGGGGCGCCACGCCACCAGCCGCGCGATGCTGGAGACCAGCTCCAGGCAGTGCCAGGAGTGCTTGGCGCCGTGAACGCACAGGATGAGCAGCAAGTCCTCGGCGGCGAGGCTCTTCACCGCGTGGTCCTGAAGAACCACCGTCTCCAGCCGCGAGAACAACTCCTCAATCGAGAGAGAGACCGACAGAAACCACGGCGCCACATCCCCGTGCAGTTCCATCTCGGCGCCACTGCTGGGATCGACGAACGTGTAATGGTACTCGGTGCGCAGAAAGATGGCATCGCGCGCCCGCGGCGAGCGGTGCTTGAGCGAGTAGCCCAGACGCGTGAGCAGGCCGGCGGCCCGTGGCAGGTCGGGCCGCGGCGCCAGCACGTCCAGATCGGAGAACTGGCGCAGCCCGATGTCTCCGTACGCCGACGCGGCCAGCACCGGGCCCTTGAAAGGGACCGCGCGTATTCCCTCGCGCTCGAACTCCGCCAGCACCCGAATCAGTTCGGCGGTCAGCTTCCGGTTGCGCTCGCGGATGGCGCGCGCGCGGCCGTCCAGCTCACCCCAGACGGACTCCGGCACCTCGTCCCGTCGCTCGCCGAGCCGGCGATGCACGAGCGGGATGAGCCGGTGCCGTCCAGCGAGAGTCAACAGGCGCGCCCAGTCCAGATCGGGCGCCAGCTCAGTCGGGCACGGACTCTGGCTCGGGTCGGGAATGCGTGCGCACTCCAGCAGGAGCCGCTCTTCGCGGCCGGACCCCGCCGGGTGTTGTCTCCTCAGTGTGACGTTCAAGGTCTCCCTTTGTCAGCCGCACCAGATCCGGCAGGCCGTCGAATTGAGTGGGCCGCTGGAGCATCGCAACGCGCACCTTGGCCGCTAGCTCGGCGCATCGCCCCAGCCAGTCTGCGCTGACCTCGGAGGCGCTGAGCGAGGCCGCCAGGAAAGAGTGGCGCGCCAGCTCGGCCGGCGCCGCGCCAGCCGGAATCTCGACAATGCCCGCAGCATCGCCGCTACGGAGCACGTAAACAGCTCGCAGCGGCAACGGCCCGGCGGCGAACTGCGCCTGAATGTTCCAGCCGAGCTTCTCTTCCGACACGCGATGCCCGGTCGACTGCGGCGAGGCGGCGCCCAGCCCGGCGAGGGAGTCGGGACGAAGCTTCAACTGCGGGAAGCCGCCCTGGACCAGCGGCGGATCCGGGGCTGTCGAGATGACGGCGTAGTCGTCGGACAGCACGCCGTGGCCTTGGCGGCACATCGCCAGCGCCAGTGTGGACTTGCCGCTTCCGGACCCGCCCACGAAGACAACGGCCGATTTCTCGAATTCCACGGCACTGGCGTGCAGCACCAGGAACCCGCGTTGGTGCATGATGATGCCAAGACCCTGGCCCAGTACCCAGTTGCGGATGATGCGCTCGTCGGCGCCCGGCGCCGGACTCACCAGGATCTCGCTCCCGGCGGCAATTCTGAGAGCACCGCGCCGCCTGCAGGACAGATACACGACTCCGTCGCGGACCCAGCGCTGCCGATCCCCTGCCGGCCCCCCCGCCGGTAACTGTATGGAGCCGCGGCGGATCGAGACGTCCGCCAGCTGGCCGTCCGGCCTCAGCTCGGGCAACGGCAATTCCGATTCGATGAGCAGTCCGTAAGCCGTGTAGCGTGACATCTAAGGATCCGCAGCGCTGCACCCACTCTGCGGTGGGTACCCACAGAAGAGCAGCGAACAGCTAAGCCTTGAATGATACCGTTGTTTTCAAACCCGAACTTGGTAGCGGTGGGGGGGGACACAGGTGTTGTGGTGGGTAGTGGGGTAGTAAACTCCTAGAGCAAAAGCTCTATTGTGACAGGCAACCGCTCCTTGGGAGGGTTCGGAGAACACCGGTGTCGCCGCTCCCAGAATGCCTGCCGTCGGAGCGCCGGATGCGATTGGATATACAATCAATGCTGGCCAGGATGGCAAAGCGGAAATCCTGGTTACAGTATCCTGGGAGTAGTTGTTGCCGCGGGCGTCCTCTGTCCGACGCTAGGGTTGGTGCTGAGCCCGGTCCTGGCCAGCGTGGAGATGACCTGCAGTTCGGTGGGCGTGATTTCCAATGCGCTCCGGCTCAATGGAGTGGGCTTGTGAGCGCGACTTTTTTGGGGAGGACGTGTTTTGGATTCAGTGACGGTTGCGGCGACGGAGAGGTTTTGCGTTGCGAGTCCGAAGATAGTGTGGCAGTCCTTTGACGACGAGCTGGTCGTCATCAATCTGGAATCAGGAACGTACTACAGCCTGGACCGCGCCGGCGCCATGATTTGGCGCCTGGCCGAGCTCGGCGCGACGCCCGCGGAGGCCGTCGAGCGCGTTCTCCAGTCTGGGGCCCCGCCGGAAGCCCGGAGGCAGGTTCTGGAATTCTGGGGAAAGCTGATGCAGGAAGGCCTGATTTCGCCTTCCGCGGATGGGGTAGAACCGCAGGCCGTTCCGGAAGAGGTCGTGTGCACTTGGGCGCCGCCCTCCATCTCCGTGTATACCGACATGCAAGATCTGTTCCTGCTGGATCCCATTCACGACGTGGACGAGGCAGGGTGGCCCAGCCGACCCGCGGAAACACCTTGAACTCCAAGCCGGGCCAGTTCTTCGCGGAGGCGCTGGCGCGCTTCGAGGCCGCGACGGCTGGCGTCGGTCTGGTGGAACGGCGGTTCCGCATCGTGGATCGGATTGCCCGGCTACGCTTTGCGGGGCGTGCCTTGGAGGAGCGGCTAACACCGGCGCTCGAGCATTTGGCGACGCTCGAGGAGGCAGCTCCGGACCTCACCGTCTGCCTTTTCGACACCGCGACCACTGGCGTTGCCTTGAGGGCGGCCTGGGACGCGAGCGCCTATTCGCCGCGCGGCGAGATTGCCGGCTTCAACACCAAGCGCTTCCGTACCGCTTTTCAGCAGGGCGCCGACGTCCTGCTAGTGCTGGACCGGGAACGGCGCCAAGCCGTGTACTGGGTGGCCGATGCAGGTCAGGTCCCGTATTGGGAGCGCAGTTTCCCGTTGCGCACGGTGTTTCACTGGTGGTTTGAGGAGCTGCCGTTTCAACCCGTCCACGCGGCGGCGGTGGGGCTGGCCGAGGGGGGGGTTCTGATTGCCGGCCCGAGTGGCTGCGGAAAATCCACTACCGCGCTGGCCTGTCTCGAGTCGGAGTTGCTGTACGCGGGAGACGACTACGTACTGGTGCAGCACGCTCCCTCCCCCCATGTCTTCTGCCTATACGGCACCGCCAAGCTAGAGGTGGACAACCTCGGCCGCATACCCGCCATGCGGGCGTTCCTGGACAACCCCGACCGCCTGGATCGGGAGAAGGCGCTGGTCTTCCTCCGCTCCTGGCGGCCCGGCAAGCTGACCGGCGGCTTTCCCATCCGGGCGCTGGTGACGCCGCGCGTAACGGGCCGCCGGGACACCGTCCTGCGCCGGGCCAAGGCGGCGGAAGCCGTCCGGGCGCTGGCGCCGACCACGCTGTACCACCTGCCGGGCGCCGAGCGAGAGGCGTTCGCGAAGATCGGCGCGCTGGTGCGCCAGCTCCCGTCCTACGTGCTGGAAGTCGGCACCGACTTGCCCCAGATCCCGATGAAGATCCTGGAACTGCTTGGCCGCCGGGAGGCGCCATGAGCCGTCCCCTGCTGAGCGTCATCATTCCCTGCTACAACGCCGCTCGCTTCCTGCCCGAGGCGGTCGCCACCGTCCGGGCTCAGCGCTACGAGCCGCTGGAGATCTTCGTGATTGACGACGGTTCGACCGACGCCACGCCGGAAATCGCGCCGGGTTTGGGGCCGGAAGTGCGGTACCTGCGCCAGGAAAATCGAGGTCCGTCCGCGGCGCGCAATGTGGCGTTGCGCCAGGCGCGCGGCGAGATCATCGCCTTCCTCGACGCCGACGACCAATGGCCGGAGGGGAGGCTGGATTTGCAGGTGGGCCGGCTGCTCGAGGATCCCGCGCTGGATGTGGTGAGTGGCCGCGTTCGGTACGTCGAGCTCCGGGGAGGCCAGATTCCCGATCTGCGGTTCGAGGGACCCGACCGAACGTTGCCAGGCATCCACATTGGCGCTGCCGTCTACCGCCGCCGGGCCTTCGACGTGGTGGGGCTGTTCGACGAGACGCTGCGCTACAGCGAAGACCACGACTGGTTCCTGCGCGCGCGGGAAGCGGGGTTGAAGATGCTGGTGCTGGCCGAGGTGACCCTGCTCTACCGGATGCACGACGCCAACATGACCCGCGACGTGCCCCAGCGCAACTTGATCCCGACCCTGGTCATCCACAAGTCTCTCCAGCGCCGGCGCCGGAAAGGCGGCGTCGCCACGGATCTTCCCCCCTGGTCGAGTTACGATGAGAAGCGGCGGACCGATGAGTGAGGATTCCGCGCCGCTCGTCAGCGTGGTCATTCCGGCGTACAACGCGGGGCCGTACATCGAGGAAGCGCTCCGCAGCGTTCTCCAACAGGACTATCGGCCTTTGGAGGTGATCGTGGTTGACGACGGCTCGACCGACAATACGCCCGAGGTGGCGCGGCCGTTCGGGCCGCCGGTCCGGGTCCTGGCTCAAGCTCACGCCGGCATCGGCGCCGCCCGAAACGCGGGTGTGGCCGCGGCGCAGGGCGACTTCCTGGCCTTTCTCGACGCCGACGACCTCTGGACCCCTCACAAGCTGTCCCGCCAGATGAGCCTGCTGGCGGACGATGAATCACTGGACCTGGTGTTCGGCCAAGTCATCGAGTTTCGCCGCGCCACTGACGGTCAAGTGGCCGAAAGCCCGGCAGCGTCCGGCCTGGTGCCCGGCGCCGCGCTGATACGCAGGAGTCTGTTCGACCGGGTCGGATGGTTCCGCACGGATCTGCGGGTTGGGGAGTTCATCGATTGGTGCGCGCGTGCCCGGGAGCTGAGCTTGAAGAGCGCCATCCTGCCCGAACCCGTGCTGCACCGCCGCATTCACGGGGACAACAGCGGGGTGCGCGAGCGCGACGCGCGCCCGGACTACGCCAGGGTGGTCCGCGCCGCGCTGGAACGGCGCCGGGAGCGCGGCCGGTGAACGCCTGCCAGACCGCGGGCTGCCTGCCCACGTCCGCGCAGATGCTGCTGCTGAGAGCCGCGCTGAGCGAGGGGCCGGAGGCCCCCGCGGCCTGGGAGCAGTGGGAGCGCAAGGGCGGCCTGGACCATGCTGACGACGGGTCTTTCCGCCTGCTCCCGCTGGTCTACAGCAATCTTGCCGCCCAGGGCTACAAGGGCGTACAGTCCAGTACGCTGAGGGGCGTGCATCGTCAGGCCTGGTCCAGGAACCAGGTGCTGTTTCACCAGGTGCGTCCGCTCCTCCAGGAGTTTCACACTGCCCGCACCCCGATCCTGCTGTTGAAGGGCGCAGCACTGGCCTTCCAGGTCTATCCCGACGCGGGCTGCCGCCCCATGCGCGATGTCGATGTTCTGGTCCCCGCCTCCGGCGCCCTCCAGCTCTGGGAAAAGCTGGAGTCGGCGGGCTGGCGGGCGCTCTACTGGCGGCCGCGATCGCTCCGGGAGAGCTTCTTCCGCTTCCGCCATGCGATGGATTTCGAAGCCCCCGAGGGAGGCCGCATCGACCTGCACTGGCACGCACTGAATCTGTGCTGTCACCCCAGGGCGGATGAACTGTTCTGGCAAGACGCCCTGCCGCTTGAGTTCCAAGGCATTCCACTTCAAACCTGTAGCCCAACCGCGCACCTGCTCAACCTGTGCGCGCACGGAATCGTCTGGAGCGAGACACCGCCGATCCGCTGGATCGCGGATGCCGTGCTGCTGATGCGCCGCTTCCCCAGCCTGGACTGGGACCGGCTGGCCGGAGTCGCGTCGGGCCTCGACATCGTCCCCTACCTGCATCGGGCCCTGGCATTCCTGCGCTCGAATTTCGGCGCTCCCATCCCGGCGGAGGCGCTGAGCCGCCTGGAGGGCGCCGCGGTCAGCGCTGCCGCCGCAGCCGAGTTCGCCCGCGATTCCGATCCCTTCGCCCTCCGCACGGCCTGGCAGGACCTGCTGTCGTTCTACGCGCGCTGGCGCCGCTCGCTAGGTGGCGCCTCCCCGATCCGCAATTCGGCCGGGTTTGTGCGCCACCTCGAATACGCGTTCGAACTGGACAGTGCCTTCGCCCTGGCGCGCCAGTTGGCCCGCTCCGCATTTCTCCGCCTGGCCGGCCGACGGCCCTGATCGTTCTTCCTGCGTTAAGCGAGTAAAGAAACCAGCCCGGATGTCACCACCGGACGGCGCACCGCATCAGGTAACCTAAAGGTAAAGCAATGCCCTTATACGAGTACCGCTGCTCAGCCTGCGGCGAGACCTTCGAGCAACTCCGGCGGACGCAGGACGCCGACTATGGCCTGGTCTGCCCGGCGTGCCAGTCGGGGGAGGTTCAGCGCCTCCTCTCGGTGTTCGCCAGCCGTGTTGCCGGGGCGGGTGCCAGACCGCCCTGCGGAGCGCCGTCGGCGTCAGCCTGCGGCAAGGGCGGCTTCACTTGAGCCTGAGTGCGGGCGGCGGTCGGCCGCCTAGTCCGATCTTCTCACGCCGTTCGAAGCGAGACGCCGCGCGAGGCCGCGCCGCGCGGCCTCTTCCGTGACAGAATAGTGCGCAGAGCGCCTTGAACCATATCGCAGTAGTGCGCCCGGCTAGTGCCAGGAGTGGCTAGATGCAACTTCGCGTGCTCGTGTTCGTGCTCGCCGGCGGCAAGGGGACCCGGCTCTACCCGCTCACCAGGGAACGCGCCAAACCCGCGGTGCCCTTTGGGGGCAAGTACCGGATCGTGGACTTCGTTCTGAGCAATCTGATCAACTCGGGCCTGTACTCGATCTACGTCCTGCTCCAGTTCAAGAGCCAGTCCCTGCTCCAGCACCTGCGCGACGGCTGGCAGTTCGCCGGCCTGTTGAAGAGCCAGTTCGTCATCCCCGTCCCGGCCCAGATGCGCTTGCCGGCCGCGACCTGGTACCAGGGCACGGCCGACGCCATCTACCAGAACATCAACCTGATCGAGCAGGCCGACCCGCACATCGTGGCGATCTTCGGAGCGGACCACGTCTACCGGATGAACATCCGCAAGATGATCGAGTTCCACGAGCAGAAGCGAGCGGCGGTGACCGTGGCGGCCATCCCGGTCGACAAGCGGCAGGCGGGGGAGTTAGGCGTCATCGAGGCCGGGGCGGACGGCCGGATCATGGGCTTCCACGAGAAGAACCCGGACGCGCCCACGCTGCCCGGCGACGCCGGGCGCGTCTACGCCTCGATGGGGAACTACGTGTTCTCGACCCGCGTGCTGCTCCAGGAGCTGCACACCGACGCTGCCAGCGAGGAAAGCAGTCACGACTTCGGGCGGGACATCCTGCCGGGCCTGATCGGGCGCGCGCCCGTCTACGCCTACGACTTCCAGACCAGCCCGATTCCGGGCGAGGATCCGGGCAGGCCGGCCTACTGGCGGGACGTCGGCACCATCGACGCCTACTATGAGGCCAACATGGACATCCGCTCAGTCGAGCCGGAGCTGAACCTTTACAACCGCCAGTGGCCGCTGATCACCGCCGGCTACTCCGACCCGCCGGCGAAGTTCGTCTTCGACGAGGAAGGCCGCCGCGGCCAAGCCATCGACTCGGTCGTCTCAGGCGGCACCATCCTCTCGGGCGGGGTGGTGCGTGATTCCGTGCTGGGCCGCTACGTCCGGGTGCACTCGGGCGCGCTGGTCGAGGACTCGATCGTTTTCGACAACTGCGACATCGGCCGGCGCGCCCGTATCCGGCGCGCCATCCTGGACAAGAACGTCACGGTGCCCGAGGATGCCGTCATCGGTTACGATGCGGAGCTGGACCGCAAGCGCCACTACGTCACCGAGAGCGGCATCGTGGTGGTGGAAGGCGTGCGCTCGCGGGTGGAGCTGAGCACGCTAACGGTATAGGCTGTCAGCCGGGAACGGCTTCGCCATGCTCCAGACGGTCGGCAAGCAGGCGACGCCCG
>JBEKLJ010000162.1:0-8022 GCA_050010255.1 Bryobacteraceae bacterium
GTTCGCTCGAAGGCGGCGCCACTTATATCGAGAAGCCATTCGGGAGAGGCACCATCCAGTACTTCACCTTGCCGCTGGAGCTGAGCGACAACCTCGACGTGATCGGCGAGATATACCGTTTTGCGATCGGGCGCGCGGGCATCACCCCGGCGTACACGACCGCAGTCAGGGAGCCGGGCATCCTCATTTGCCCGACGCGGCTCGAGAAGGCGACGTTGTACGTGCTGACGTCGGAATCCAGCACGCGCGCAGCCGTCGCGTTCCGAGACCAGCTCAGCGGGAAGGAGTTGAAGACGACGCTCGATCCGGGACGGGCAGCGCTGGTGGTGGTGCGCGCGGATGGCGCCATCGCGGCGGCGTATAACTTCCGCTAGGCTCGCGACAAAAACCGGGTACAGACAGCCACTTTTCGCTTGCGCGAATCCATTGTCTTCAGCGAGCTCCGAGCGCGAAAAGTGGTAGTCTGGCCCCGGTTTTTGTGAGGACCTCCGGGCGCGGGCCGCCTGCCCGGCCCTCTACACGCGGGCGCTCGGCCTGCCGATAGGGGCCTGTGAGGCGCGTGATCGCGGCGGCGGTCGTGTGTCTCGCGCTGGCGCCGTCGGCGTGGCTGGCGTGGCGCTCGCGCGACCTGCCGCACCTGGGCTACCTGCACGACGACGCCCTCTACTGGGTCTCAGCCAAGTCGATCGCGGAGGGACGCGGGTACCGCATCGCGAGCCTGCCCGATGAACCGTTCGAGACCAAGTACCCGCCGCTCTACCCGCTGCTGCTGGCGGGCGTCTGGCGGCTGAACCCGGCCTTCCCGGAGAACCTGCCGCTAGCCGCGCTCACGGCCTGGCTCATGGCGCCGCTCTACGTCGCCGCCGCGCGGCTGGCGTTCTTGGATCTGGGTGTGAGCCGGGGGCACGCTCTGGCGCTGTGTGCGGTGGTGGCGGTTAATCCCTTCCTGGCGCTCTGCGGCATCAGCCTGCTCTCGGAGCTGCCGTTCTCGGTCCTGCTCATGCTGGCGCTAGGGCTGATCGAGCGGGCGCGGCGGCCGCAAGCTCCCTGGTGGCTGGCGGCAGCGGCCGGGGCGGTGGCTTCGGCCGCCTGGCTGACGCGGTCGGTAGGCGGGCTGCTGATCGTCGCCGGCCCGCTGGCCTTTCTCCTTCGCCGGCAGCCCCGCCGCGCGCTGGCGTTCGCCGCCGCCATGGCGCCCGGCATCGCCGGCTGGCTGCTGTGGAGGCAAGTGCACGGCTCCCCCGTTCTGGACAATTCTGCGTCGTACTACACGGATTACCTGGGCTACTACCTGCGCACAGCCTCGCTGGGGGACCTGCCCATAATCTTCTGGCGCAACCTCGACAGCCTGCTCTCGAGCCTCGGCGGCATGCTGGTCTTCGGTCTGGGCGACGGCCCGGCCGGACGCGGCCTGGCGTGGGTGCTGGCGGCCGCCATGCTGGCCGGAACGTGGCGCGCGGCCCGCCAGAACGGGCTAGCTTCGCATCACCTCTTCACGGCGGCATACCTCGGGCTGCTGGTGGTCTGGAACTTCATGCCGGACCAGCGGTTCCTGCTCCCGGTCTATCCCGTTTTGCTGGCCGGCTTCTTCTCCGAGCTACTGAACCTGTTGCGCCGCATCCGCAGCTCCTGGCATCAGCACGCCCTCGGGCGCGTGAGCGCGCTGGCGGCCTGGGCGTGCCTGGCCGCGCTGGCCCTGGCGGCCCTCTGGCAGACCGGCCGGGCGTTCGCGACCGTGCTGCCCGGTTTCGTGGGGCGCGAGCGGGCCGCGCTGGCTGGGGCCCGGCCCGCATACGAGTGGATTCGGCAGCGCCTGCCACCCGACGCTGCGGTGCTGGCCTACCGCGATCCGGTGCTGTACCTCTATACCGGACGCCGCGCGTGCCGGCTGGTCATACCCCCCACGCTGCTCTACCGCGGCGATCGCGGCGCCATCCTGCGGTTGTGCGCTTCGGCCGCCGATCTGGCGCGCGCGAAACGGTTGACGCATGCCCTGTTCACAGGCGCGGACTTCAATGCCGAACTCGCCGGCGCGGACCGCGCGGCGGCTGAGCAGGCCGCCCGCGACGATGCGCGCTTCAGCAGTCTCTACGAGCGCTCCGGAGTCTCGGTGCGCCGGTTGGAGTAGGCTACAATCGGTGAGCCTATGAAACGCTTCCTGGCAGCGCTGTTATTAGTGGCGTCCGCTTTCGCGGCCGAGAAGAAGCCGGTCACGCTCGAGGCAGTCGCCGCGCAGCCGCAGCCGCCCGTGCCGGCTGCGCCCGTTTGGGCGCCCGACGGCAGCCGCTTTGCCTACGTGGAAGACGGCAAGGTCTGGCTCTACGACATCGCGGCGCGGAGCAAGCAGGCGCTGGTCTCGCTCGATCGGCTCGATGCGGCCGCGACCCAGGGCGCGCCGCCGGAGCGATTCGGCTTCGCGAACCGTCACGTGCGCGAGCAGACGATCCAGTGGTTTCCCTCCGGCAGGGAACTGCTGCTGAGCGCCGGCGGCGACCTGTTCGTCTTCGGCATCGGCGCGGGTGGTTGGCGCCAGCTCACAGCGACACCGGAGGCCGAGCGCGACCCGAAGCTCTCGCCGGACGGCAACCGCGTGTCATTCCGGCGCGGCCACGATCTCTACACGCTGGAGATCGCCTCGGGCAAAGTCACCCGCCTCACGGAGGACGGCACTCCGACCCTGCTCAACGCCGAACTGGATTGGGTATACCCCGAAGAGCTGGAGCTCGAGACGGCGCACTGGTGGTCGCCGGACTCGCGTTCGATCGCCTACTTGCAGTTCGATGTGAGCCGCGAACCCCTCTACCCGCAGACCGACCTGACGAGCGTACGCCCGGTGCTCGAGCCGCAGCGCTATCCGAGGGCCGGCGAGCCGAACGCGGACGTGCGTCTGGGGATTGTTCGGGCCGGCGGCGGCCGGACCGAGTGGATGGACCTGGGGCAGACGCGGGATATGCTCATGGCACGCGTCTACTGGCTGCCCGACTCCTCCGGCGTCGCCGTCGAGCGGCTGAACCGGATTCAGAACCGGCTGGAGCTGCTATTCACGGAGGCCAAGACCGGCGCTGCGCGGGTGGTTCTGCGCGAGAGCGACCCTTATTGGATCAACGTCCGCGATCATTTCCGGTTCCTCGGCGGCGGCAGGGAGTTTCTGTGGCCGAGCGAGCGGGACGGCTTCAACCACCTCTACCGCTACGCGAGCGACGGCCAGCCGCTCGCGCAGCTCACCCGGGGCGATTGGGAAGTGACGTCGGTGGCGTGCGTGGACGATGCGGCCGGACAGGTCTACTACGTTTCGAGCGAGGCCAGCCCGCTCGAGCAGCAGCTTTACCGCATCGGTCTGGACGGGCGGGACAAGCGCCGGATCACGGCGGCCGCCGGCACGCATGCGATCTCGATGAGCCCGCGCTGCGATTACTACCTGGACACCTTCTCGAGTCTGACCGAGCCTACCCGGAAGACGATTCACGCGAGCGACGGCAGCCAGTGGGCGGTTTTCTCCGAGCCGGAGCGGAAGCCGCTGGAGGAGTACAACGTGCTGCCGTCGGAGATCGTGCCGGTTCGCGCCTCCGACGGCGCGACGCTCTACGCGCGGCTGATCAAGCCGGCGGGATTCGAGCCCGGCAGGAAGTATCCGGCCATCGTCGAGGTCTACGGCGGGCCGGGCGTGCAGAGGGCAGCGAACCGCTGGTACGGAGCCGTCAACCTGGAGCAGGCGCTGGCGCAGCGCGGCTACATCATCTGGTCGCTCGACAACCGCGGCTCGACGGGGCGGGGCCACCAGTGGGAGTCGGCCGTGTTCCGGAATTTCGGCGCCAGGGAACTCGCCGATCAGAAGGAGGGCATCCGGCACCTGGTTTCGCTGGGGTTTGTGGATGCGGCGCGCGTTGGCATCCGCGGCTGGAGCTACGGCGGATTCATGACCCTGTATTCCATGCTCCAGGCGCCCGATGTGTTCGCCTGCGGCGTGGCGGGCGCGGCGGTCACGGACTGGCGCCTCTACGACACCATCTACACAGAACGGTACCTGGGGCTTCCTTCCGAGAACGCCGAGGGATACGAGAAGAGCTCGCCGGTTAACGCCGCCGCCGGTCTCCAGGGCAGGCTGCTGCTGGTGCACAACCTGGAGGACGACAACGTCCTGTTCCAGAACACGATCCGGATGGCCGATGCACTCCAGCGCGCGGGGAAGCGCTTCGAGCTCATGGTCTACCCCGAGAAGGCCCACCACCTGAGCCGGACCCAGGACCACTTCAACCGTCTGTTGGTGTCGTTCTTCGACGGCTGCCTGAGGTAGGGGTCGATCATGATCGACCCTACCCCGGCCTACCCTGCCAGCAGGGGTCGATCATGAGCGACCCATATCCTGGCCCAGCCGGCCAGTGCCCGCCACGGCCTCCAATGCCGCGCGCGCGAGCGGGGCCGGTACTGCTCAGCGCGCTCCCGAGGCCGCCGTCTTCGCCGCCGGCACTGGCGCCCGCGACAACGCGACTGCGCGCCCGGTGGCGATAGACTTCTTGGCCGCTTCGATGATCTCGACAACGTCCACGTTGATGGGGAGCGCCACCAGCCCGTCCAGTTCGCGGTTGCTTCTCATGCAGTGGACCATGCAGGCCACCGGCTCGGCGCGTTCCGGCGCGAGCGAAGGCAGCGCGACCTCTTGCGGCCCGCCGTCCTCCTTCCGCAGCTCGACCCTCCCGCCGGTGACATAGAGGCTGCCGCCGAGGCCGAAGACCTCCAGGTCCTGGAAGCCGCGCGGCAAATCCCAGCTACCCTCGAAAATGCCCACTCCGTCCCGGTAGCCAAGCAGCAGGTCGGCGTTGTCCTCGACCCTGGGGAAGGTCTCGGGCCGCAGGTGATTCACCTGCGCGTAAACGGTCTGGGGCCGGCCGAGGTACCACAGCGACCACAGGGCGTTGTAGCAGCCGAAATCAACCAGCGCTCCGGCGCCGTTCTTCGCCGGGTCGGTCAGCCAGTCGAAAAAGAACTTGCTCCGCACTCCCTGGGAGCCCGGGCCGCCGTGACCGACGATGCCCCGCAGCCGCCAGACCCGGCCCACCGCCCCCGCATCGGCCTGCGCCTTGGCTGCATAGTTGGCGGGCCACCACGCCATCTGGTAGTTGGTCATGACGCGAATGCCGTGCCGGTGGGCCAGGCGCTCGATGGCGAGCGCATCGCGGTAGGAGGAGGCCAGCGGCTTCTCGAACATCACCTGGATCCTGCGCGGGGTGCACTCCCGAACGATCTCCAGGTGCCGGTTGTTTTCGACAAACGCCCAGACGATGTCGGGCTTCACCTCGTCCAGCATGCGCCTGTAATCGTGGAAGAAGCGCACGCCGGCTCCCACCGACTTGCCCGCCTCGGCCGCCAGCTCGGCGTTCGGCTCGGCGATGGCGACGAGTCTGGCCGGAGTCTGGCCCTTCGCCATCGCATCCAGGTGACCCCAGACGTGCGAGTGCACCAGACCGACAATCGCGATCCTGTATTCCTGGGCGAGCAAAGGCGTCAGCGTAAGCCCGAGGAGGGCAATCGTCTTCTTCATGTCGTGCAGTGTAACACCAGCCTGCGTTCCCCTCCACGGCCGTCAGTAACCCGGCGTACCGATTGCGGGCAGCCGGGCAGTCGGTGCCACGCACGCCCGCCGCACCGACTCCGGACGAGGTGCTAAATTGAAGGACATCCGGGGAGCTTGTTAGCCGATGAAGACCTTCGCCTCGATTTCATTGCTTGTGGCCGGATTCGCCAGCCTGGCGGCCGCTCAGGCGCCGGCCATGCAGGCACGGGACCTGGAGGCGCGAGGGGAGGCGCTCGCGGCTCAGCACGCGCTGCTCGGCGCCGTCCACAGCGCTCCCGAGGACCCGGCGGCGGCGCTGGATTACGCCGAGTTCCTGGACCGCTACAACGACCCGGAAACCCGGGGCGCATATGAGAAAGCTCTGCGGGTGCTCCAGGCTCCGGCACAGAGCGAGCCGCGGCGCCGGGTGGCCCGAAGGCTGGTCCTGCTGGACCTGCTCGAGGGCGACGGCTCCGCCGCGGCCAGGCACCTGGCACTCTACCGCGAGGCCGGCGCGGGCGACTGGCCGGCCCAACTGCCTTCCCCCAGACCAGCCGCGGAGCCGAAGTACACCACCGAGATTCCGGGCCCGCTTCAATCGTTCGCGCGCATGGCGGCGCTCAACCCGGAGATCGCCCCCGAGGAGCTGCTGGCCACGCTGGCGCGCAACGTGATCACCAGCGGATACCAGGCCTCGGCGGGCGGAGAGTTGCTCGAGCCGACCGAGTTCATGAAGCTGATCCTGCGCTACCTCTCGCAGGCCCGCGAGCTGACCCGGCTGGCCGGAGAGCAAAAGGTGATCCGGATTGAGACGTGCGACTCGCCGCAGACCGCCGAGCTGCTGCGGATTCTGGGCCATCGGATGCGCGGCGGCTGCGGCGGCGAGGTGGTGCTGGAGACGGTCAACGCCAGCCGCGCCTTCCTCAGCATCGACTCCGGCTTCCCGATCGCCAAACTCGAGCAGGCACTGCGGACCAACCGGCCCTTCGTGCACGAATACGGGCCGACGCGCGTGCCGCTGCTTTACGGGGCGGACTATTGGCTTACGGCGAAGGACAAGCAGAGCGGCGACTTCATCGACGCGCTGCTAGCTGATCCGACGCTCTGCCGTGCCTACCTGGGGATGTCGCAGCTCGACACCCAGACCGCCGAGGCGTTGCGGAAGGCGGCTCCCCTGGCGCGGTTGAAGGCCTTCGCACACGTGCTGGATTTCTTCGGTGGCATGTTCGAGATCCGTAACGGCAAAGCGGTCGTGCCGGGTGGAGCCAGATCGGCGCCGATGTGGGCCGAGCTGGTGGGCGTGTCCCCGGACCAGGGCGCGGCGTTCTTCGAGCGGCTGATCTCGAAGGACGACGGCTGGATGGCCAGCTACTTCGACGCGCTGGCGCGCGCCTCCGGCCCACTCCAAGACTATTTCACCGAGCCCCAGCGCATGAAGCGCTTCTACCTGGCCGTGCGAGGCCGAGTGACCAGCCCCGGACCGGCGCGCCCCGTGTTCCGCTCCAACACCGACATGATGCTCTTGACCGCGCGGCTGTGGCTGGAGCCCGGCGGACGGCCCCATATCCCCGGGAATCTCGATATCTGGAAGAACGTCTTCCTACGCAACCCGCGGATTGCCAGGCACGACGTCAGACTCACTCGGGGAGCCGCTGCCTGGAGGGAGCCGGACGACGTCATCGAGGCGCTGTTCAGCATCTGCCGCAGGCTGGTCGAGAACGAACCACTGAAGATCTTTCTAGCCCTCAGCGACCTGGACCGCGGGCGTTCCAAGCCGCTGGAAGCGGCCACGGTCGAGCGCCTGGCGCGCGACTGGCGGGGCTACGGAGCCCAGTATTCGATCTTCAGCGACTCGCCAGTGGTCAGCGACGCGACCATCATCCAGTTCCTCGACACGGCCAGCGCGATCGGCCGCATCGGTGAGCCGCCGCTCAAACAGGACGTGGCCGGCACGATGCAGGCGCTGGCCGGCCTGTGGCAGATCTTCACGCGGCAGGGATCGATCCCGGAGGCGGAAGCCGACCGGACGCTGGCCGCGCTGGCCGCACGTTTCGCCGCCATCCGCAACCAGCGCGAGCTGTTTGACGCCGGGCGCGACGGCGTGCAGGTGCTGCTGCGCGCCACGGGCTCGCCGGAGGGCGTTTCCCCCCAGGACCGCCTTCTGGACCTGCTCTCCGGCACCGCTAGCACAGCCGACACTGAAACGCAGGCCCAGGTCGTCCAGCAGATGGTCCGCATCTCGGAGGCGCAGCGTCTGGTGTCGCTGAAGACGCTGTTCGACCTGGCCGACAACCTGGCCAGCGTCTCGCGTGGCCAGAAGCTCGACCCGCAGCTCGTCGGCCGCTTGGCGTCGCGGATCGCCGAAATGCAGCCGCCGCGCGCCAACCTGAGCACTGTCGAGAGGAATTCGATGGCGTTCGGCTACTGGCCCGAGCGTCACAGCGAGACCGAGCGGCGGCTGAACCTCCGGG
>JBEKLJ010000163.1:0-8001 GCA_050010255.1 Bryobacteraceae bacterium
ACTCACTTAAGCGCCTACACGAATTCACGCGCGCGCGGCGCGGCGGCTGCTCGGCCGGCCGCGCTGCCGTCGTCCAGCGCTATTGCAGAATGACTCTGGCGCCTTCGTTCAGGCCCGACACGACCTCGGTCTTGACGCCGTTGGAGATGCCGAGCTTGCAGGCCACCCGCCGCCGGCCCGTCTCGGAAACCGGATCGGGCACTTCCAGGAAGGTCTTGCGCTGCCGGTCATAGATCACGGCCGCCTCGGGCGCCAGCAGCACGCTCTTCTTCTCTTCCAGAATGATCTCGGCATTGGCGCTCATGTTGGCCAGGAGCTCGCCGCCGGGATTCCGGATGGAAACCCGCACCTCGAAGGTGGTCACGTTCTCCTTCTCCACGCCGAACGGGGAGATCTTGGTGACACGGCCGTAGAACTTCCGGTCCTTGAACGCCTCGACCACGATGCGAGCCGGCTGGCCGAGATAGACCCTGCCGATGTCGGCCTCATCGACCTTGCCCAGCACATAGACGTCGCTGACGTCGCCCAGCGTCATGATCCGGGTGGCCTGGGAGCCGAGCACCAGGATGGAGCTGACGGCGTCGCCGACCTCGACGTCGCGCGAGAGCACGAGGCCATCCATGGGGCTGACGATGGTGGAGTTGCGCAGGTCCTCGTCGGCGCTGTCGAGCATGGCCTGCGCCTGCGCCACTTGCGCCTTGGCGCGGGCGATGTCGGCGCGGCTCACCGAGATGTTCCGGAGCGCCATCATCTGCCGGTTGAAGGCGAGTTGGTAGGTCCTGTCGGCCTCATCCAGAACCGCCTGCGCGATCAGCCCCTGGGACTTGAGCTGCCGCCCGCGCTCCAGGTCGGCTCTCAGGAACGGCAGGTCCGGGCCTTCGGCCTCGACCTTGTTCTTCTCGTGGGTGGCGATGGCGCCCTCTTCGGCGGCCTGCGCGGCCAGAAGCGCCGCCCGCGCCTCGCGCACGCGCGCCCGGAGCTCTTCCTTGTCCAGCTCGGCCAGCACCTGTCCCTTCTTCACCCAATCGCTGTAATGGACGAACACCTGGTTCACGATGCCGCTGGCCTTGGACTTGACCTCCACCTTGGCCAGGGGCTCAATTCGGCCGGTGGCTACGACCGACCGCGCGATGTCGCCCCGCTCGATGGTGGCCAGCTTGGAAGGATCGATCTGCAGGTTCGGCTTGAACGCCGCCTTGATGCCGAAAACCGCCGCCACCAGCAGCACCACGATGCTCGCCAGCCAGATCAGCCGCTTGCGCTTGCGCCCGTTCCTCCTGCCGTTGGTTCCGTTTGCCATGCTCCACTCCCCTAGCCTGGCCCGCGGCCGCCGCCTCGGCCCATAGCTGATATACGGATGTAACCCGGTTTTGTTCCGCCGCAGGCGGGGGCGGCGTCAGATCACGTCGGCGAAGTTCTTGCGCAGCTTGTAGAAGCAGGCGTGGCCCAGGAAGAACACGACCAGCGAGAGCGCCCAGAACTTCCACAGCGCGCCGGGCGCCGGGGCGCGGCCCTCCAGGAACATCTGGCGGTAGGCGTGCACCAGCACGAAGAAGGGGTTCTTCGAGAGCACGGCCAGCGCCTCGCGCGGCAGCGACTCGACGGGGTAGCAGATCGGCGTGAGGAAGAACCACAGCGTCAGCAGGAAGCCGTTGACCTGCCCCAGGTCGCGCACGTAGACGCCGAGGGCGGCCAGAAACCAGACCACGCCCGCCGTGAAGAGCACCTGGGGGACCACCCAGGCCGGCAGCCACAGCACGGCCAGCGGCACGGCGCCGCGAGTGGCCAGCAGGAAGACCAGGAAGATGCCCAGCGCGAACAGCTCCGTCACCAGGCCAGCGGCCACCAGGTTCACCGGCAGCGTCTCCAGCGGAAAGACGAGCTTTTTGACGAAGTTCCGGTGCTCGAGCATGACGAACGGGGCGCGCCCCGCGGCCTCGCTGAAAGCCAGCCAGGGCAGCATGCCGCACAGGAAGTAGAGGACGAACCCGGCTCGGCTCGGGTCGCCGTGGAAGCGGGCGCGCAGCACGATGCCGAACACGAAGAAGTAGGTCGCCATCAGCAGCAGCGGATTCAGCACCGTCCAGAAGAGGCCGCCGAAGGAGCCGCGGTAGCGGCCGACGATATCGCGCCGCACCATGGAGCGGATCAAGCTGCGGTTGCGCCACACGCCTGTGAGCGGGTACTTGAAGGCCCGGCCGAGCGCGCGCAGGAGCTTCCGGCGCCGCAGCGCCGCCAGGGTCGCCATCGAGCTGCGCGTCAGACGCGGCCGCCCGCGCTCGACTTCGACCTCGAGGACCAGGAACGGCGCCCCCCGCTCGTAGAACCACGAAACGTGCTCCTGGATCGGCGAGACGTAGGCGCGGTAGCGGCCCGGCTCGGAGGGGAACTCGACGCTCACATCAACCTGACAGGATTCGCCCGGGGCCAACGGGCCAGGGAGCGGGACGCGCGGGCCATCCTTCACCAGAATGTCCGATTCCGCGTCAAAGACCTGATAGCTCGCCGCGTAGCCCTCTTCGGCGCTCCAGATCGCCTCGGAGGTGTTGACGAGACGCAGGCGCACCCGCGCGGTGAGACTCTGCTCGTCGATGCGGACCTCGGCCGGCGTCATGTGTATAGCCATTCAGGATAGCGGGCGCGCACCGGCCCGGTCTTCCGGCCGACCGCGTAGATGCCGTCGTGGCGCAGGTCCGAATCCAGTTCGTAGCGCTCCAACAGCCGCCGCACCCAGGCCACCTCGGGCTCCGGCTGCCGGCGGAACGGCCCGGTCTCCAGCAGCGTGACCTCGAAGCCCGCGTCCTCCAGCAGCCGCCGGATCTCGCGCGGGGTGTACTCGCGGTTGTGCCGCGTATCGATGGCGCCGTCCCGGGCTGGCTTGATGAACTGCGGGAACAGCCCCGGATGGTACCCCTGTAGAACCGCCGCGATGGCGCGCAGCGAGGCCGCGTTGGGCGTGGTGAGCACCAGGTGGCCGCCGGGCCGCAGGACGCGGTTGATCTCCCCCAGCATGTGCATGGGGTCGGCGGAGAGGTGCTCGAGAACCTCGCAGCAGAGCACCGTGGCGAAGTGCTCGTCGGCGTACGGGAAAGGATCCCGCTCGGCGTCGAACAGATCGACCTTGCAGGCGAAGGTCTGGCCGCTTTCGGAAACCACCGTGCGGTGCTCCACCGTGCCCGCCTGGCCGTAATAGCAGCCGCGCACTTCGCCGTAACCGAGCCTCGATTTCAGGGCCGGGGTGATCTGAAAGTAGGCCCCCATCTCGAGGACGCGGTCCTCGGGGCCGCCCGGCGGCGTGATGTCGAGAGTCCTGATGAGCCGCGTCAGGTGTGTTTCGGCGTAAGACCGGACGGCCGGGCCGGGCGGTACCCACTCGAGCACGACTTCGGGCGGCGCGGGCGTGGTAAGCGCTGGCGCCAGCGGCGCCGCAGTCGGCGACTCTGTCACGAAGGCCGCCATCGGAGGAGCCGGCGGCACGAGCGGCGCCGGGACCGGCGGCGGCGCTGTCTCATCAGTGGCCGCCTCGGGTAGCGCGGCGGCGGGTGGCTCGATGGGCTCCGCCGGAACCACCACCGTCGAGGGGACCGGCAACGGCGCTGGCGCGGCAACCGCGGCTTCGGCCTGCGATTGCACTTCCCCGAGTGCGCGCCCGGAGATCACATCTTCGAGAAACGACGCATAGGCCCGCGCCACCTTGTCCCACAAGCATTCGCGCTGGACCCACTGGCGCGCGCGCGCGCCCAGTTCGCGCGCCCAGTCGGGGCGGGTGGCGAGCAGGCTCAGGAACTCGAAGATGTGCGCCTCCTCGGCCCCGTCCACCGGCACCTTCAAGCAGACGTCGTCCGGAAGGTCACGGAACGCGCCGACATCGGAAACCAGGACAGGTTTGCCAAGCCCGAGGGCGCGCAACAGGCTGCCGGAGCTCTCGCCCAGGGTGGGGTAGCGCAGGTTCAGCACTATGTCGCAAGCCGCCATGTAGCCGACGAAGTCCTCAATGGGCGCATAGCCCAGCACCTGCACGCTGGCATCGAGCCCCAGCGTGCGGATGAAGGAGTGCACGGGAAAGTCCGGGTGGGGCTCGCCGACCAGGATCATCCTCGCGGCTGGCTCCAGCTTGAGCAGGCGGCGGAAGGCGCGCAGCGCCTCGGGGACGCGCTTGTAGGGCTTGAGGAACCCGAAGATTCCGATGAGTAGGGTGGAAGGGCCCAGCCCCAGGCGCTCGCGGTATGCCCAGCGGTCCGCCTCCGGGGTTCCGGCGCCGTGAGGAATCCGAGCCAGCGGCCCGCGGAAGCCGGCCGCCCGCACCGCCTCCTCAACCGCGCGGCTGTGGACAACCAACGCCCGGGCGCGCTCCAGGATCCGCCGTGTCATGGGAAGGCCGTGGTAGTCCGGCCCGGCCTCGCGTGAGCGCACGCGTTCGGCGCGGGCCAGCGCCTCCGCCCCGCCGTTGTACTCGGCCTCCCGCAGGTAGGCGTCCCAGTCGCCGCGGCGGATCGTCAGGTCGGCCAGCAGGTGGTGGAGGTTGGCCTCGTGCAGCACCACCACGCCCGGGCGCCGCAGCGCCATCTCGTAGACGAAGCCGTGATCGGGGTTGTTGCCGACCTGGTAGAGCGCGACGTCGGCGCGTGAGGCGTCGAAACCGGCGGCCGGTTCGGCGATCACCTCGACCTGAACCAGCCGCTCCAGCTCTCGAACCAGCGCGGCCGAATAGTCGGCAATGCCGCTCCGGGCGGGCGGCATGGGCGAGACGAACGCCAGGCGCATGGTCAGCGCACGAGCTCCATTGAGAAGGCTCCCGCGGCGAGTGGGACGCGCACCATGACCGGCGTTCGCGCGGCGTCCCGCAAGAAGTACAGCTCGAAGGCGCCCTGGGAGGCCGGCCCCTTGTAGGAGACCGTCACCCGCTCGGCGTCCATGGGTCTGTCGTTGACGCGAATCGCCTGCGGGCCGCCGTATTCCAGCCGAACCTGATAGGGCGCGCCGAAGTATACCGTCTGCGGTCCGGGCAGCCGGCCCTGCGAAAGCTCGCGGCGCAGGTAGTAGAAGAAGGTCAGCCCGTCCCGCGCGCAGGCTGGCACGGAAAGCTCCGACTTTCCGCCGCCGCCGATGGTCTCGCGCGTCGCGCGGCCCTCCTGGGCCTCGAACTTCGTACGCTCGTTGGTCTTGCGCCGGCCGTGCGTGGCCTGCTTGAAAAGCTCGACGGAACAAAAGTCGCCGGCGGCGACGGCCTGGTAGGAGTCGCTGACGGCGAATCCGGGCACCGCCGCGTCGAGCGAGAAGGCGAAGCTCCAGCGCTCCCTAGTCCGCGATGCCTGCATCTGGGCTTCGCCCAGGCTAAGCCCGCTCGGCCAGTTGACGGAGTACCGCAACGATTCGTCGCGGAAGGGAGTATCCGGCGGCCGTGGAGCGGGCGGGGGTGTCTGCGCCCCCGCGACAGCGCCGGCCAACGCCACCGCGATAACCAAGGTTTGCCTCATCGCTTTGAAACCGAAACCGGAGCCCAGTGCTGGCGTGGCGCGCGCGCGCCGGCCAGCGCGGCCGCGTAATAGACCTGCAGGGTCTCCTCGGCGGTCCGCCGCCAACTGAACTGCGCGGCGCGTTGCAGCCCCAGCCGCCCCATGCGGGCGCGCAACTCGGAGTCGAGCGCCAGATCCGCCAGGGCGCGGACCATCTGCTCCCTCGAGCGCGGGTCGAAGAGGATGGCCGCCGCGTCGGCGACCTCGAGGATGGCCGAGCTGTCCGAGCAGGCAACCGGCCGCCCACACGCCATGGCCTCCAGCACCGGAAGCCCGAAGCCCTCATAGAAGGACGGGAACACAAAGAACTGGCAGGCGTTGTAGAGCTGGAGCAATTCCTCGTCGGAGACGAAGCCGGTGAAATGGATGCGCTCGGCGACCCCGGACCGCGCGGCCGCCTTGCGCACTGCGTCACCGTGCCAGCTCTCCTTGCCCGCCAGCACCAGGTGATGGTGGAGCTGCGGATAGGCGCCGGCCAGCTCGGCGAAGGCATGGATCAAGCCGGCCTGGTTCTTCCGCGCCTGGAGGTCTCCGACCGCGAGGATGAAAGGCGAGGGAACCTGGAACCGCCGCCAGACCCAGGCAACGGCCTCCTCGTGGCCCAGCGGCCGAAACAGCGGCGCGGCCGCATTCGGGATCACGGCGATCTTGGCGTCGTCCATGCCGTAAGCCCGCGAGATCTCCCGCCGCGAGAACTCGCTGCCGGTGAGAACGCGCACCGCGCGTTCGACCGTGCGCCGGACGGTAACCCGCAACTGGGCCGCGCGCGCGGCGGTGAAGTACTCGGGGTAATCGACGAAGCTCACGTCGTGCACGCTCACAACGACCGGCGTGGGGCAGACCAGTGGCGCGGTGTACTGCACGTGGAGCAGGTCCGGCCGGTCGCGCCGCAGCCACCGCGGAAGGTCGAACCCCAGCCGCACGAACGGGTCCCGCGATACCCGCCGCTGCCTGAAGCGCCGCGGCAAGGCGCCGGCTGCCTCGGGCGTCGAAACGTAGGCGATGAATTCGGAGCGATCGTCAACGGAGGCAAACGCACACAAGAGGTTGCGGACGTAGACCTCATTCCCAGTCAGTTGGCAGCCGATTGCGTGAGCGTCTACCGAAAAGCGCATCAAACCACTTCCAGTATAACCGCCATGCCCGCCGGGAGGGGCTAGTCCGATCTTCTCACACGCCTTCGGCTGCGGCTTGCGGGAGGCCGGCATCTTCTCAAGTTGCGCTCGGGGGCGAGCCCGGGTTGACGGCCGGTGGAAAGTGCCTTAGAATTGATGCAGTTCAGGATCAGGAGGGGAACTGTGAGAATCCTTGTTCGAGCGTGCGTAGTGCTTGTGTCCGCGGGTGCGGCCGCGCTGGCCCAGCCCACCGTTAATGCCAACGGCATGGTGAATGCCGCCAGTTTCATTCCAGCGGGTTTGCCGAACGGCGACATCGCCCAGGGTTCGATGTTTTCGATCTATGGCCATAACCTGGGGCCAGCGACAAGCCCCGCACTGAGTTGGCCTCTCCACACTGCGGAGGGGCTCGGCGGCGTCACCGTCCAAGTCAGAGATTCCGCGGGCCAGACGCGTTTCGCGATCATGCTGTTCGTGGGCCCGGACCAGGTCAACGCGATCCTGCCCTCGGCCACCGCCACCGGCCAGGCATCGCTGACGGTCACCTTTGGCGGACAGACGAGTGCGCCTCAGACGTTCAACGTGGTGCCGCGCAGCGTCGGACTATATGCCTTGAACCAGCAAGGCAGCGGGCCGGGGGTGATCCAGCAGTACAACAACCCGAATTATGCGTTCAACGACATCGCCACTTCGGCGGTGCCCAGCCAAATCGGCGTGCTGTGGGGCACCGGACTCGGCCCGGTAACCGGCGATGAAACCCAGCCTCCGGTGCAGGTCGATCTGGGCGCGGGCGCCGAGGTCTGGGTGGGCGGGCAGCAGGTGCCGCCGGCCAATGTCCAATACCAGGGGCGCTCCAGCTACGCCGGACTGGATCAGATCAACTTCGTGATCCCGAACATTTTGGGCTGCTACGTGCCTGTGTTCGTGAAGGTCGGCAACGTGGTGAGCAACACCGTCAGCATGTCGATTTCAGCCAATGGCGGGATGTGCGCCGACGCGCTAAGCTTCTCGGGCCTGGATCCGAACGCCGTCAGAGCGAACGGGCTGAAGCAGGGCAGTGTGAGCGTGAACTGGTCCACCACCAAGATTCCGGGATTCCCGATTGACATCGTATCCAACAGCGCCTCGGGGATTTTCTATGGCTACGACTGGTTGCGGTTGTCGCAGAGCCACGGCCAGTTCGGCGTCTCCATCTATGGCGCGTGCACTGTCATGATTTTCCATGGTGCCCAGGGATCCACCGCCGACCCTGTGGCTCCCGATCCTCTGGACGCAGGCAACCTGACCCTGACCGGCCCGGACAGCGTGATCAGAGCGTTCACGAACTCCACGAAGGGATCCTACTCCATCAACTCTCTGCCGTACACGAC
>JBEKLJ010000164.1:0-7957 GCA_050010255.1 Bryobacteraceae bacterium
GCTGCTGGGCGGGCTGCTCACGGTGGGCGCGATGGCGGTCTGGGTGGTGCTGGCCGACCTCGGGACGGCCGTGGTCCTGGTGATTACGGCCGCGGTGATCTTCTACGTTGCCGGCCTGGACTGGAAGTACGTGCGGATCGTCATGGTGGTCGGCGCGCTCGGCATCCTGCTCGCCGTGGCGCTGAAACCTTACCGGGTGGTGCGCGTCTTCGGGTTCGTGAATCCGAGCTACTCGGCGCTGGACCACGTACCCTGGGGCGACAAAATCAAGGACTATCTGAAGCGGGCATCCTACAACCGCGATCCCGGCTATCATGTGCGGCAGTCGGAGATCGCGGTGGGCAGCGGCGCGGTCACGGGCCGGGGCCTGATGGAGGGCCGGCAGAAGCTGCTCTACCTTCCGGAAGCGCACACGGACTTCATTTACGCGGTGGTGGGCGAGGAGCTCGGCCTGGCCGGATCGAGCGCGCTGGTGGGCATCTTTCTGGTGATCCTATGGCGCGGCCTGCGGCTGGTTCGCCACGCTCCGGACGATTTCGGCCGCTACCTGGCGCTGGGCGTCACCACCATGATCGTGGTGCAGGGCCTGATCAACATGAGCGTTGTGCTGGGGCTGGCGCCGACCAAGGGGATACCCCTGCCGATGATCAGCTACGGCGGCAGCTCGCTGTTGAGCACGCTGATCTCGATGGGCTTGCTGCTGAGCGTCAGCGAGCAGACGGGCTAAGAACGATGCTGTTCCTGATGGCGGGCGGAGGCACGGGCGGGCACGTCCTGCCCGCCCTGGCGGTGGCGCGGGAGTTGAGGCGCCGCGGGCATGAGGTCCTCTTCGTCGGCACGCGCACCGGCCTGGAGGCGAAGCTGGTGCCCGAAGCGGGCTTCGTGATCGAGTTCGTCCAGATTGGCGGCTTGAAGCGGGTGGGGCTGGCCCAAGCCCCCCGGACGCTGGTCTGGTTGCCCATCCGCACGGCGCAGGTGGCCGCGGCGCTGGGCCGGTGGCGGCCGGCGGCGGTGTTCAGCCTGGGAGGATACGCGGCCGGCCCGGTGGTGCTGGCCGCCGCGGCGCGGCGGGTGCCGATGGTGCTGCTGGAACCGAATGCAGTGCCGGGAATCACCAACCGCTGGATGGGCCGGATCGCGGTGCGCGCGCTCATCCAGTTCGAGACGGCCGCGCGCTGGTTCCCGGCCGGCAAGGCCGAGCTGGCCGGCGTACCGGTGCGGGAGGAGTTCTTCGCTCTCTCCCCCAAGCCGCGCGAGGAGACGCTGACCGTGCTCATCACAGGCGGCAGCCGCGGCTCGCGGACGCTGAACCGCGCCGCGCGCGAGAGCTGGCCGCTGTTCCGCGCCGCGGGCTTCCCGGTGCGGCTGATCCACCAGACCGGGCCCGAGGCGTACGCCGAGCTGGCGCGCGAGTTCGCGAGCGCGGGCCTCGAGGGCGAGGTCGTGCCCTTCATCTACGATATGCCGGCGGCGTTTGCCCGCGCCGATTTGATCGTGTCCCGCTCCGGCGCCAGCGCGGTCGCAGAAGTGGCGGCGGCCGGGAAGCCGGCGATCTTCGTGCCATTCCCCTTCGCCGCCGACGACCACCAGACGCGCAACGCCGAGGTGCTGGCGCGCGCCGGCGCCGCGCGGCTGGCGCCCGATAACGAGTTCGACGGCCGGCGGTTCTTCGACGAGGTGGCGGCTCTGGCCGCCTCGCCCGTCGAGCTGGAGAGAATGGGCGCGGCGGCGCGGACGTTCGCGCGGCCCGGGGCGGCCAGCCGCGCCGCCGACGCCCTGGAGCAGGCCGCGGCCAGGCGCCGCGGGAAGGCAGTGAGATTTTGATTGACATGGCCGCCGGAAGCCGAAACAATAGCTTGAAGAAATGTTTCACCCAGATTGGGTGTGGTGTCGGTGTGCCAGCACGCCTCCGGCCCGGGCGGCGGCCCGCTTTTCTCACCACGACCGTAGCGAGGCGCGATGAGAGGGCTGCAGATACAAGGCGCGCGACGGCCGGCGCCCGGAGGCGTACTTGAACAGTACGTCGAGGACGCCGGCCGAGCGCAACGCCGTAGATGCGGCCCTATCGCGCGCCGCAGCAGGTTGTCGGTGAGAAATGCGGGCTAGTTTTATGAGAATGTTTCTGAAGCCCCAGCACCTGCACTTCGTCGGCATCGGCGGCATCGGCATGAGCGGCATCGCCCAGATCCTGCTGGACCTGGGCTTCACCATCACCGGCTCGGATTTGAAGCTCGGCCCGATCACCGCGAACCTGGAGCGCCTGGGGGCGGGCATTCGCGAAGGGCACGACGCGGCCAATCTCGGTGAGGCGAAGGCCGTCGTGATCAGCTCGGCCGTGGGGGAGGACAACCCGGAGGTGCAGGAGGCGCGCCGGCGGCAGATCCCGGTGATTCCGCGCGGGGAGCTGCTGGCGGAGCTGATGCGGCTCAAGCTGGGCATCGCGGTGGCCGGCAGCCACGGCAAGACCACCACCACTTCGATGCTGGCCGCGATCCTCAGCCAGGCGGGCCAGGACCCGACCGTGATCGTGGGCGGGCGCCTGCAAACCATCGGGGGCTCGAACGCCCGGCTGGGCCAGAGCGACATCCTGGTGGTCGAGTCCGACGAAAGCGACGGATCGTTCCTGAAGCTCACGCCGATCTACGCCGTGGTCACCAGCATCGACCGCGAGCACCTGGACCACTACCCGTCCATCGACGCGATCCGCGCCGCCTTCACCGAGTTCATCAACCGCGTCCCGTTCTACGGCGCGGCGGTGCTGTGCCTGGACGACGAGAACATCCAGCGGATCCTGCCCGCGGTCCGGCGCCGCACCATCACGTACGGCACCCGGATCCAGGCCGACTTCCAGGTGCTGGAGTGCGCGCCCGGCCACCTGTCGAGCGCCTTCCGGTTGCAGGCGCGCGGCGAGGACCTGGGCGAGTTCCGGCTGCGCGTGCCCGGGGCGCACAACGTGCTCAACGCGGCGGCGGCCATTGCCATGGCGCGTGAGCTGGAGGTGCCGCTGGAAGCGGCGCGGCAGGCGCTGGCGGACTTCATTGGACCGGAGCGCCGGTTTCAGATCAAGGGCCAGGAGCGCGGCATTACCGTGGTGGACGACTACGGCCACCACCCGGCCGAGATCCGCGCGACGCTGGCGGCGGCGCGGCAGTGCCGCTATGACCGCATCCTGATGGTCTTCCAGCCGCACCGCTACTCGCGCACGCAGCACTTGATGGACGATTTCGGGCGTTGCTTCTACCAGGCGGACTCGGTTTTCCTGCTGGACGTCTACGCCGCTTCGGAGAAGCCCATCCAAGGCGTGACCGCCGAGGCGCTCGCCGAGCGCGTCCGCAGTTTCGGACACCACTCGGTGGAATACGTGGGAACCATCGATCGCGCCGTCGAGAGCGTGCTGGCGGCGGCGCGGGAAGGCGACCTGGTCGTGACGCAGGGCGCGGGCAACGTCTGGCAGGCGGGCGAACGCATCCTGGAACGGCTGCGCGGGGGACACTGAGATGGCCCGAAGATCCACGGCGCAACTCGACCTGGAGCTGGCGGACGATCCGCCCATGGCCGGGTATGGAGCCGAGGCGCCGTCGCCCCGGCGCGCCGGACCCCACTCGGGCCCCGCGCCGGCGCGGGGCCGGCTGCGCCGGTTGCTGCGCTGGGCCGGCGGGCTGGTGGTCATCGCCGCTGCTGCGTTCATCCCCTATTACATCGATCAGTTCCTGGCCAGCGACCCGCATTTCATCCTGCCGGGCGGCCCGGAGGCGGCGGCGAACCCGAACTTCACCGTCGCAGGCGCGGTCCACGCGCCGCGCCAGGAGATCCTGCGCGTCTTCGCCCGGGATTTCGGCCGCAGCATCTACCTGATGCCGCTGGCGGAGCGCCGCCGGAGCCTGCTGGAGATCGACTGGGTGCGCGATGCGGCCGTCTCGCGGCGGTGGCCCAACGGCATTGCGGTCCGCCTCGTCGAGCGCCGGCCCGTGGCCTTCCTGGTCCTGCCGGCCGCCGGCGCGCCGGGGCCGCTGGAAACCGCGCTGGTCGACGAGGAGGGCGTAATCCTGCGGCCGCCGGCACGGGCGCAGCTCAGCCTGCCGGTGCTCCACGGCATTACCCGCGAGCAGCCCGCGGCGGCGCGCCGCGCCCGCATGCGCCGGGTGAGCGAGCTGGTCCGCGAGCTGCAGCCCTACGTCACCCAGATCTCGGAGATCGACGTTAGCGACGCGGAGGACCTGGTCGTGACGCAGGTGGTGCGGGGACGCACGGTGCGGCTCCGGCTCGGCAGCCGCGACTACCTGGCCCGCTTGCAGAGCTTCCTGCGGAACTACCCCGCCATCAGCCGCCATCTGCCGAACGCCCGCACGTTCGATCTCCGGCTGGACAGCTACTTCACGGCCGAGGATGGAGACAGCCATGCACGCTAAACCGGTACTGGCGGCGGGAGTGGACGCGGGCAGCGCCCGGACGCGCTGCGTCATCCTGCTGCTGGAGAACGCCTGCGTGCGGCTGCTGGGCTTCGGCGAGGCCCGGTCGCAGGGCTGGAAGCGCGGGCGGATCACGGACCGGAAGGCCGTAACGGATTCGATCCTGCGCGCGGTCCGCGAGGCCGAATCCCGCGCCCAGGCGCAGATCGAATCGGCGGTCTTCGGCATCGGCGGCGGCAGCGTCGCCAGCTCGAAGGCGCGCGGCGGCTTCGAGATCGGCTTCCCGCGCGAGATCGAGCAGGACGACGTCAACCTGGTGGTGGATCGCGCCTCGCACGTGCAGCTCCAGGAAGACGAGCTGGTGCTGCACCTGTTTCCGCAGGATTTCCGCGTGGACGGCCGGCCCGGCCACCGCAACCCGCGCGGGGTGATCGGCTCGCGGCTGGAAGTCTACGTCCACCTGGTGACAGGCTCGGCCCAGGAACACTACGGCCTGGTGGGCGCGGCCAACGAGGCGCACCTGGTGGTGGAGGAGACCGTCTTCGAGGCCATCGCCACCGCTTACGCGGCGGGGATACCGGAGCGCCGCGACGAAAGCGTCGTGGTCATCGACATTGGCGCGCACTCCACCGAAGCGGCCATCTACTGCGGCGACTCGCTGCTCTACTCGACCAGCCTGCCGGTCTGCGCGGACCACTTCACGCTCGATGTGGCGCACGTGCTGAAGCTCAGCCTCGAGGACGCCACCTGGATCAAGGAGCAGCACGGCTGCGCCATGCTCGGCCTGACCGCCGACCACAGCCTCATCGAGCTGCCATCGACGCCCGACCGCGGCCCGCGGGAGGCCACCCGGGGCGAGTTGAACCGCATTCTGGAGGCGCGGGCGGTAGAGCTGTTCGGGTGGGTCCAGCGCGACATCGAGCTCATCGGCATGACGGACATGATGCTCGGCTGTGTCCTGGCCGGCGGCGGCTCGCGCCTGCACGGCATGTGCGACCTGGCCGAGCGCATTCTGGGATGCCAGGCCCGGCTCGGGTTGCCCGCCGGCATCCTCGACTGGGCCGAAGAGATCTATACGCCCGAATGGACGACGGCGGCGGGTCTGGCCATGTATTCGGCGCGGCTGAAGCTCCGCGCCGAGCTCGACCGCCGCAAGACGCGGCTGTTTGCCGGAGTCTTCAAGTAGCTGCGCCGGCAGGCTTGGCGGCTGCGGGGAGGCATTGTGACTCTGATTGATCCGAAGACCGACGACTTGAAGTACGAGATGCAGGAGGAAGCCCGCCCGACCGCGAAGATCAAGGTGGTGGGCGTCGGCGGCGGCGGCTCCAACGCGGTGGCCCACATGATGAACGCCGGTTTGGACGGCGCCGAGTTCTACGTGCTCAACACCGACGTTCAGGCGCTGCGGGCCTCGCCGGTGCCCAACAAGCTCCCCATCGGCTGCAAGATCACCCGCGGCCGCGGCGCCGGGGCCGATCCGGAGGTCGGCCGCCAGGCCGCGCTGGAGGATACCGAGCGCATCGTCGAGATCCTCCAGGGCGCGGACATCGTGTTTGTGACGGCCGGCCTCGGCAGCGGAACGGGCACCGGCGCGGCGCCGGTGGTCGCCGCCATGGCGAAGCAGATGGACGCTCTCACCATCGCCGTCGTCACCACGCCCTTCGCCTTCGAAGGCCTGCGGCGTTTCCGACAGGCCGAAGAGGGCCTCAAGAAGCTCGCCCAGAACGTGGATACCGTGATCACGATCCCCAACGAGCGCCTGCTGGAGCTGGCGCCGCGCGGCACCAGCGTCATGGAGGCGTTCCGCATGGGGCATGAGTTCCTGCGCCAGGTGGTCGAGGACATCACCGAGATCGTCACCACGCCGGGGTTCATCAACCGCGATTTCTCCGACGTGCGCTCGGCGCTGCTGGGCATGGGTCATGCCGTCCTGGGCACGGCCACGGCACGGGGAGAGAAAGCCGCCCTAGAGGCCGCCCGGCAGGCCATTTCCTGCCCCCTGCTCGAGGGTGACGGCATCCGCGGCGCGCGGCACCTCCTGCTGAACTTCACCGGGTCGAGCCGGCTGGGCCTGCACGAGGTCGGCGACGCCTGCCGGATGATCCGCGAGGCCACCGGGAGCGAGGATGTGCAGTTGAGCTTCGGCCTCGTGCTCAAAGAATCCCTCGGGGAGGCGGTCAAGGTCACCGTGATCGCCGCCGGCTTCCCCCCGCGCGAGGAGGCGCCCGAGTACGCCCTGGAAGCCGCCGCGCCGGCGTCGCGGCCCCTCTGGCTGGCCGAGGCAGGGCCGGAGGAGGCGCCCGCCCCAGAGCCCGTTATCGAGGCCGCACCCGCGGGGGCCGTCGAAGCCAAGCCGCCCAATGGCACGCCGCCGCTGCCCGAGTCGGAGTTCGCCGATGAGCTCGACATGCCGGCCATCCTGAGGCAGAACCGCCCGTACTGAGCGGTGGAGCGGGCTTTTAGCCTGCAACGGCGCCGTTCTTGGCGCCGCGCGTTCGGTGCCGGCTCGAAAGCCGGCGTGGCAGCCTGGAAAGGCCGCTCCTTTTTGGTCTTGCCATTGCGAATGTGTTAGTGTGGAGGGTCGCAACGAATGTCAAGAGCCGCATAGCGCGGCGAGCGTCTCTTACAGGAGTAGTATGATGGAAGCTCTCGGATTGATCGAGACCAGGGGCCTGATCGCCGCCATCGAGGCGACCGATGCCATGGTCAAAGCCGCCAACGTCGTGCTGGTCGGCAAGGAATACATCGGGGCCGGTTACGTCACGGTCATGGTTCGCGGGGATGTGGGCGCGGTCAAGGCCGCCACGGACGCCGGCGCCGCGGCCGCCCGCCGCGTCGGGGAACTGATCTCCGTGCACGTGATCCCGCGGCCGCACGAGGAAGTCGAAAAGGTCCTGCCCGGCGCGAAGAAGGCCGACCGGGCCGGCTCCTAGACCGGCGCGCGCTCCCTAGCCGGGCCTGTCCTTACCCATGGTTCGCGACACCGATCTCGTCTCCGTGCAGGAGGTCCGCACGAAGGTCGAAGCGGCGTGGACGGCCTTCCAGGCCTACAGCCGCTTCAACCAGCAGCAGGTGGACCGCGTCGTCGAAGCCATGGCTGCCGCCGGCCGCGCCCAGGCCAAGGTGCTGGCCGAGATGGCAGTGGAAGAAACCAAGTACGGCAACGTCCAGGACAAGATCGCCAAGAACCTCCTCAACGCCGACCTGCTGGCCCGCGCCATCCGCGGCATGAAGACGGTGGGGGTGCTGAGGGAGCTGCCGGAGCAGAAGCTGGTCGAGATCGGTGTCCCGGTGGGCGTCGTGGCCGCCGTCCTGCCGACGACCAACCCGACCTCGACCGCCATTTACAAGAGCCTGATCTCGCTGAAGGCCGGCAACACGGTGGTCATCAGCCCGCATCCCCGCGCAGCGAAATGCACGGCCTACACCGCCGAGCTGCTCCACCGCGCCGCGGTGGAGGCCGGCGCGCCCGAAGGCGTTGTCCAGTGCATTGCTAACCCGACCATGGAGTCCACGCACGCGCTGATGAAGCACGAGCGTGTGGCGGT
>JBEKLJ010000165.1:0-7911 GCA_050010255.1 Bryobacteraceae bacterium
CCCACGAGCGAGCACCCGCTGCTCGCGCTGGTGTTTCCGAGGATCTTCTACCTGCGCGGCGCGCTGGCCGAGAAGCAGGGCCGGCTTGAGGCGGCCAGGCGCAACTACCGGTTGTTCCTTCAGTATTCGGGCGACCTGCCGGTGATCTTCGGCGAGGCCCAGCGCGCCCGGGCGGCGCTGGCAGGGCGGTAGCGTGGATTTCTCACCGCGACCGTAGCGAGGCGCGATGAGAGACGCGGGTCAGGGTCCGTCGCGGCCCTCCAGGCGGTCGTAGAGGTGCAGATCGTTGGTAGTGCCGAGGGCGGTGTTGTACAGGCTCTCCAAACCGAGCGCCTGTTTGAGGTCTTCCTCGAAAGCGTGCAGGGTCTGGAGCTGGCTGGCCAGGGCGGGCGTTTCTAGCCGGTCGCCCGTGCGCCAGAACTTCTGAAAGCCGGCGTCGACCAGGACCGCGATATCCCCACCGATGATCCAACCGGCGCGCTCGATGCGAGGGGGCTGGCCGGGGCGGTCTGTGATCGTCGCGGCGCAGTTCATCTTGCTCACCCTGACGCGCCCGCCGGCCTGGCGGTCGGCCGAAAACCCAGCCTGGCGCAGAGCCTCAAGGCGTTCTTCGAGGGTGGGCTGCGGAAGCTTGGTGCGGCGGAAGAACATGGCGCTGACTTCATTTCAGCACAGATCCGCGGGGCCGCAAGGTATACTGTGCCGTGCGAGGGATTCTCAGCCCCTCGACCGGCTGTGGATGCCCGTTTCCGGCGAGACCCGAAGGATTACACGAGGTGAGCGGTCGGCCCAGAACTGCGAGGGCAGTTGTTGGAGAAGGCATGAGTCGCCGCGAACAAAGCGGTTGCGGCTCCGGTCTGCCGCCGCCGGTTTCGTCTTGGGCCGACCAGGACCGGTCTTATCCAGGTCAGCCAAAACGGAAGTTCGGCGGAAAAGGGGGGAGACATGGACGCGAGTGCCGAGGTGAGCGAGAGGGCGATTCGGCAGTGCGTTGAACTATACAACCGGCGCACGGTGGAATGGGTCGATAGCTGCTACGCGGTGGACGCCGAATGGACCGAGCTGCCTACGCTGGCCACGCCACGCGGCCGAGGAGGCAAGCGTGCCGTGTTGCGCGCTGCGGCAGAGAGAGCGCTCGCTTTCTTCCCCGACCGCCAAATGAAGATTCGAAACCTCGTGGCGCAGGGGCAGCAGGTAGTGTTGGAGCTGGAGTGGTCCGGTACAGCGGCGGCAGCGGTGGGAAGTGTCAAGCCCGGCACCACAGTTCGCCTGCGAATCGCTTCCTTCTTCACGGTCGTCGACGGCCTCATTACGAAGCACACGGACTACTGCGTCCCCGACGGTGGGGAGTGGCAAAGCCGCCCAACAAGCGGATGAAGCTGACGAAGCCGGCGCAAGCGATGGAGCCTCGCAGCTTATCCGCGCTGTTAGGCGCAGGAGGTGCGTCATGGAATCTTGGTTCGTTTCTGGTGTCTTCTACGGCATTATCGGCGGGGTGGTGGTCTTGATCGTTGGGCTGGCCATGCCCCGTCGCAAATGCCCGGACTGCGGTGAGCTGTTCCCTCGCTTGCGCAAGCCGGCCAACCGCAGGCAGGCGCTCTGGGGTGGCGGCACGTGCGCCAGGTGTGGGTGTGAAGTAGACCGGCGCGGGCGCAAGATCGAGAGTCGGTAGCCAGCGCGCGAAAGCGGGCGGGCTGCAACGGCCGCCGGGGAGACGCCGGATGTAGAATGGAGCCATGAGCCTCGAGGAACTCGAATCCGAAGCTCTCAAGCTGGACCCGAAGTCTCGCGGGAGACTGGCCGAGAAACTCCTGGGCAGTCTCGACGAGTTGTCCGAGGAGGAGCGCGCTCAGTTGTGGGCCGAGGAAGCCCTGCGGCGGGATGCTCAGATGGATGTCGGCTTGGACTCCGGGCGCCCTGCCGCCGACGTGTTGCGTGAAGCTTGGTCCGCGATCAAGTGACCGGAAGAGTCAGCTTTCACGGGATGGCCGAGCGGGAACTGAAAGAAGCTGCCGAGTACTACGAATCGGAAAGCTCAGGACTCGGAGCCGCATTTCTGAACGAGATTCAGCGGTGCATTCAGGCCATTCTCGACTATCCGGAAGCAGCGCCTGTTCTCTTGGGGCCCGTGCGGCGGCGGATGCGCTAAAGCGCGGCGCTTTCCCTACGCGGTGCTGTATTCGATCAGACCGGAAGGGATACGCGTGCTGGCCGTGATGAACCTGAAGCGACGTCCTAGCTACTGGGCGGGTCGCGAGTAGACCCGAGAGCCGGCAGCCTCGGTCCGGCATGTTCGTGGCCGCGTGGAGGCGGGCGACGGGCGACGCCGGTACACTCAGGCCGCGCGATGCCTGCGGCCGCGGCAACCCCTGGCCGGCTCTCAGCCTTGCGGCGGTTTGGCGGCGCGGTCGGGCCAGACCGTGTCCATCACGTCGAGGGCGAAGCGGGCTGACACGGTGGCCAAGCCGCCGGCCATCTCAATGGCCACCTCGACAGCCTCCAGCACCTCCTCGAACGTGGCGCCCGCCGCAGCCGCATGTTCGATGTGCCACTGCATGCAGGACTCGCAGTTGCCGACGACCGAAATGCCGACGGCGATGAGCTCCTTGTGTTTCTTCGGTAGCGCCCCGTCGCTGAAGGCGGCTTGCTCCATCTGGAGAAACGCGGCGTAAACCTTCGATTTCAGAGCGAGCATTCGGGCGTGCGTGGCCTTTCTCTTGAGCGTGATCTCTCGAAGCTTGTCCATGGGACTTGATTGTTGCATAGGGGCCGGACTATCGGTTCTGGCGGCGCCAACCCGGCTGTTTCACCAGCAATCTGCTGCGGCGGGCGAAAGCAGCCCGTGGCACGGGTGGGCGGTCACAAAAACCGGGGACAGACAGCCACTTTTCGCTTGCGCGAGTCCATTGTCTTCAGCGAGTTCGGAGCGCGAAAAGTGGTGTCTGGCCCCGGTTTTTGTGAGGGCGCTGACCGCGCGGGCGCCAGCCCCGCGGGGCTTGGCCCGCTACCGTCCCCGGAGCCGTGCCTTGCCCACCAGGATCAGGCGCAGGTCCATGACGTTGGTGCCGGTGGGGCCAGTTTTGAGGAGGTCGCCGAGCGGCTCGAAGAAGCGGTAGGAATCGTTGTTGGCGAGGTATGCGGGGGCCTCCAAGCCGAGCTCCGCCGCGCGGGCGACGGTGCGGGCATCGGCGATGGCGCCGGCGGCGTCGGTGGGGCCATCGATTCCATCCGTGCCGGCGCTGAGGACGACGACATCGCCAGCACCGGCCAGCTCGATCGCGGCGGCCAGCACAAACTCCTGGTTGCGTCCTCCGAGTCCCTTACCGCGCAGAGTCACCGTGGTCTCGCCGCCGGAGATGATGGCGACCGGCGGCCTGGCGGGCCGGCCGGAGGCGAGGATCTCGCGGGCGATGGCGGCATGGACGCCGGCCACGTCGCGGGTTTCTCCCTGGATGGAAGAGGAAAGCACGAGCGGCCGGTAGCCCCGCTCGCGCGCGGCCTGCGCGGCCGCCGTGAGGGCCAGGCGGTTGCTGCCCACCACCAGGTTGCGGACGCGCGCAAAGACGGGGTCGCCAGCCTTCGGCGTCTCCTCGATCTCGCCGCGGACGCCGGCCTCGATGCGCTCGCGCACGCCCGGCGGCACGCGGTCGAAGATGCCGTAGCGCTCGAGGACTGCCCGGGCATCGCCGAAGGTCGAGTCATCCGGCGCGGTGGGGCCGGAGCCGATGACGTCGAGGTTGTCGCCGACCACGTCGGAAAGCAGCAGCGAAAGCACGGTGGCCGGATAGGCCAGCCGCGCCAGTTGCCCGCCCTTGAGGGAGGAAATGTGCTTCCGCACCGCGTTGATCTCGCGGATGTTGGTGCCGCAGGCGAGCAGCAGGCTGGTGACGGCCTGCTTTTCCTGGAGCGTGACCGGGGGCGCGGGCGCTGGCAGCAGCGCGGACGCTCCGCCCGAGATGAGGCAAATGACCAGGTCCCGCTCCCGGGCGGCGCGCGCGATAGCGGCGATGTTCTCGGCGCCGCGGACGCCCGCCTCGTCCGGCAGCGGGTGGCCGCACTCGCACAGGCGGACGCGCCGAAGCTTGGCAGTCGACCCGCGCGGGACGTTGACGAGGCCGCCGGTGAGGCGCCGGCCCAGCAGCCGCTCGACGGAGGCCGCCATGGCCGCGCTGGCTTTCCCCGCGCCGAGGACGAAGATGCGCTCGAAGGATCCCAGAGGGTAGCGGCGGCCGGCGGCGACGAGGACGCCACCCGAAACGCGGAGATGCCGCAGGACCGCCTGCGCGGGGTCGGCCGCCCGGAGCGCCGCGCGGAAGATGGCCAGCGCGTCTGGGCGTGACATGGGCCTCAGAACAGGGGCAGGCGGCAGATGGCGTCCACGGCGGCCTGGGGGTCGTCGGAAGCGATCTCGACGCGGTAGTCGGCCCGCTCGTAGCACAGGCGGCGGGCCTGGTAGAGCTCGGCGAACCGTTCCGGATCGCGCGCCAGCGGACGGTGGGTTGAGGTCTCGACCCGCTGGCGTGCTAGCTCCAGCGGGCAGTCCAGCCAGACCGTGATGCCGTGGTCCTCGAGCAGCGCGCAGTTCTCGGGCCGCGAAAACGCGCCGCCTCCCAGGGCGATCACAGTGGGGCGCCCGGCCCGCACCAGCATCACCCGGCGGCGGATGGCCTCGGTCTCAAGCCGCCGGAAACGCTCCTCGCCGTGGTTGTCGAAGATCTCGGGAATGGACTGGCTCTGCTGGGCCTCGATCTCCTCGTCCAGGTCCGCGAACTCCCAGCCCAGCCGCTCGGCGAGCAGGCGGCCGATGGTGGACTTGCCGCTGCCCATGAAGCCGATCAGGAAGATGCCGGGCGTCCGAACCAGCTTGAGAATCATGGCGCTCAGGGCGCGGCCCGGCCGTTCGGCGACGGGCCGCGCGGGGAAGCAATAATAGTAGCACGCGATGACGGCCCGCCCGCAGCAGCTCATCTTCGACGCCGATGACACGCTCTGGGAGAACAACGTCTACTTCGAGCGCGCCTTCGAGGAGTTCGTGGAGTTCCTGGCGCACCGCAAGCTGACCGCTGGCGAGGTGCGCGAGGTGCTGGATGAGATAGAAGCGGTGAACCGTCACGTGCACGGCTACGGCGCGCTGAACTTCGGGCGGAACTTGCGGCAGTGCTACGAGCACCTGGCGGAGCGCGAGATCGGGCCCGAGGACCTCGGCCGCGTGATGGGATTCGCCGAGCGGATCCTGGAGCAGCCGGTGGAGCTGATCGAGGGCGTGCGGGAGACCCTGGAGTACCTGGCGCCGCGGCACGAGCTGGTGCTGTTCACCAAGGGGCATCCGGAGGAGCAGAAGCTCAAGATCGAGCAGTCCGGCCTAGGGCGGCTGTTCCGGCACACGGCCATCGTCAAGGAGAAGGACCCGGATTCCTACCGCGGGGTGGTGCGCGAGTGCGGGCTCGACCCCGAGCGAACGTGGATGATCGGCGACTCGCCGCGGTCGGACATCAACCCGGCGCTCGAGATCGGGATTGGCGCGGTCTACGTTCCGCACGCGCGCACCTGGTCGCTCGAGCGCGAGGAGATCCGGGACGGCGGTGGCGGCCGCCTCGTCATCTTGCAGAGGTTCTCGGACCTCCGACTGCACTTCTGAGCGCAGCCGGGCGCTAACCGCGCGGCGGGGCGCCTTGCGGCGCAGAGGCTGTACGTCAATGACGTGGGAAAACGGGGACAGGCCGCACTGTCCACGCGCTGCGCTTGGGACAGTGTAGCCTGGCCCCGTTTTCCGCCCTGGCCCCGTTTTGAGCCCCTACCTGGTCAGTGCGGCGGCGTGGATGGCGTAGCTGAGAACGGCGGTCGGGAATATCCCAAGCAGCAAGATCGCCAGGGCCGAGACCCACAGGGCCAGCTTCGTGCCGAGCGGGACGGGCGGCAGATCCGCGGTGGCCTCGGCCGGCTCTTGCATCCACATAACCACCAGAATGCGGAGGTAATAGTAGGCCGCAACCGCGGTGTTGAGCAGGCCGAGCACGGTGAGCCAGATCAGGTTCGCATCCAAGGCCGCCTTGAAGACGTAGAACTTGGCGAAGAACCCGCCGGTGAGCGGCACGCCGATGAGCGACAGCAGGAAGAGGGTGAACAACGAAGCCGCGACGGGCTGGCGCCAGGCCAGGCCGGCGAAGTCGTCAATGTTGACGTAGCGCTCGCCGCGCCGCGAGAACCAGGCCACGAGCAGGAAGGCGCCCAGGTTCATGAACGCGTAAGCGGCCAGGTAGAACATCGCCGCGGCGGTGCCCACCGGGGAGTGGGCGGCGACGGCGACCAGCACGTAGCCGGCATGCGCGATCGAACTGTAGGCCAGCAGCCGCTTGACATTGGTCTGGAGGAGGGCGGCGAAGTTGCCCACCACCATGCTGAGCAGCGCCGACACCCAGACGATCGGCTCCCACCAGGCGCTCACGGGCAAGAAGGCCGTCATATACACGCGGAGCAGGATGGCGAAGGCGGCGGCCTTGGGCCCGGCCGAGAGGAACGCGGTGACGGGGGTGGGCGCGCCCTGGTAGACGTCCGGGGCCCACATCTGGAAGGGCGCCGCGGAAATCTTGAACGCAAGACCGACGAAGATGAGAGCGGCGGAGGCCGCCACCAGCAGGCCCGGGGCGCCGCCGGGCGTTGAGATGGCGTGGCGAATGGCGAGGAGGTTGGTCGAGCCCGCGCCGCCGTATATCAGCGCGATGCCGTAGAGCAGAAACGCGGTGGCGAAGGAGCCCAGCAGGAAGTACTTCGCCGCGGCCTCGTTGGCCAGCCTCTCGCGCCGCAGGAAGCCGGCCAGGACGTAGCTGGCGATGGAGGAGATCTCCAGGCCGATGAAGATGACGATCAGCTCGTTGGCCGCCACCATGACGCACTGGCCGGCGACGGACCACATCAGCAGGGCGTAGTACTCGCCCGACTCGGCCTCCTCGCGGCGCAGGTAGCTGGAGGAGGCCAGGGCGACGAGCAAGCCGGCGAGGATCACCAGCACGCGGAAGAACACGGCGAAGCCGTCGATAGCGACCATGCCGCTGAAGGCGGGCCCCGGCGTCCACTCGCCCAGCACCGCTGGAACCAGCGCGGCCGCGAAGCCGGCCACGGCGATGTAGCCCAGGCGGTGCTTGCGGCGACGGCCGGTCAGCGGCTCCAGAAGCATGATCAGGACGCCCACCCCGGCCAGGATGATCTCGGGCAGGACCCGGAAGTACTCGGAGGCAACGGGGACGGCGAAATCAGCGGGCATTTCGAGCCTCCCCGAGCCGCAGCGCCAGTCGAGCGGGCGACGCCTGCCGGCGCTGGACCTCGACCGGCACGTCCTTGGCCCGCTCCAGAATGGCCGCTCCGCTGGCGGAAATCGGCGGCATGAACGACTGGGTGTAGGTTCCCATCCACAGCATGAGCGCCAGCAGAGGCAGCAGGATGGCCCACTCGCGCGGGCTGGCGTCGCGCACCTGCGCCTGGACCTCGGGGCGCGCCTCCCCGAAGAAGACGCGCTGGTACAGCCAGAGCATGTAGCAGGCCGACAGGATGACGCCGAGGGCGGCGAACACGGCCCAGCGGAAGCTCGTCTGGGCCGCGCCCTGGAGCACCAGGTACTCGCCCACGAAGTTGCTCAGCGCGGGCAGGCCCATGCTGGCCAGGGCGGTGAGGAGGAACATCGCCGCCAGGTTCGGCGCCGGCGTAGCCACGCCGCCGTAGTCGGCGATCTCCAGCGAGTGGCGCCGCTCGTAGAGGCAGCCCACCAGCACGAACAGCGCGCCGGTCGAGATGCCGTGGGCGAGCATCTGGTAGACGGCGCCGTTCATGCCCAACTGGGTGAAGGTGAAGATGCCGAGCACGACGAAGCCCAGGTGGCTGACCGACGTGTAGGCCACCAGCTTCTTCATGTTCGGC
>JBEKLJ010000166.1:0-7864 GCA_050010255.1 Bryobacteraceae bacterium
GAGGACGTGCTGGACCTCTCCAGGGTCGAGTCCGGCAAGCTGAAACTCGAAGCCGCGCCTTTCCATTTGCGGCAGACCGTAGCGGGCGCTCTCAGGATGCTCGAGTTCCGCGCCCACGAGAAGGGCCTGGAACTCAGTTGCGACATTCGGGCGGACGTGCCCGACCTTCTGGCGGGCGACGCCGGCCGTGTCAGGCAGGTGCTGCTGAACCTGGTCGGCAACGCGATCAAGTTCACCCCGCGCGGCTCGGTCAGCGTGAGCGTGCAGCCGGAGCCGGTCTCCGAGGCCGAGGCGGGGCTCCACTTTGTGGTCCAGGACACCGGAATTGGCATTCCGCCGGAGAAGCTCGGCCGGATCTTCGAGGCGTTCGAGCAGGTGGACGCCTCGATAACGCGCCAATACGGCGGCACTGGACTGGGCCTGACGATCTCCGCGCGGCTGATCGAGCTCATGGGCGGGCGCATCTGGGTGGAGAGCACTGTTGGCGCGGGCAGCACGTTCCACTTTACAGCCGGATTCAGGCGCGCTCCGGCCGGCTCAGACCCCCCGCCCGCGCAGCCAGAGCCGCCGGGGACCCGGGCCGTGACGGCGAGCCTGCATGTCCTTCTGGCGGAGGACAACGAGGTCAACCGGCGGGTGGCGATGCGTCTGCTCGAACGGGAGGGCCACAGCGTTACGGCGGTCCTGAACGGTCAGGAGGCGATCGAGGCGCTGGCGCGTGAGCCCTTCGACGCCGTGCTGATGGATGTGCAGATGCCGGTTCTGGATGGGATCGAGGCGGCGCGGCGCATCCGCGAGGGCGAACGGGTCACCGGCGGCCACGTCCCCATCATCGCGCTGACAGCGCGCGCGATGAAGGAGGATCGCGACATCTGCATGCGCTCCGGCATGGATGGCTACCTTTCCAAGCCGGTCCGCGTTGAGGAACTCCTGCGGCTGCTGGCCGAGACTGTTGGGCGCGCCTAGCGCGGCTGGCACCGCCGCAAGGCGCACTGCCGTGCGCTGGCGCAGGGAGACGGCCCCCTGGTATACTCTAGATTCGCGGAGCTCAGGTCTCGAAGCCATTCTTGTGGTCGGGGGCGCTCCAGGCGCCGATATGGCCTCCGTTCCTGGTGAATCAGAGCAATGCCGAAACGCACATTTCAGCCGAGTAATCGCCGCCGGGCCAAGACGCATGGCTTCCGCGCACGCATGAAGACGAAGGACGGCCGGGCCGTTCTGTCACGGCGCCGGGCGAAGGGGCGCTGGAAGCTGACTGTCAGCGACGAGCGCGCGGTTCGTTACGCGAACGCGAAGTAATCCCATCGACGCCGCCAAGGGGACATTCCGATTTCCGAAGAGCGTCCGAATCTTGCGATCCGCGGACTTCCGGAGGGTATACGACGACGGCACGCGGTTCAGCGGGCCGTACTTTGCGGCGTTCTGCCTGCGGCGCGCCGAAGCGGGGGGGCCGCGGGTGGGATTCACGACGCCGCGGGCGCTGGGCAAGTCGGTGACGCGGAACCGGCTGAAGCGGCGGATCCGCGAGGCGGTCCGGCTTCAGCTTGCCCGGCTGGAACCGCAGTGGGACATCGTCATCAACCCACGCCGGGCGGGCCTGGCGGCGCCGTTCGCGGAACTGGCGCGCGAGGTCGAGAGGCTGTTTTCGCGATGCAAAGCGTGATGGTGGGCCTGTTGCGGTTCTACAAGGCGTACATCTCCTGGCTGCTGCCTTCAGCGTGCCGATTCCATCCGACCTGCTCGGAGTATATGCGCGAGGCGGTGGAGCGGTACGGGGCGGTGCGGGGCGTCTGGCTGGGCCTGCGACGTCTGTTGCGTTGCCACCCATTCCACGCCGGCGGCTTCGATCCCGTTCCGCTGACGTCCGCTCGATCCAAATAGACACATGCCCGACACCAAGGGTTCACTCACGCCCCCGCCCGAGCCCATGATGCAATGGCGCCTGGTGGTGGCGTTCCTGGCCATGGGCGCGGTGCTGTTCCTGAGCCCGTATTTCTACAAGCACTTCGCGCCGCCGCCGGCGCCAGCACCCGCAGCGCAGCCGCAGCCAGCGGCGAAGCCGGCCCAGCCGGCAACGAGCGCGGCCTCCGAGCCAGCAGCCGCACCCGCGGCCATCCCCGAGCGGGCGCCGGGGAGGCGAGCGGCCCGGAAGCCGGCGCCGGCGGTGAGGGCAGTGGCGGCCAGCCAGGAAGAAACCGTCCCCATCGACACCAGCCTGTACCACGTGGTGCTCTCGAACCGGGGCGCGACGGTGCGGAGCTGGGTGCTCAAGAAGTACCGCGACGGCGCGGGCAAGCCGCTGGATCTGGTGGCTCCGGGAGCGAGCCAGGCAGCCTATCCGTTCGCGCTCGCCTTCCGGAAGGAGAAGCCGGCGACGGACCTGAACAGCGCGCTGTTCGTGGCTCAGGTGGCGGCGGACCGGTTAGGCGTGGACTTCGAGTACTCGGACGCGAGCGTGGCGGCGCGGAAGTCGTTCCGGTTCGACGGCAACAGCTACCTCTCGCAGTTCTCGAGCGAGGTGACGCAAGGCGCAGCCGGGCTGCCGCACCTGATCGAGTGGCGCGGCGGGTTCGGCGACACGGCGCTCCCGAACGCCACGAGCCAGCAGCGCACGGTGTTCTACGATCTGGCCTCCGGAAAGCTGAACACCAGGAACGTGGGGGCGGCCAAGGACGGGCCGGTGACCGACACGGGCGCGTACTCGTTTGCGGGAGTGGAAGACAGCTACTTCGCGGCGGTGTTCCTGTCGCAGGCCGATGGGCTGGTGGAGCTGCGCACCTTGAGCGACAACGTGCCGGGCGCTGCGGGGACGGGCGCGCAGCCGCACGTGGGCGCCGCGGTGGGCGGCGGGGCGCGGAACCGGTTCTCGGTGTTTGTCGGGCCCAAGGACCTGGACCTGCTGAAGCGGATCGACCCGCGACTGGAGCAGATGGTGGACTTCGGCTGGTTCTGGTTCATTGCCAAGCCGCTGTTCCTGGTTCTGAACTGGCTGAACGACAAGCTGGCCCACAACTACGGCTGGGCGATTGTGCTGCTGACCATCCTGATCAACTTCGTAATCCTGCCGATGCGGCTGAAGAGCATGAAGTCGATGAAGAAGATGCAGACCCTTCAGCCGCAGATCGCCGCCATCAACGCCAAGTACAAGAACGTGGGCCTGCGCGATCCGCGGAAGGCGCAACAGAACCAGGAGGTCATGGAGCTGTACAAGAAGCACAACGTGAGCCCGATGGGCGGGTGCCTGCCGATGCTGCTGCAGATCCCGGTGTTCTTCGGGTTCTACAAGGTGCTGACGGTGGCGATCGAGATGCGCGGGGCGCACTGGCTGTGGGTGACGGATCTCTCGCAGCCGGAGCACCTGCCGATCCGCATCCTGCCGATCGCGATGATCGTGGCGCAGTTCGTGATGCAGAAGATGACGCCCAACCCGTCGGCCGACCAGAACCAGCAGCGCATGATGCTGATGCTGCCGCTGGTGTTCGGGTTCATGTTCTACGGTGTGGCCAGCGGGCTGGTGTTATACTGGCTCACCAGCAACCTGGTGGGCATCGTGCAGCAGTGGTTTATCAACCGGTCGATGGGCGCGGCGGGCGCCGGTGCGGCGCCGCCGGTGACGGCCGTAACCGCGGCACCCAAGAAGCGCTCCGGGAGCAGACGGTGAGCCAGCCCAAGTACACGCAGGCCTCACATGGGCCGCGCATCGACGCCTTCCTGCGGCCGGTGCTGACGCAGGCGCGCCTGAAGCTGAACTGCGAGATCCTGCTGGGCGAGACGCGCCATCCGGACTTCGAGAACCCGGACATCGTGGTGAAGTTCTCCGGGCCGGATGTGGACCTGCTGCTGGAGAACAAGGCGGAGCTGCTGCTGGCGCTGGAGCAGCTCACGATGGAAGCCCTGCGGATGCCGCCCGAGGAGCACTCGCGGCTGTGCTTCGACGCCAACGACTACCGCATGCTGCGCATCGAAGAGCTGCGGCTGAGTGCACTATCGGCGGCCGAGCGGGTCAAGCGGAGTGGGGTTCCGTTCCGGTTCAACCCCATGAACAGCCGGGAGAGGCGGATCATCCACCTGGCGTTGCGGCACGAGACGGCGGTGCGGAGCGAGAGCGCCGGGCTGGGGCCGGCGCGGCAGGTGATCATCTACCCCGCGAACATGCCGACGCCGCCCCCCGGGGAGGCGGTCGCCGCGTGGGCTCCAGCGGCGGGCCGCGGCCCGCTCCGGCGCCCCCGGCGGCGCTAGCCGCGCGGGCGCTAACCGCGCGACACCGCGCCTCCGCCGGTGCTAGCCGCACGGCAGCGCGGCTCACGCCGCAGTGGCGTGCCGCACGCCTCAGCTAACCGCTCCCTTCCGGTCGCGGCTCGGCTAGAGGGTGTACGTCGTTGACCGAGCAGCACGCGAGGGTCGCCAGACGTCGGCTGAAGCCGACGCTGCAAGCTGAAGCTCGCGCCACAAAGCGGGCGTGGGTCGGCCGGCCGCTGAGGACAGGTCGAGAGAAGCTGTTCGGGAAACGGCGGCGGCGCATCCGGTATAATCGTTGAGATTCCCCAAGCTGCTTGTGGCTTGCGGCTTCGAGCCTGCCGATCCCGCCGGGAACAGGGCGTCGTGGATCTTCAGGCCGCGGGCTCCGCGCCACAAGCCAACTCAGGAGCATTCATGGCGAAGAAACGCATCGGCGTCTTGACCGGCGGCGGCGACGTGCCCGGTCTGAACTCGGTCGTCAAGGGCGTGGTGTACGGCGGCGGCGAGATGGATTACGAGGTGATCGGCATCCGGCGCGGCTGGGAGGGCCTGACGCACGTCAACCTGGACGAGGCGGAGAGCAAGGCGCGGTACATCCTTCCGCTCAACCGCGAGAACACGCGCACGGTGGACCGCACCGGAGGCACCTTCCTGCACACCAGCCGGACGAACCCGCTGAGGATGAAGGCCACGCCGGACTTCCTCCAGGGCCAGGCGTTCCCGGCCTCGGAGGTGACCAAGAAGGGCGTCACAGCGACGGTGTACGACATGACCTCGCAGGTGCTGAAGAACCTGGACCGGCTGGGGATCGAGTGCCTGATCGCCATCGGCGGGGACGACACGCTGAGCTACGCCGCGCACCTGGACATGGCTGGGGTAAAGGTGATCGCCATCCCGAAAACGATGGACAACGACGTGCGCAACACCGAGTACTGCATCGGCTTCTCGACGGCGATCACGCGGGCGCACGACGCCATCGAGCGGCAGCGCACCACGGTCGGCTCGCACGAGCGCATCGGGCTATTCCGCGTCTTCGGCCGCGACGCGGGCTACACGGCGCTGTACACGGGCTACGTCACCACGCTCCGCTGCTGCATTCCCGAGTACAAGTTCAAGCTGGAGCGGCTCATCGAGCTGCTGCTCAAGGACAAGAAGGAGAACCCGAGCAACTACTCGATCTGCGTGCTCTCGGAAGGCGCGAAGTGGGAAGGCTACAACGTCCGCGAGTACGGCGAGGCGGACGCGTTCGGGCACCGCAAGAAGGCCAACGTCGCCGAGGATTTGAGCGACGAGATCAAGAAGCGCACCAAGGAAGAGACGGTGGTCAGCGACCTGACCTACGAGCTGCGCTCCGGCGAGCCGGACTTCACCGACAGACTGGTGGCGACCACGTTCGGCAATATGGCGCTGGATTGCCTGGAGGAAGGCACGCACGGCGTGATGATGGCGATCGTCAACGGCTGCTTCGCGCGAATGCCGATCCCCGATCCGAAGCTGGGCCCGCGCACGGTGGACGTGGAGAGGATGTACAGCACCGACCGGTACCGGCCGAACTACGCGCACAAGTGCGGCCTGCCGATTTTCCTGACGCGGGCCTAGAAGCAGGGGTCGAACCGGCTCGATCCCGGCGGACCCGCAATGGAGGTCCGATTTTGTCGAATCTTGTATTTCAAGAGGTCGTCGAGGCCGAGGGCCACCTGATCGATTCGCACCTCATGGAGCGGATCTTCGACACGGTGGTCGAGTACGGCGGCCGGTTCGAGGTCGAGCAGTTCCGCATCGGGCGGACCAACAGCGAGCCTTCCTACCTGCGGCTGAAGGTGGAGGCGCCGGGGCGCGAGCTGATGGAGCAGATGCTCCAGCAGCTCCTGGGGCTGGGCTGCTCGCCGGTGGAGGGCGCCGACGCGCAGCTCGCCACGGTGGAGCGCGACCGCTGCGCGCCGGAGGACTTCTACTCGACCACCAACCACCGCACGCTGATTCGCTCCCAGCAGCGCTGGATCGAGGTGGAGAACCAGCGGATGGACGCGCTGGTGGTGGTTGAGGAGGGACGGGCCGAATGCCGGCGGCTGCGCGACCTTCGGGCCGGGGACCGGGTGGTGGCGGGCATGCGCGGCATCCGGGTGCTGCCCGAGGCCAAGGAGCGGGACCGGCTGGCGTTTGCCTTCATGAGCAACGGCGTGTCTTCCGAGCGCCAGGTGGAGACGGCGGTGCGGCAGACGGCGGCCCTGATTCAGCAGACGCTGGGACAGGGCCGGAAGGTGCTGGTGGTGGCCGGGCCGGTGGTGGTCCATGCGGGGGGCGCACCGGGTCTGGCGCTGCTGGTCCGGCGCGGGTTCGTGCAGGGCATCCTGAGCGGCAACGCGCTGGGCGTGCACGATCTGGAAGCGGCGCTGTTCGGCACCTCGTTGGGCTTGCGGCTGAGCGACGGCCGCCAGGAAGAGCACGGCCACCGCAACCACATGCGCGCCATCAACGTGGTGTACCGGTGCGGCGGCATCCGCGCGGCGGTCGAGAGCGGGCGGGTGAAGAGCGGCATTATGTACGAGTGCATCCGGAATGAGGTGCCGTTCGTGCTGGCGGGCAGCCTGCGGGACGACGGCCCGCTGCCGGAGACCATCACGGACATGAACGCGGCGCAGGACGCTTACGCCGCGCACCTCAAGGACGCGGGCCTGGTGCTGTGCCTGGGCTCGATGCTGCACTCCATCGCCACCGGCAACATGGCGCCGAGCTGGATCCGGTTCGTGTGCGTCGATATCAACCCGGCGGTGGTGACCAAGGTGAGCGACCGGGGCACCGGCCAAGCGGTGGGCGTCATCGCCGACGTCGGGCTGTTCGTGGCCTTGCTCGCCAAGACGCTGGTACAGGAATGAGCCAGTACGGCTACACGGAAGAGCACGCGCGCGCCGGCGTCGATGCCGCGCTGCCGGGGATCGAGACCTGGCCGAATCAGTACCGGACGGGCTACGAGATCGAAATCGTCATCCCCGAGTTCACATCCGTGTGCCCGAAGACCGGCCTGCCGGATTTCGGAAAGATCACGATCCGCTACGTGCCCGACCGGCGCTGCCTGGAGCTGAAGTCGGTGAAGATGTACGCGCTCGCCTACCGGGAGCTGGGGATCTTCCAGGAGAACATCGTCAACCGGTTCCTCCGGGACGTGGTGGCGGCGGCGAAGCCGCTGTCGGCGACGGTGACCGGCGAATTCGCGCCGCGCGGCGGCATCTTCTCGAAAACGACGGCGGCGTACACCGCGCGGGCCGCGGGTGGCCGCGCCAGGAGCGGCAAGCGTGCCCGGCGAGGCTGACCGAGCGGAGCAGGCCGGGGCGCTGGAGCAGGCCATCCGCGAGATCCGGGAGCGCGTCCGCACGCAGTACCCCGAAGGCGCGCACGGCGGCGTGACGCTTCCGGACCTGGCGGCCGTGCTGCAAGCGCGCGACCAAGCGCAGGCCAAAGTGGCCGCGATCGGCACGGTGAACCCCCGCCGGCCGGGGCCCTTCAACGACACCGTCCAGTTTCTGAAGAGGCTCGTGGCGCGCGCCCTGGACTGGCACGTACGCGAGCAGGTGGAGTTCAACCGCGCGGCCGTGGCGGGCTTCGACGCGGTGATCGAGGCGCTGAA
>JBEKLJ010000167.1:0-7849 GCA_050010255.1 Bryobacteraceae bacterium
TGGAGTTGGGCAAGCAGTTTACTTTCGGTCTGATGGGCCGCGCCGGCTTCGAGAGCTTAAGTGAACTCTTCGACGCGTACGAGGAGAAGCGGAAGAGGTTGGAGTATACCGATCCCGGCCGAGGCAGGGCGAGTGCGGGGACAGGCCCGGGAAGACGTCGGCTGAAGCCGACGCTGCAAGCTGAAGCTCGCGCCACCAAGGGGGGACCGCGCCGGCTTACGGACGGATGACGGGCTTCGGCACCGTTCCAAGGGCGGCGTGCTATCGTGGCAGTTGGCGCCGAGGATTGCGGGCCCGAGCGGGGCAGTGTACCCTGCGTCCTTTGGCTCAGTTACGCTATATTCGGATATTCGGCGCCCGAAGTCGTTGTGCGGCGCTTCCGGACGGATTGGCCAAAGGGAGCCTGATGCGCCGAGGGCGGCGCCGGGATCGAGGCGCGGAAGCAGCCTGGGTATTCTCACCCACAAGAGAGTCTCAATGTTCGATAAGTCCTGTTGCTTCAGGAATTTCTTTTTGGCAACCCAGATGCACACCAGAGTGACTCTGAAGCCAGAGCCTTGAAGGAATCTCGATGGACACCACTATGCCTGCCGCCGGCGCCCGAGTGGCGATTGAGGTCTCGGGGCTCGCGTCCCTGATCGGGCTGCTGAAGGAGCGCGGCTACCAGGTCGTCGGCCCGACGGTTCGAGACGGCGCGGTCACTTGCGATGAGGTCGAGAAGCTCGAGGATCTGCCGGCCGGCTGGGGGGACGAGCAGTCCGCGGGCCGCTACCGGCTGAAGAAGCGCGAGGACGCGGCGCTGTTCGGCTACGTCCTGGGACCGCAGGGCTGGAAGCGCTACCTGCACGCGCCCGAGATGAGGACGCTCGAGGGCGCGCGCGAAGGCGAGACCTTCAAGATCCTGCGCCCGGACCCGGCGGCGGCCAAGTATGCATTCCTCGGCGTCCGGGCTTGCGAGCTGGCGGCCATCGACCGGCAGGACCGCATACTCCTCGGTGACCGCTACCTGGATGCCGACTACCGCGGGCGGCGGCAAGCGGCGCTGATCATAGCCGTCAACTGCACGCAGGCTGGGGGCACCTGCTTCTGCACGTCGATGGGAACGGGTCCCAAGGTCGGGAAAGGCTTCGACATTGCGCTCACGGAACTCACCGGGCCGGAGCGCCACATCCTGGTCGGGGAAGCGGGCACCCCCGTGGGCGCCGAGCTGCTGGCCGCGCTCGAGCACCGCCCCGCCTCGGCCGAGGAGGTTGCGGCGGCCGAGGCGGCGGTGGCGCGGGCGGCCGCTAGCATCGAGCGCCGCCTGGACACGGCGGGACTCAAGGAGGTCCTCTACGAGAGCTTCGAGCACCCGCGCTGGGACAAGGTCGCGACCCGCTGCCTGAGTTGCGCCAACTGCACTCTAGTGTGCCCCACCTGCTTCTGCACCACGGTCGAGGATGGCAGCAGCGTGGCCGGCCGGGACGCCCAGCGGTGGCGCAAGTGGGATTCCTGCTTCACCGAGAATTTCTCGTACATCCACGGCGGCAGCGTGCGCCTGTCGGTCAAAGCGCGCTATCGCCAGTGGCTCACGCACAAGCTGGCCTACTGGATTGACCAGTTCGGCGCGCTGGGGTGCGTGGGATGCGGGCGCTGCATCACCTGGTGCCCGGGCCAGATTGACATCACCGAGGAGGTCGCAGCGATCCGCGGCGCCGAGCCGGCCGCTGCGGGGAAGGAGTAGTCAATGCAACCGAATACCCTGGCCGATGTAGTGCGAGCCCATCCCTTCGCGGAGGGCCTGAAGGAGAGCCACATCCAGAAACTGGCGGAGGTGGCTCTGGAGGTTCAGTTCGCGAGGGATCAGGTCATCTTCCGGCAGGGCGACCAGTCCGGGCTGTTTTACCTGATCCTCTCGGGCAAGGTCGCGCTGGAAGCCTCCGGACCGGGCCGCATCGTCCGTGTGCAGACGCTCGGGGAGGGCGACCAGTTGGGCTGGTCGTCGCTCCTGGTGGAGGGCGGGAAGCATTTTCAGGCCCGAACGCTCGAGCCGGTCCGGGCGCTGGCTCTGGACGGGGCGCGCCTCCGGCAGGTCTGCGAGCAGGACCCGGCGTTCGGCTATCAGCTCATGCTGAAGCTGCTGAAGATCGTGGCGGGGCGTTTGCAGGCGACGCGAGTGCAGCTTCTGGACCTGTACGCGCCGCACGGAGGGGCGAAGCTGGTATGAATGCGGCGGCCGTGGAGCTGGCGCCGGCCATGCCGCCGCCGATGGCGGTGGCGCGCGTGGCGAGCGTGCGCAAGGAGACCTACGACACCTTTACGCTGACGCTGGAGGCGTGCAACGGACAGCCGCTGCCCGCCTTCGCGCCGGGGCAGTTCTCGATGCTGTACGCCTTCGGCGTGGGCGAGCTGCCGATCTCGATCAGCGGCGACCCGAACGAGGCGGGGCGGCTCCTCTACACGGTCCGCTCGGTGGGCAATGCGACCAACGCGCTGGTGAGCCTGAAGCCGGGGCAGTCGGTCGGGGTGCGCGGGCCGTTTGGAACGGGCTGGCCGCTGGAGGCCGCGCGCGGCCGGGACGTGCTGATCGTGGCCGGGGGCATCGGCCTGGCGCCGCTGCGGCCGGCCATCTACGAACTGCTGCGCCACCGCGACGACTACGTGCGGGTCATCGTGCTGTACGGGGCGCGCAGCCCGCGCGACATGCTCTACCGCAAGCAACTGGCCGAATGGGGCCGTGTGCCCGACACGGAGGTGCTGACGACGGTGGATTACGGGGGCGTGAACTGGCGCGGTCACGTCGGCGTGGTGACGACGTTGTTCCGTAACGTGCGGCTGCACGCGAGCGCCACCACGGCCATGATCTGCGGCCCAGAGATCATGATGCGCTACGTGATCCGCGAGTTCGACCGCCGCGGGCTGCCGGCCGACCAGGTGTATCTGTCGATGGAGCGCAACATGAAGTGCGCCATCGGCTCCTGCGGGCATTGCCAGATGGGCCCGTATTTCGTGTGCAAGGATGGCCCGATTTTCACCTACGAGCAGATGCGGCCGTGGTTGGAGAAATATGAGCTCTGAGAAGAAACCGCGCCTTGCCGTCTTCAAGTTCGCTTCCTGCGACGGCTGCCAGTTGAGTCTGCTGGATTGCGAGGACGAGCTGCTGGCGGTGGTTGGAGTGGTGGACATTGCATACTTCCCGGAGGCCTCGCGCCGGATGCTCAAGGGCCCTTACGATATCGCCCTGGTGGAGGGCTCGATCACCACCCACCACGACGCCGAGCGGATCCAGCAGGTCCGGCGGCAGTCCGGCGTTTTGGTGACGATCGGCGCGTGCGCCACGGCCGGCGGCATCCAGGCGCTGCGGAACTGGAGCGACGTGGCTGACTACGTCCGCACGGTCTACGCCCACCCTGACTACATCCAGACGCTGAAGATGTCCACGCCGATCGCCGAGCACGTTCCGGTGGACTTCGAGCTGCGCGGCTGCCCGATCAACAAGCAGCACCTAATCGAGCTGGTGAGCGCGACGGTGGTCGGACGCAAGCCCAACCTCCCGACGTACAGCGTGTGCCTGGAGTGCAAGCGCAGCGGCACCGTCTGCATCCCGGTTGCGCGCGGCGTGCCGTGCCTGGGGCCGGTAACGCAGACCGGATGCGGCGCCCTGTGCCCCCGTTTCGGGCGCGGCTGTTTCGGCTGCTACGGCCCGATGGAGAGCGCCAACACGGCGGCCTGGGTAAAGCAACTGCGCAACCTGGGCCAGACCGACGAGGAGATTGCGCGCGCGTTCCGGAGCTTCAACGCCTGGGCCTGGCAGTTCCGCCAGGCCAGCGAGGAGGCTGAAAGAGCGTGAGTGCCAGGTTGAACCCGGCAGAGCGGGCGTTGCCGGGCGGGGGCCCGCCGAGGAGCTCCGGTTATGGCTTTTTGCTGAGGACACATTAATCATGAAGAAACTGAAGACCCCCGGCGGTGACTCCGTAACGGACATTCTGCATCCGCGCGAGCACCCGCTGGACGTTTTCTTCGAACCGGAATCGGTGGCGCTGATCGGCGCGACCGAGAATCCCGGCAGCGTCGGGCGCACCGTGTTGTGGAACCTGATCAGCACGCCGTTCGGCGGAACCGTTTACCCGGTGAATCCGAAGCGCCCGAGCGTGCTCGGCATCCGGGCCTACCCGGATGTCGGCTCGGTGCCCGAGCACGTCGATCTGGTCGTGATCTGCACGCCGGCCAAGACGGTGCCGGGCATTATTCGCGAGTGCGTCGCGGCGGGCGTGAAGGCCGCCATCGTGATCTCGGCCGGCTTCAAGGAGCTGGGGCCGGAGGGCGCCGCGCTGGAGAACCAGGTGGTCGAGGAGGCCCGCAAGGGCAAGATGCGCATCATCGGGCCGAACTGCCTGGGCCTGATGAGCCCGCTTTCGGGGCTGAACGCCACCTTCGCGCGCGGCATCGCGCTCGCGGGCACGGTTGGCTTCATCAGCCAGAGCGGCGCGCTGTGCACGGCGGTGCTCGACTGGAGCTTCCGCGAGCAGGTGGGCTTCTCGGCGTTCGTCTCGATCGGGTCGATGGCCGACGTCGGCTGGGGCGACCTGATCGACTACCTGGGCAATGACCCGCGCACGCGCAGCATCCTGCTTTACATGGAGAGCATCGGCGACGCGCGGGCCTTTCTGTCGGCGGCGCGCGAGGTGGCGCTGTCCAAGCCGATCATCGTGATCAAGCCGGGCCGGACGGCGGCGGCGGCCAGAGCCGCGGCCTCGCACACCGGCTCGCTGACGGGCAGCGATGAGGTGCTCGAAGCGGCGTTTCGCCGCAGCGGCGTGCTGAGGGTAAACAACATCTCAGACCTGTTCTACATGGCGGAGGTGCTGGCCAAGCAGCCGCGCCCGGCCGGTCCGCGCCTGGCCATCGTCACCAACGCCGGCGGCCCCGCCGTGCTCGCCACCGACGCGCTGGTCACCAGCGGCGCCGAGGTCGCGGACATCTCCCCGCAGACCATGGAGGAGCTCAACCAGTTCCTCCCGGCGGCCTGGAGCCGCAACAACCCCATGGACATCCTCGGCGACGCGCAGCCGGAGCGTTACGCCCGGACGCTGGAGATCGTCTCCCGCGACCCGAACGCCGACGGCATGCTGGTGGTCCTCACGCCGCAGTCGATGACCGATCCGACCAAAACCGCCGAGCAACTGAAGCCCTACGCCCATATCGAGGGCAAGCCGGTGCTGGCGAGCTGGATGGGCGGCACCGAAGTGGCCGCGGGCGAGCAGATCCTCAATCGCGCCGGCATCCCGACCTTCTCCTACCCGGACACGGCCGCGCGCGCCTTCGTCTACATGTGGAGTTTCAGCTACATCCTCAAGGGTCTTTACGAAACGCCGATGGCGCCGCTCTCCGAGGAGGCCGCCGGGGACCGCGCCGCGGCCGAGGAAATCATCCGCGCGGTGCGCCAGTCCGGCCGCACCATCCTGACCGAGTTCGAATCCAAGCAACTGCTGGTGAAGTACGGCATCCCGACCGTGGAGACGCACATCGCCACCAGCGTCGAGCAGGCCGTCGAGCTGGCCCGGAAGATCGGCTTTCCAGTGGTGCTGAAGCTGTACTCGGTGACGATCACGCACAAGACCGACGTGGGCGGGGTGCAGTTGAACCTGCGCAACGAAGACGCCGTGCGCGCGGCCTTCAACGCCATCCGGACGTCGGTGCGGGAGAAAGCCGGCGAGGAGCACTTCCAGGGCGTGACGGTCCAGCCCATGGTCAAGCTCGAAGGCTACGAGCTCATCATCGGCTCCAGCATCGACGCGCAGTTCGGCCCGGTGCTGCTGTTCGGGATGGGCGGCCAGTTGGTGGAGGTCTTCAAGGACCGGGCGCTGGCGCTTCCGCCGCTGACGACGACGCTGGCCCGCCGCATGATGGAGCAGACCACCATCTACACGGCGCTCAAGGGCGTGCGCGGGCGCAAGCCGGTGGACCTGGCGGCGCTGGAGCAGTTGCTGGTGCGCTTCAGCCAGCTCGTGGTCGAGCAGCGCTGGATCAAGGAGATCGACATCAACCCGCTGCTGGCGTCTTCGGACGGGCTGATCGCGCTGGATGCCCGCGTTGTCCTCCACGGCCCCGAGGTGACTCCGGATCAGTTGCCGAAGCTCGCCATCCGGCCCTACCCGACTAAGTACGTCGGCGAGTGGACGACCAAGGACGGCATGCCGGTCGTGTTCCGGCCGATCCGCCCGGAGGACGAGCCGCTGGTGGCGAAGTTTCACGAGACGCTTTCGGAGCGTTCGGTCTACCAGCGATACCTGCACCTGCTGAAGTTGAGCCAGCGCGTCGCTCACGAGCGGCTGACGCGGATCTGCTTCATCGATTACGACCGCGAGATGGCGCTAGTCGCCGAGGCCAAGGACCCGCAGACCGGCGAACTGCGCGTGATTGGGGTGGCCCGGCTGAAGAAGACCCACGGCACGAACGAGGCCGAGTTCGCCCTGGTGGTCAGCGACGAGTTCCAGGGCCGCGGCCTGGGCACCGAGCTGATGCGCCGGCTCCTGGAGGTGGCGAAGGACGAGAAGCTCAGCCGCATCACGGGCGACATCCTGCCGGACAACGTCGTCATGCAGCGGGTAGCGGAGGGGTTCGGCTTCACGCTCAAGCGCTCGGTGGACGACCCGGTGGTGAAGGCGGAGCTGGACATGGAAGTGGCGGTGTAAAGACCGGGCAGGCCCGGCCACGGTGGGCGGTTGCAGGGAGGCTTCGCGCATGACCAGCAAGACGATCAAGGTTGACTACCTGGCCCGGGTGGAGGGCGAGGGGGCTATCCAGGTCAGACTCCGTGGCGATCGCGTCGAGGACGTGAAGCTGAAGATCTTCGAGCCGCCGCGGCTGTTCGAGGCCTTTCTCCGCGGGCGGCACTGTTTCGAGGCGCCCGACATCACGGCGCGCATCTGCGGCATCTGTCCGATCGCCTACCAGATGAGCGCAGTGCACGCCGTCGAGCGGGCCCTGGGCGTGAGCATCGATCCCTCCATCCGCGCGCTGCGGCGGCTGTTCTACTGCGGAGAGTGGATCGAGAGCCACGCCCTGCACGTCTACATGCTGCACGCGCCGGACTTCCTGGGCTACCAGGATGTCATCGAGATGGCCGGCGACCACCGCGCGGCCGTCGGGCAGGCGCTGCGGCTGAAGAAGATCGGCAACCATCTGGTCACCGTGCTCGGCGGGCGGGAGATTCACCCCATCTCGGCCTGCGTGGGCGGGTTCTACCGGGTCCCGACCCGGAGCGAGTTGCGCGCGCTGGTGGACGATCTGAACTGGGCCTTGGAGGCCTCGGTCGCGACGGCGCGGCTGGTGGCCGGGTTCCCGTTCCCGGAGTTCGAGCAGGACTACGAGTTCGTCGCGCTGCGGCACCCCGGCGAGTACCCGTTCAACGAGGGGCGGCTGGTCTCCAACAAGGGGCTCGACATTGACGCTTCCGATTACGAGGATCACTGCGTCGAGCAGCACGTACGGCACTCCAACGCTCTGCAGTCGCAATTGCGCCGGGGCGGCTCTTACCTGGTGGGCCCGCTGGCGCGCTTCAACCTGAACGCCGACAAGCTGCCGGAGACGGCGCGGCGGGTGGCCGCCGAGTGCGGCCTGACGCCGCCGGTGCTCAACCCCTTCCGCGGCATCATCGTGCGCGCCATCGAGCTGATCTTCGCCTGCGAGGAGGCGCTGCGGATCATCGCCGAGTACGAGCCGCCGGCCTCGCCGCGGGTCGAAGTGAAGCTGAGGGCGGGAACGGGGGCGGCGATCACCGAGGCCCCGCGGGGCATCCTCTACCACCGTTACAAGATCGACTCCGAGGGCCGGATCCTGTCGGCTAAGATCGTCCCGCCGACTTCGC
>JBEKLJ010000168.1:0-7806 GCA_050010255.1 Bryobacteraceae bacterium
ATCTTGGCGCAACTGGTTCTGCTGGGCTACCAGGTGCGGAGCGGCCAGGACGTGCGTCTGATCCGCGTCTGGGCGGTCACGGCGGTGACGCCCGTGGCCAAGGTCATCGAGAGCGTGCGCAGCACCACCGCCGGCTGGGTCGGCAAGTACATCTGGCTGCGCGGCGTCGCGGACGAGAACAAGCGCCTGCGGGCGGAAACGGGAAAACTCAAGCTTTCGAACCAGTACTTGGAGTCGGAGCTTCAGAGCGCCAACCGCGTCCAGAACCTGGCGGCCTACCAGGCGCGCAGCCCGTCCCAAACGGCGCTGGCGCGCGTCATCGGCACGGGCGCCGGCGCCAACTCGCGCGTGGTGTTCATCGACCGCGGCTCGCACGGCGGCGTCATGCGCGGGATGGCGGTGATTACGCCCGACGGCATCGTGGGCAAGGTGATCGCCGCTTATCCCACCGCCTCGCAGGTGCTGCTGATCGATGACCCGACCTTCGCCGCGGGCGTGATCTCGCAGAAACACCGCGTGCGCGGCACGGTTCGGGGCCTCGGCCAGAGCAAGTGCATGGTGGACTACATCCAGAACGAGGAGCAGGTGGACCCGGGCGAGTGGTTCTACACATCCGGTGACGACGGCGTGTTCCCCAAGGGGTTGCCGGTCGGGTCGGTAGCCGTAGTGCGGCCCGGCAATCCGGGCAAGCAGGTCTTTCTGGTTCCGAGTGGTCTGCAAGGCGGCCTGGAAGAGGTGCTGGTGGTGCTCGAGGGCGTGCATCAACCGATCCCCGATCAGCCGCTGGCCAACACCGCGGTGCGCCTGCAGCCGCCGCCCGCGGAGGCCGCCGCCCCGCTGCCCGGGCCGGGTGAGGGCGTGCTGACGACGGAGGCCGACCGGCTTCGGGCGCGTTACCAGAGGCTCGGGCAGGCGCAGGGGCACAAGTTCGGCGAGGGCGCGCCCGGATCGAAGCCGCCGGATTTCAACCTCAACCCGGACGAGGCGGCCGCGCGTGGTTCGACGCCGGCTGCGGCTACCGGCCAGAACGCCGCGCCCGCCGCGCCGCAGGCGCCTGGCGCCCCGGCCGCCGGGAGCAAACCGGAATCCGCTCCGGGCCCGGTCCAGGAGACGCCGAAGCCGTCTCCGCCCCCACCCCGGCCCGCCACGGCCAAGCCCCCGAACCCATGAGCGACCTGCGCGACCGCATCCTGATCGGCAGCGCCCGCGAGCGCGGTGCGGCCCGCTTCCGCCGCTGGGGCCTGATCGCCGTTCCGCTGGCGGCCATCCTGTTCCAGGTCTACGTGCGGCGGTTCTCCGACTTCGTGGCCTACCTCGAGCTCCCGCTGCTGGTGACGGTGTACTTTGCGCTGCTGCGCCGCAGCCAGGTTGCCGGCATCTTCATAGGGGCGGGCATCGGCCTGGTGCAGGACTCGCTCTCGCACCAGCCCCTCGGGATGTTCGGGCTGATCAAGACGCTGGTGGGCTATTTTGCCGCTTCCGTGGGCATGCGCTTTGACGTCGATCAGGTTGCCATGCGCTTTGTGCTGGCGCTGTTCTTCTTCATATTCCATCAGTTCTTCTACTGGGTACTGGCGCGCGCTCTGCTGGGCCAGCAGGCCGTATTCGACATGCAGCAGACCTTCTTCGCCGGCCTGCTCAACGCCGCCGTCGGCATTGCGCTCTACTACTTCCTGGACAAACTGAAAGAGCGCGCGTAAGCCCGGCGGGCCGCGCGGCCCATTTCCGCTAAACTAGAAGGCGAGAGGGCCGCTCTCTCCCCGTGAGGATTACCGAGCCAGAGAACCAGGAAGACCGCGTCCCCTCGCGGCTGCCGCTGCGGGATGACACCAAGTTCGCGACGGCCAAGATCGCCTTCTTCCAGTACCTGGCGGTGGCCGTCTTCCTGTTCTTGATCTCCGGCTTCTGGGACCTCCAGGTACGCAACCCGGATGTCTATAACGAGCAGGCGGACCGCAACCGCATCAAGTCCGTGCCGATTCTGGCGCCGCGGGGCAAGATCCTGGACCGCGACGGCCGGGTGATCGTGGACAACCACTCCTCCTACACGCTCATCCTTTCGCGGGAGAACCTTAGGCGCGAGCACATCCAGCCGATCGCGACGGGGCTGGGTCTGGACTACGGGCGGTTGGAGGCGCGCCTGGCGCGCTTCAGCTCGCGGCCGACCTACGAGCCCATCATCGTCAAGAACGAGCTGACGCCGGGCGAGCTGGCTTTCGTCGAGGCGCACCGCGACCCGGAGACCTTCCCGGAGATGGAGCTGATCCGGGCGCAACGGCGCCTGTACCCGCAGCACGGACTGGCGGCGCACGTTATCGGGTACGTGGGTGAGATCAGCGAGGGTGAGCTGGATGCGCCCGAGTTCATCCGGTATGAGCCGGGCGACGTCATCGGCAAGGCCGGCATCGAGCGCGAGTACAACCGGACCCTCATGGGCGTGGACGGCCAGCGCCAGGTCGAGGTCGATAACCGCGGGCGCGAGCGCCGCGCCTGGGGCATCCAGGAAGCCGTCCCGGGCACGAACCTGCAACTGACGCTGGACCTGGACCTGCAAGTCGTGGCCGAGCTGGCCATGGAGGGCCGCAAAGGGGCGGTGGTGGCGCTGGATCCCCGCAACGGCGAGATCCTGGCCATGGTGAGCGCGCCGGCCTACGACCCGAACAAGTTCGCCGGCCGGATCCGGGCCGAGGACTGGAGGGAGATCGCCGACAGCCCGGACACTCCCATGCTGAACCGCGCCATCCAGGCGCAGCTCGCGCCCGGCTCGACCTTTAAGCCCGTCGTGGCGCTGGCCGGGCTGGAGACCGGGGCCATCGACGACAACTTCCGCGTGCACTGCTCCGGCGGGGCCAGCTTCTACGGCCGCTACTTCAAGTGCTCGGCCAAGCGCGGCCACGGCACGGTGGACCTGCACCGGGGCATCGCCGAATCCTGCGACGTGTTCTTCTACAACGTCGGCAACCGCGTGGGAATAGACAACATCGCCGAATTCGCCGAGACCTTCGGCCTGGGCCGCCGGACCGGTATCGACCTTCCGGGCGAGGCCACGGGCTTGGTGCCGTCCTCGGCCTGGAAGATGAAGGCCTTCCGGCAGAAGTGGTATGCCGGAGAGACAATTTCGGTCTCGATCGGCCAAGGCGCTCTCACCGTCACTCCGCTGCAACTGGCCTACGCCATCGGAGGGCTGGGCATGGGCGGCGTCTGGTACAGGCCGCACCTGGTCAGGAGTGAGACCCAGGAGACCAGGCCCCGCATTGCGAAGATCAACCCGGTGAACGCGCAGAAGGTGGTCTACGGCATGTTTGGCGTGGTCAACGAAGACGGCGGCACGGGCAGCCGGGCCCGCCTCCCCGGGATCAGCGTGTGCGGCAAGACCGGCTCGGCGCAGCGCGCTTCCAACGAGCTGCTCCAGGGGAACCGGGCCCTGGGGAACCGGATGAGGGACAACGCCTGGTTCGTTGCCTTCGCCCCCTGCGAGGCTCCGGAGATCGTGGTCTCAGTGCTTTACGAGGCCGCCGAGCACGGAGCCCTGGCAGCGCCCATCGCCCGCGACGTCATCAAGGCGTACTTCGACAAGAAAGCCCGCACCGCGCGGGCGCAGGTGATGGCCCAGATGAGGCAAGGCCTGCCGTTTGTCGGCCCGGCGGCCCCGGCGCCGCCCGAGCGCGCCTATCCGCCTCCCTCCCCACCGGCGGCGGAGCCCTGACATGGCCCAGTACCGCTCGGTCCGGGATCTGGACTGGTCGCTCGTCATCATCGCGCTGGTGATCTGCTCGCTGGGCGTGTTGCAGATTTACAGCGCCGCTCACGAGACGGTCTGGAGCGACGCCTGGTGGAAACAGGCCCTGTGGGTCCTTCTGGGCCTGGGGGCGATGTTGGTGGTGTCGCGAATCGACTACCATACGCTGCTCAGCCGGGCTTTTGTCTTCTATGGCCTGTCGCTGGTCGGGCTGGTGGCGGTGCTGCTGGTCGGGCCGCAGGTCTTCGGCTCCCGGCGCTGGATCCCCCTGCCGGGCTTTCACTTACAGATATCGGAGTTCGTCAAAACGGTGATAATATTGCTGGTAGCACGATATCTGGCCGAGCTGAAGACCGATCGGGTGGAAGGCCGCGACCTGCTGAAGCTGGGCGGGATGGTGGCGGTACCCATGCTCCTGGTGCTGAAGCAGCCGGACTTGGGCACGACGCTGTGCTACCTTCCAATTCTGGCTATCGGGATTCTGCTGGCGGGTCTGCGCTGGCAGTATTTAGCCACGACCGCGGTCATTTTGACATTGATATTGCCGCTGGGTTGGCGGTTCGTGCTGAAGGACTATCAGAGGGCCCGGCTGGTGACGTTTCTGAACCCCAGCCAGGACCCGCGCGGGTCCGGCTACCAGGTGATCCAATCCAAGATTGCAGTGGGCGCCGGCGGCATGTGGGGGAAGGGAGTGACGCGGGGATCGCAGACCCAGCTACGCTTCCTTCCGGTTCCCCATACCGACTTCATTTTCTCGGCCTTCGCCGAGGAGCACGGTTTCGTCGGCGTCGTGGTGGTGTTGGTCTTATATTTCGTTCTGCTGATGCAGATCGTACAGAACGCGCAGATGGCGCCCGATCGAGCGGGCATGTACATCTGCATGGGTGTGTGCGCGCTATTGGTGTTTCACATTGTGGTGAACATCGGGATGGTGGTGGGCCGCATGCCGGTGACCGGGATTCCCTTGCCGTTGATGAGCTACGGCGGCTCCAGCATCTTGTCGTTCTTCTTGATGCTGGGCCTGGTCAACAGCGTCAGGCTCTGGAGATTTGTGAGCTAAAGAGCGTCGGAACGCGGTTTTGCCGAGAGATCGAGGTTAGGCGAGAGGTTGGTTGGACGACGAGTTTGAGGACATCGGAGCGGGCTGCCGGCTTGGTCCCGGCCCGCCGATGCCTCTGGCCCCAGGTTGACGTCCGAGCTTGACTCCGTCGACCGGGCCGTACGGTTTTTTTTGAAGTTCAGCGAGCCGCCGCGCGGCGTGAAAGCGTCCGCGGGGCCCCCGAACCTCCGCCGGGCCTCAATTCTCAGAGGAATCGCGCTCGTCGCTGGATGAGCGGAGCAGCCTCATGGGAAAAGAGCTAGTGATTTCCTCCACCCGCCACGAGACTAAAGTGGCGGTCCTAGAAGACGACCAGTTGGTGGAAGTCTTCTTCCAGCGGTCCAACGAGTACATGCTGGCCGGCAGCATCCGTAAGGGGCGAGTGACGCGCGTGCTCCCGGGCATGCAGTCGGCGTTCGTCGATATCGGCCTGGAGCGGGATGCCTTTCTTTACGTTACGGACTTCTTTGAAGAGAACGAGGAGTACGACCGGATCGCCACTACCGAGGAAGACAAGGCGGTGCGCGCTGGTCGGCGCTCCGAGCCGCGGCATCTCGAGGCCCGGCATGCCGAGCCGGCGGCCGCTGTTGAGTCACCGGCCGCCACCGAGCCGCTGCCGGCGCAGGCCGCCGAGCGACCCGTCGCGGAGCGGCCCGCCGCCGAGCGGCCCGTCGCGGAGCGGCCCGCCCCCGACCGGCCCGCCGCCCAGCGTGCGCCGGCGCCCCCGGCCGAGCGCGACTCAGAGCCGGAAGGCCGCGGCGACCGCGGACGCCGCTCGCGCCGCCGTCGCCCCCGCGCGGGCGGGTTCCCGGAGTCCAAGTACGCCAGTGTTCGCGCCGAGGCCCCGCCGGATGCAACCGGGGAGTTCGCCGTCCTGCCCGGCGAGTCGCTGGCCAAGTACACGCAGGCCAGCTCCGACGCCGAGGTGGAGGGCGACGCCGCGGAGACTGCCGCCGGGGCGCCGGGCCAAGCCCTAGAGGCGGAGGAGGAGGCGGGGACCCTCATGAGGGAGGCGGCCCTGGCCGCGGCGCCTCCTGTCGAGGACCAGCACGCCGAGGCAGAGGCGGCCCCGCCGCCACTTGAGCCGGAGACGGAGCTGGTCGAATCGGCCGCCGCTGTCCGTGACGCCACTCCCGAGCCGCCGCCGGAACAGCCGCTAGCCGAAGAGGGCCTGCGGACGCCCAGCCCTGCTGGAACGGCGGAGGAGGGTGAAGCGCCCGCCGAGGCCTCCGGGGAGGCCGAGGGCGATCTGGAGATTCCGGGCTTGGCCGAGCTGCCCGAAGGCGCGATCCCGGACCAGCCCGACGCCGGCGAGGAGCCGGCCAGCGGCGAGGCGGGCGCCGAGCCAGCTCCCGAGGCGGCGCCCGAGGCCGAGGAGGTCGAGCCGGCGCGGATGCCGGTGAGCCTGACCGCGACGCTGCGCGAGCAGGGGCACCGCTACATGCGCCGCGTCTCCCGCCGCGCGCGGCGCAAGATGCGCGCTGGCCAGCTCCCCGATGCCCCGGTCGAGGCGCGGCTCGCGCCCCCCGAGGAGCCCGCTGAGCCGAAGGTGAACGGGCGCGGCTCGGAGCGCCCGGAGAGGCTCGCGCAGCCTTCGATCGCCGAGCTGCTCCGCGAGGGCCAGGAAGTGCTCGTGCAGATTGCCAAGGAGCCGCTCGGCCAGAAGGGCGCGCGGATCACCTCGCATATCGCCTTGCCCGGCCGGTACGTGGTCTACATGCCGACGGTGGACCACATGGGCGTCTCGCGCAAGGTTTCCTCCGAGGACGAGCGCCTGCGGCTGAAGCGCATTCTCCAGGCGCACAGCACCGGCATGCCCGGCGGATTCATCGTCCGCACCGCAGGCGAGGGCAAGCCCGAGGCGGAGATCGCCGCCGACATGCAGTTCCTCTTCAGCCTCTGGCTCGACATCCGGCAAAAGGCCGACGCCCGGCCGGCGCCGGCGCTCATTCACCACGATCTGGACCTTGTGAGCCGCATCCTGCGCGATCAGATGACGGACGTCTTCAAGACCGTGTGGGCGGACAACGAGGAGGTCTACGAGACCGTGCTCCGGTTCGTGGAGCGGTTTCAGCCGAGCCTGGTGGGGCGGGTGAAGCTGTACACGCGCGACATGCCGATCTTCGATGCCTTCAAGGTCACCGAGGAGCTGGAGAAGGCGCTGCGGCCCAAGGTGTGGCTGAAGTCGGGCGGCTACATCGTCATCAACCAGACCGAGGCTCTGGTGGCCATCGACGTCAACACCGGCAAGTTCGTCGGCCGGTCGAACCGCCTGGAGGACACCATCGTCAAGATCAACACCGAGGCGGTCAAGGAGATCGTGCGCCAGCTCCGGCTGCGCGACCTGGGCGGCATCATCGTCGTCGATTTCATCGACATGGACGAGCGCAAGAACCGGCAGAAGGTCTTCCAGGCGCTGGACGAGGCGATGCGCTCCGACCGCGCCCCGAACAAGATTCTTCAGTTCAACGATTTTGGCCTGGTGGCGATTACCCGCAAGCGGGTCAAGCAGAGCCTGGAGCGGACGCTGTGCTCGCCCTGCCCTTACTGCGAGGGTGCGGGCTACGTCAAGAGCGTGCAGACCCTGATCGGCGAGATCCTGCAGGAGGCGCACCGGGAGGGCCGCGCGCTGGAAGGGGGAGACGTCACGCTGCGCGTGAACCCGGAGGTGGCCAAGGCCTTCAAGTCGCAGTCCAATACCTACCTGGAGGAGCTCGAGGAAGTTCTGGGCCGCTCTGTGATCGTCGTCAGCGACCCGCTGCTCCAGCAGGAGAAGTTCGACCTGGTTTAGCGGGCGGCCCGCAATCCGTCCGTAAGCCGACGCGGCCTCCACTTTGTGGCGCGAACTTCAGTGTTCAGTTCCATGACATCCTTGACACATTGTTCCATGACATCCTTGACACTCTGAGGGGGCGAAGATTCCCCTGGGGAGTGAAAAACGATGCCGTGGCAGAAGGTAGATGTGTCA
>JBEKLJ010000169.1:0-7804 GCA_050010255.1 Bryobacteraceae bacterium
GAGGGCGGCCAGTCCAGCCTGGACGTCTACCTGGCCATCCCGCCCTACCGCGAGCGCGGCCTCAACGTCTCCATCGGACGGCAGGCGGCCGACACCCGCTACCTGGCCGAGGTGGCCGTTGTCCGCGACGAGAATACAGGCGCCGGCGAGAAACCCATCCAGGTCGCACAGAAGAACTTCCGCCTCCTGATGGAGGGGGAGAGCCGCCAGGGCATGTCCGCCCTGCGCATCGCCCGCCTCAGCCGCACCGCCTCAGGCAGCGTGGCCCTGGACGCCCGGTTTGTACCCCCGCTGCTCGACATCTCGGCCAGCGACCACCTGGTTGCCATCGCCCGCCGCCTGGTCGAAATCCTTTCGGCCAAGAGCAGCATGCTGGCCGGGATGCGCCGCCAGAAAAACCAGAGCCTGGCCGACTTTACGGCCTCCGACATCGCCAACTTCTGGCTGCTCTACACCGTCAACACGCATTTCCCGTTGTTCCGGCACATCTTTGAGACCCGCGGCGGGCACCCCGAGCGGCTCTACGGCATCATGCTGTCCCTGGCCGGAGCGCTGACCACGTTCTCCTTGAAGGTCCACCCCCGCGATCTGCCCCCCTACGATCACGACGAGCTGGAGACCTGCTTCACGGACCTGGATGAGAAACTTCGCTTCCTGCTCGACACGGTCGTTCCCAGCAACTTCATTTCCCTGCCCCTCAAGCTGGTGCAGCCGTCCATTTACGCCGCCGCCCTATCCGACGACAAGTACTTGAAGAACACCAAGATGTACCTGGCCATCCAGGCGGAGATGAACGAGGCCGAGCTCATCACCAAGACCCCGCAGCTCATCAAGGTCTGCTCGGCCACCCACATCGAGCATCTGGTGCGCCAGGCACTGCCCGGAATCACCTTGACGCACGTCGCCCGGCCCCCCGCCTCCATCCCCGTGAAGCTGAACTACCAGTACTTCAGCCTGAACCAGTCCGGCGGGGCCTGGGAGGCGGTCTTGCGTGCGCGAAACCTGGCGGCCTACGTCCCGGGCGATCTCCCCAATCCGCAGCTCGAGCTGGTCATCCTGCTGCCCGTGGCCTAGCTCCCTGTAAAATCAGCGAGTTGCATCCGCAGAGGCGGGCGCCGATAGCAGCCAGCGCAGGTTCCACCCGCAAATCGTGCTGGCTTGGAACTTGTCGCCGCCGGGACCGGGCCAGTGCGTCTCCAGGCTCACCCAGCCGCTGTAGCCGTCGGCCAGCAGCGCGGCGAATTGCCCTTTCCAATCGATCGCGCACGCCCCCAGCGGCCCCCAGGCGGGCTTATGCGGCGCCTCCAGGTAGCAGTCCTTGGCGTGCACGTGGGCGATGGCGCCCGCGGGCAGCCGGACGTACCCGTCCGGGAAGGGGACCTCGCCCCCCACGTACGCGTTGGCCGGATCCCATATCAGGCGCAAGTTGGGGTGATTCACGGCCGCCAGCACGCGCGCGGCGTCCTCGCCGGTCGAGACGTTGCAGGCGTGCTCGTTCTCGAGGCCAATGATCAGGTTCTCCCGGGCCGCCTTCTCGGCCAGGGCGCCGAGCGCCTCGACGATGCGCCCGAAGCACCTGGCCGGCTCCACCGTGCGCCAGTAGGAGAACACGCGGATGATGCGCGCGCCGGTCGCGTGCGCAATCTCAAAGGCGCGCTCGGCCAGGCGCGGCTGGTCCGCATACGTGTGCCGGGAGCCGAAGACGTCCTGCTGGAAGCGCGCATCGATCGGCGGGGCATCCGGCAGCACGCACTTGAGCAGCGGCGAGGAGAGCGCGACAACCGCCAACCCGTGCGCCGCGCACACGCCGCGGGCGCGTCCCACCTCCTCGTCGCTCAAATCCAGGACGTTCTTGCCGAAAACGACGCGCAACTCGGCTCCTGTCATGCCGATCGAGGCCATGGCCCGCGCGGCCTCCGGCAAGTCCGGGCCGAACTCATCGGTGATCGCCGCGATTCGGAGTCTGGGTTCCATCACCGTGCTATTGTATTGCGGCAGCGGCACCCACCGCCGGCGGCACGCTACTGCGGCGTGAGCCGCGCAGACGCAAGGGCCGGCTGCTTGAAGACGACTGTCGTGAAGAACTCGATCATCAACCCGAATATCGCATTGCCGATAGGACTGACCAGCAGCATTCCCACTCCCACATTCATGAAAAGGAAATAGGAGAAGATCGATCCGACCACCAGCCCCATGACGATGCCGTTCCAGGCCCAACGCAGTTTCAGCCCAGACGCGCCAATAGCAAAGCCCATCACTGCCCTATTCAGCAAGATCCACACCAAAGAGACAGCGGTGAGCTTCAGCATGCCGCTAGAGAACATCAAGGTTGCACAAATCACGCCTGCAACCAAGCCGAACAAAGTAGCAATCGCAATCCGCTTCATTTGACCTCTTCCGCTCCGGACACACGCGCGCTCGCGCTCCGATTAGCGATACGCCCCAACGTGATCTAAAGTTCCGCAGTTTTTTGGCAGCTTCTTGAACGCCTGCTCCCGACTCGGGAATCAAGCGCCGCGTCTTGCGGGGGCGAAAACGGCTCCCGGAGGAAGAACTGCCAGTCGCAGGATCAAAGGATGGCGGCTGAGTGTATACTGGCAGGAATCCGGAATCTAGAATGGAAATCCCGGCTTGCGACATGGGCGGCAGCGCCACTACCTCCCAGATGGCCGAGGCCGTGGCCCGGCACGCCGCGTTTGGAGTCAGGACCGGCTGCGTGCGTTAATGAGAGTAGGCGCTACAGCAGCCTGGAAACCCCCACCATGGACATCGTTGCTCACGGACTATCGGCCGCGGCGCGCGGCGCGCGGAAGAAGGTTGGCCGGCGGATCAGCGCCGGCTGGACCACGGCGTGGGGCGTCTTCCCCGACCCCTTCGCCTTCACCAATCACACCGTGCATTCGAAAGCCAGAAATCCGTTTCCGACAACGCTGCTTCTGTTCGCAGCGGCACTTCTTCTGTCAACGGTCTGTTCCGCTCAGAACAAGCCCGTGAACGCGACTATCGACGCGTCGAAGACCGGAGCTCCGATATCGAGGTATATCTACGGCCAGTTTCTCGAGCACATCGGAGGACTCGTCAACACCGGTATATGGGCCGAGATGCTGGATGACCGGAAGTTTTACTATCCGATCAATTCGCACCCTCCGGCCGAGCCGCCTTCCGCGAATCCGATGAGGCGCCCCCCACTACGTCACTGGACGCCGATTGGCGGCGACGAGTTCGTGACCATGGACACGAATCACCCCTACGTTGGCAATCACACACCGGCGGTGAAGCTCAGCGCGAGGGATGTGCGCGGGTTTCAGCAAGCCGGGCTGGCGGTGCGGAAAGGTAAATCCTACTCGGGACGCATCGTGCTCGCGGGGACGCCGGGCACAACCGTGAAGGTCACTCTAGCGTGGGGAGATGCAGCAGGGGATCGGCAGACCGTCGTCATCGACAAAGTCGGCGCCGGCTACCAGAAGTTCCCGCTGCGATTCAAGGCCGAGGGCGATAGCGATAACGCCCGGCTCGAGATTGTGGCAACCGGCGCCGGCGTCCTGCACGTGGGGGCGGTATCGTTGATGCCGGCCGGCAACGTACAAGGCTTCCGCGCAGAGGTCATCGCAGCGCTCAAGCAACTTCATTCGGGCGTGTATCGCTTCCCCGGCGGGAACTTCGTTTCGGGGTACGAGTGGCGTGACGCGATCGGGGATCCGGACAAGCGTCCGCCCATCATGGACCACGTGTGGCACGCGGTTCAGCCGAACGACGTCGGCACGGACGAGTTCATGACGCTGTGTCGGCTGCTGGACGTTGAACCCTACATCACGGTCAACGCCGGCTTCGGCGATGCCTGGTCGGCGGCCCAGCTTGTCGAGTATGCCAACGGTGCGGTCACCACGCCGATGGGACGGCTGCGTGCCGCGAATGGTCATCCGCAACCGTACAAGGTGAAGTTCTGGGGCGTCGGCAATGAGCCCTGGGGCGACTGGCAACTGGGCTTCATTCCGGTTGCGCAGTTTGAACTGAAACACAACATGTTCGCCGAAGCAATGCGGAAGGTGGATCCGACCATCAGGCTTATCGCCGCCGGCGCGATGCCCGACGACATGACCGGCGCAAAGCAGGCCAAGCGCCTCAATGGCCAGATCGTTCCGGATTATCTCTCAGCGGGTGACTGGAGCGGCAACCTGCTGGCTCACTGCCTCGACAATATCGATCTGCTCAGCGAGCACTACTACGCCACCGCCGGCCAGCGCTTCGACAACGAGAAAGGCGAGAAGGTTCCAACGGGCCCGCAGACTTTGGTCGAATGGGAGCGCGCGCCGGCTTCTCTCGTTCGGGTGAAATACGAACATTATCAGGAGTACCTGAACCGCATCCCCGGTTTGAGGGCGAAGCCCGTGCCCATCAGCCTGGACGAATGGGCTTACATCGGAGCTCCGCCGAATTCTTACAAGGTTGCGCCGGCCTACGCCTGGGCGTTTCACGAGATGTTCCGGCATTCCGACCTGTATCAGTTAGGCGCATTCACGTTCGCGACGGCGATGATCAGCGAGAATCGGACCGATGCCGTTCTGAACCCCACTGGCCTGCTGTTCAAGATGTATCGCGACCACTTCGGTTCGATACCGGTGGAGGTATCGGGAGACTCGCCGCAGCCGAAGCCGGCCTGGCCGCCTGGAGGCAACCAGCCGAGAGTCAATCCCGGCAGCGACACGTATCCGCTGGATGTGAGCGCGGCCTTCAGGGAGGATCGGAGGACGCTGACGTTCGCTGTGCTGAATCCATCGGACTCCGAGCAGCGACTGAAGCTCTCGATCAACGGAGTGAAGCTCGCGAGCCCCGGGCATCTGTGGCGCATGGCGCCGCCGTCTGTGGACGCAACCGTTACGGTGGGGCAGAAGCCGGGCGTCGAGGTCGAAGAGCATGGACAGGTGACCATACCCGATACGATGGCCGTCCCGCCATTCAGCGTCAGTATCTATTCGTTTGCGGTGGAGTAGAGGACATCGATGCGAACCCCGAAACTGTATGGCGTGATGTTGCTGGGATCGGCGCTCGCTTTGGGCCCGAGTCTTGCGGCACAGGTGCAGACCGAAGTGCCTCCAGTGGTGCCGGGCGCAAAACCCGTAACGGTGGAACGCATCAAGGTTCACGGGAAGGCCCTCGAAGGCAATCTGGAAGGCGATGCAGCAGATCGTGACGTGTTCGTCTTCCTGCCGCCCAGCTACGCCACTGAGAGGGACCGGCGTTACCCGGTAGTCTATGCATTGCACGGTTACTCGATCGGCGCCGAGCAGTGGACGCACGAGATCCATGTGCCGCAGACCATCGAAGGCGCTTTCGCCCTTGGCGCGAAGGAGATGATCGTCGTGCTGCCCGATTCGAAAACCGTGCACAACGGCTCCATGTATTCTAGTTCGGTCACCACGGGAGATTTCGAGCGGTTCGTCTTTCACGATCTGGTTGCATACATCGACGCGCACTACCGCACGATTCCGGAGCGCACGAGCCGGGGCCTGGTCGGTCATTCCATGGGCGGCTACGGCGCAGCGCGCATCGGCATGAAGCACTCCGATGTGTTCGGCAGCCTGTACATCATGAGCCCGTGCTGCCTGTCGGCCCGTCCCGCGGACCCCGCGAACACGGACCTGGAAAAGGCGGTGGAGGCTGCGAAGACGCCTGCGGATACGGCGAACCTGCCGTTCTTTTCGCGCGCTCAGCTTGCCACGGCGGCGGCATGGTCACCCGATCCGAAGAACCCGCCGTTCTATTTCGATCTGCCGACGAAGAACGGCGTACCTCAACCGGATGTGCTCGCGAAATGGGCGGCGAATGCACCGCTGGCGTTCATCGACCAGTACATCGGCAACCTGCGGCAGTATCGCGCCATCGCGATCGATGTGGGCGACCAGGATGGCTTGAAGGTCGACACCGGCAAGCTGCATGAAGTGCTCGATAGGTACGGGATCGCACATACCTTTGAGATCTATCACGGTACCCATACGAGCGTGGTCGCCGATCGCTTCCAGAACCACGTCCTGCCGTTTTTCAGCGGGAATCTGTGCTCGGGCGCGAATTGCGAATGAGGTTTTCGTGAGATCGCGAAGTCTCCGCCTGTTTCTGCTGTCGCTGTGCCTCGGCGCGGCGGCCAGCGCCCGTGGCGCGCGCTCTTGAGCATGCCGCGTCGCCACTCCTGGCGACGTATGGCGAGCCCCGCATGCTGCTCGGTCAACCACGTCCGCCCACTAGCCGAGCCGCGACCGGAAGGGAGCGGAGCCTTTCGCTTTCACACACGCAAACTGCTCCGCTTGCTGACGCGCGCGGCTCAGCTTCAGCGTGCGCCCACCAGCCGAGCCGCGACCGGAAGGGAGCGGAGCAGTTGCAGCCGTGAGCCGCGAGCGTTTCGCATACTACGCGTTCCGCGTGGCCAGCGCCCGTGACGTGGCTGCCGCCAACCCGCGTTGCGGTGGCCTGTCTAGCGAGCCTCCGGACCGTTTATCGGGCCTGCAATCACCTGTGGGCTACGGAACCGCCCCTGCTTAGTCCTGACAGAGCCCAGCCGCAGTCGCTCTACGCTTGCGCGTTTGGCGGTCTCCATCCGCGCTGCGTCGGCGCAGGCTTCCCAGATCCGGACTTCCTGGGCATCAGAGGGGCTCACCTGCCACGAGGAGCGACCCGCCTGCCGACCCGAATCGAAACCGGTTCCGGTGTGACTGATGGCCAGTTACCCGTGCTCTTGCTGTTTGCTCTGGCAGCCGGCCGCAGCAGGTAGCGGGCTGGCCAACTCAGCTAGAATGAGTACTCCTGAACGAGTTTCAGGACTCTCTCCGGCGGTGCTTTGATATCCGATGCACCGTCCCTCACATAAACTATTCCATCGATCACGTACAGGGGCTGCTCCCCGCGTGGAACGAAAACCCGGCAAATCGTGCGGCCCTCTACTTCCACAAAGTCAACTTGGATCAAGGGGACGGGTCGGATCCTGTGGCGGACTGCTTGATGGATTCGCTCCGCCAACGCGTCCCGCCCCTTCGCCCCATCATCAGGTCGCAAACCATGAATATTGCCGTTGTCCTCGATCCCGATGAAGATCGTGCCATCTGCAGTATTAGCGAAGGCGGCGATGGTTTCTAGCACCCGATCAACGGAGTTCTGCACTCCAAAGGAGATGCTTCGTTTGAATTCAACTGTTAGGCCCTCTCCGAGCCGAAGGGCATCAGCTGGGCTGTGAGCGGAGCCCCCAGTGAGCACGAAATACTTGCGCAAAAATGTCATCCCGGATGCGTAGGCGACCGAAAACCCGCCTGCCAGGATCAGCGCTGAGAGCACCAGCAGCGATAGCACGTCACCGACTTGGTCCGTATTGACCACCAAGAGGCGATCGTTTGAGTCAGCCCGAACAGCGTAGATCTGCCGACCGTGTCGATAAAGACTCGTGCCTGGTTGTGGCAGTGCTCGCGAGCGGGGAAAATACATGGGCAGCGAATATCCGCTGTAGAGGACTTCGTTCGTGGCAAGGTCCAAAACCACATAACCATCAGCCGCTATCCTTCTGCGCGCCGGGCCCCCGAATTGAACCCGACCATCTTCTTCTCGCAGAGCGTCCGCAATTCTGTCGAGTTGCTGACGTAGTGCGGCGTCGATGGCAGTCGTATCGACAGGCAGCTCGATCTTCCAAGAGGCCTTTTCGGCATAGCCCACCAGTACAGCAATACGTGTGCTGCCGATCTGCTTTACGGCTGAATACAGTCGCCAAGAGTCACGATCCGGCGCCAGAAATGAAGTAGGCGTTTGGAAGGTGCTGACAAAAGTC
>JBEKLJ010000170.1:0-7748 GCA_050010255.1 Bryobacteraceae bacterium
CGGAGTTCGCCAGGAACGGCGGCAACACCTCGGTGTAACCGTGCTCGCGCGTGTGCGTGTCCAGCATGAAGTTCATCAGCGCGCGCTCGAGCCTCGCGCCCAAGGCCCAGTAGACGGCGAAGCGCGCGCCCGTGATCTTGGCGGCGCGCTCCAGGTCCAGAATGCCCAATTCCGGCCCGAGGTCCCAGTGCGCCTTGGGCTCGAAGTCGAAGCGGCGCGGCTCGCCCCAGCGCCGCACCTCGAGGTTGTCCTCAGCGCTCTTCCCCACCGGCGCCGACTCGTGTGGCAGGTTCGGAACGCCGGCCAGCTCCTGCCGGAACTCCTCGTCGAGCTTGGCCGCCTGCGCGTCCAGGGCGGTGATCTTCTCGGCCGCTTCGCGCATCTGCTGCTGCCGCTGGGCGGTGTCCACGCCCTGCTTCCTGAGCCGGGCGATCTCCGCGCTCTCGGCGTTCCGCAGCGCCTTCAACCGCTCGGCCTCGGTCAGAGCGGCGCGCCGGCGCGCGTCCAGGCCGCGGAACTCCTCCACGTTTAGCGTGAAACCGCGCGCAACCAAGCGCGCGGCAATCGCCTCCAGGTTCGAGCGGAAGTAGCTCAGATCGTACATTTCAAGTAAGAATCATCGCACAGCGGGACGCTCGCGAGCGGCCTTCCCAGGCGGCGATGCCGGGTTTCCCGTCTTGCGAACCTGTTCCGGACTAACCTACTCGCGCAAGTACGGCGCGTAGCCGCCCTCGCCCGCCTCGGCCAGGCGCGGCGCCCGCAGGCGGTGGCCCGGCCACTCCAGCCGGATGTCCTCGGAAATCTCGTCGAGCATCTTCAGCGTCGCCACTCGGCTCTCCATGGCGAAGGCCGTCAGAAGCAGGTTGCCACAAATCGCGTTGATCACCCGCGGAATGCCCTGCGAGCGCAGGTGGATCTCGGTCAGCAGGTCCGGCGGGAAAACCGTCTGCTCCGGCATGCCGGCCTTGGCCAGCCGCGTCCGGATATACTCGAAGGTCTCCGGCTCGCAAAACGGGTTCAGCATGCAGCGCAGCGCCACCCGCTGCTTCAACTGGCGGAGGCTGGCCGCGTCCAGCTTGCGGTCGAACTCCGGCTGGCCCGCCAGAACGATCTGCAGCAGCTTGCCGCGCCGGTTCTCCAGGTTGCCCAGCAAACGGATTTCCTCGAGAACGTCCCACTCCAGGTTGTGCGCCTCGTCCACGATCAGCGCCGTCGTGCGGCCCTCGCTGGCGTTCTGGACCAGCAGCTGGTTCAGCGCGATCAGCACTTCGGTCTTGGAGGTCCGCGCGCACCGCAGGTCCAGATCGTAGGCGATCATCTCGAAGAACTGCTCCACGGTGAGCCGCGAGTTGAACAGGAAGGCGAAGTCAATCCGGTGCGCCGCCAGAAGATCCTGGAGGCACTGGAGCATGGTGGTCTTGCCCGTGCCCACCTCGCCGGTCAGGACCACGAACCCCTTGCGGCTCTCCACCCCATAGATGAGGTTCGCGAGCGCCTCTTCGTGCTGCTGGCTGCGATAGAGAAAGGCGGGGTCGGGTGTTAGATTGAAGGGGCTCTCTTTGAAGCCGAAAAAGGCATTGTACATGCGGTTCTCACATCCCTACCGCCTACTGCTAACGCTTTTATTCTAACATGCGGGGGAGAGATGCCCGCTCATGCGCGGGCCGCGTGATCCGTCCGTAAGCCGGCGCGGCTCCTGTTGTGGCGCACGTCTTCAGCGTGTAGCGTCGGCTTCAGCCGACGTCTGGCACAACGCTTCCCGGGCCTGTCACCGCACTCGCCCTGCGTCGCCGGGAGTGGCGACGCGGCAGGCAAAAGTGCCCGCGCTACGGCGAGCGCTGGCTGCACCCGCTGGGTGGATGCCGCATTCCTGGGCACCGCCCCGGTCGACTGAGTTCGTGCCCGCCGCGCCGGCTCACGGACGGATTACGGAGGCGCGCGTTCAGGCAGCGGCTCTGGTACCTTGTTGCATGGTGGCGGCCCCGGGCCCGGGCGTTCGCGGGCAGGCGCCGTTGACATATGGCGACGAAAGCAGAGACGGGTGAGTGGTCGCCCTCGTCCTGGAGAGCCAAGCCCGCGGCGCAGCAGCCGGTATACCGGTCCGAGGCCGAAGTCGCTGGCGTCATCGAGCAGATCTCGAAACTGCCCCCGCTGGTCACCTCCTGGGAGATTGACGCCCTCAGAGCCCAACTGGCGGAAGCGGCGCGTGGGGAGCGGTTTCTGCTTCAAGGCGGCGATTGCGCGGAGAGCTTCGACGAGTGCACATCGAACACCATCACCAACCAGCTCAAGATCCTGCTGCAGATGAGCCTGGTGCTCGTTCACGACGGCGATAAGCCGGTCATCCGCGTGGGCCGGGTGGCCGGCCAGTTCGCCAAGCCGCGGTCCGAAGCATTCGAGACTCGATCCGGCATCACCCTGCCAAGTTACCGCGGTGACCTCATCAACCGGACCGAGTTCACAGCGGAGGCCCGGGAACCCGATCCGCAGCTCATGCTCCGCGGTTACGAGCGCGCCGCCTTGAAGTTGAATTTCATCCGCGCCCTGGTGGGCCGCGGTTTTGCGGACCCGCACCACCTGGAATACTGGGATCTCGCCTTCGTCACGGATTCTCCGATGGCGGAAGAGTATCGCCGCACCGCCAGGAGCATCGGCGAATCGCTGCGGTTCATGGAGGGTCTGCTGGGAGTGAACCCGAGCGAGTTGCGTTGGGTGGATTTCTTCACGAGCCACGAAGGCATTCACCTGCCCTACGAGCAGGCGCAAACCCGGCGCGTGCCGCGGCGCGAGGGCTGGTACAACCTGTCCACGCATTTCCCGTGGATCGGCATGCGGACCGCCGATCCGGGGGGCGCGCACGTGGAATACTTCCGCGGGATCCGCAACCCGATCGCGGTCAAGGTCGGGCCCGCTGTGACGCCCGCGGCGCTCATAGAGCTCATCCGAATTCTGCACCCCGACGATGAGCCCGGCCGCCTCACCCTCATCCACCGTTTCGGAAGCGAGCGCATCGGCGACTGCCTGCCGCCCCTGATCGAGGCCGTCCAGTCAACCGGGAAGACCGTGCTGTGGTGCTGCGATCCGATGCACGCCAACACGCGGGTGACCGCCGACGGCTACAAGACGCGCAATTTCGAGGACGTCCTGGGCGAACTCGACCAGGCCTTCGACATTCATGCCGAGTATGGCGTCTGTCTGGGCGGCGTTCACATCGAGCTGACGGGCGACGACGTGACCGAATGCATCGGCGGCGCGCGCGGTCTCGACGAGGCCGGCTTGAAGCGGGCTTACAGGTCTTCACTTGATCCGAGACTCAACTACGAGCAGTCGATCGAGATGGCCATGTTCATCGCCCGCGAGCTGCGGGCTTTTGGAAGACCCTGAGACGGGCGTCGTGGCAGTTTCGTTTTAGGCCGGCCGCGACGCGGTTTGCACAGATCGGCCTAATCAAGAGTTAGGCTGACGGATATGGGAAACTGGAGGCAGGTTGAAAGTCAGGGATCTGATACGTCTGCTGGAGGACGACGGATGGCGACTGGCGCGAACCCGAGGAAGCCACAAGCAGCTCAAGCAGCCGAGCAGGTCCGGCACTGTCACGGTGGCTGGGAAACCAGGCGTTGACGTCCCACCAGGCACGCTGAACGCCGTCCTCAAACAGGCCGGCCTGAAGAAGTGAGGAACACCGGATGCGTTACATGGTGGTAATCGAGCGTGGAGACAAGAGCTGGGGAGCTCACGTCCCAGACCTCCCCGGTTGCGTTGCCGTGGGCGAGACCAGGGACGAAGTGGTGCAACTTATCCGCGAGGCCATTGACCTCCACATTGACGGCCTGAGGCAGGATGGTCTCCCCGTCCCCCCGTCAAGTTCCCAAAGTGAGTTCGTCGAAGTCAGCGCAGCCTAACAGGGCGCTGCGGGCGACGGCCAGAACCGGGCCGCGCCCGAGCACCCGGTCGTTAGGCTTTTGGATCGGCGAATGCCAATGTCAATCGCTGTCGAAACACAGGACGAACATGGCTAAGAGACCCTTTCCTCTGTCCAAGGTCTATGGCTTGCTCGAACCGGGGCCGGTCGTCATGGTGACGACCGCCTCCCGTCGGCGCCCAAACATCATGACCATGTCGTGGCACACCATGATCGAATTTGAGCCGCCGCTGGTCGGTTGCGTCATCAGCAATCGCAACTATTCCTTCGGCCTGTTGCAGGCGAGCAACGAATGCGTCATCAACATTCCCACAGTGGAGATAATTGAAAAGGTCGTGGGTTGCGGCAATACGTCGGGTGCGAGAATCGACAAGTTCGAGAGGTTTGGCCTCACCCCCAAGCCTGCTGCGCGAGTTGGCGCACCTCTCATCGAGGAGTGCTATGCAAATCTCGAGTGCCGGGTGGCCGACACGAGCATGGTGGCCAGCTATTGCTTGTTTGTCCTTGAAGTCGTCAAAGCGTGGATCGACCCCGCGGTGAAACGGCCGCAGACGATCCATCATCTTGGAAAAGGCAACTTCATGGTTGCCGGTGAAAGAATCAAGCTGAGGTCGAAGATGAAGTAGCGCCGAGACGCCTCCTCACCAGGCGTGAGGCCTAACATTGTGTTCCGGCGGACTGCCTACGGCAGCCGCTGAAGTCAGGCGTTCGGTGCAGGTGAGCCGGTGGTGGGAAGAAGCCCAAATTCGGGAGGAGAAAGATGAGTAGATCTGGTTGCTCGTGCGTGGCTGTAGCGGCAGTCTTCTTGGCGGGAGCTCTGGCTAGCGCTCAGCCGAGACTGCCGAAAGAGACAATTCCACAGGACCTGCCCTCTGAAATCCGCGCGCTTCTGGAGCAGTGCTACGCGTCCGCCCCGTCGGCTCGCGGATCTGCCGCGCGAACTCGCGGAGACGCGGCCAAGAGCCTGGGGCAACTGAAGGAGAAGGCGGCGCCCGCCGTCCCCTTTCTCATTTCCATGCTGGGCGACAACGTGGGCTACACGGAGTCGACCAGGGTCGGCCAAACGATGATCTTTGGGATTTCCAGCCCCGGACGCCACGCCGCAGTTGCCTTGGGTTCGATTGGAAGTGCGGCCGTCGAGCCGCTGCTCAAGGTCCTCGAAGCCGCGGAAGGCCCTAACCGGGACAAGGCCGCTCTGGCCCTTGGAATCGCCAAGGACCCGAGGGCCGTCCCACCTCTGATTGAAGCTCTGGCCGGCCAGGACGCACGGTTGCGCAGCGAGGCGGCGACGGCGCTGGGAGGCTTGAAGGATCAGCGGGCAGTGGCGCCCTTGATTGGCGCGCTCAGCGACCCAGACGAAGCGGTCTCGAGCGCGGCCCAGGAAGCGCTGGGGCAACTAACGGCCCAGAAGTTCGGCAAGAATCAGGCGCGCTGGCAGGCGTGGTGGCAGGCCCACAAGAAGCAATGAGCTAGCCCGATCTTCTCACACGCCTTCGGCTGCGGCTTGCGGGAGGCCGGCATCTTCTGCGTTGCGCTCGGGGTGAGTCCTCGCCGTACTGTTCAAGTACGCCTGCGGGCTCACCCCGTCGCGCGCCTTGAATCTACCGGCCTCGCGCGGCGCCTCGCTTCGAATGGTGTGAGAAGATCGGGCTATGTCCCGGCGGCACGCCGTCGGTGATGCACGGGCCAGGGCGCCTTCCAGCCGCTGGTCCGCGGGGCGGCCCGGCCGCTGGCGGTTTCGTTTTAGGCCGGCCGGGACGGGGTTTACACAGATCTGCCTAATCAAGAGTTAGACCGCATCACAGATCAGTTCGCGACCGGCAAAGTGGAGGGCACGCAATGGTTCGGCAACTTCTAGCGCTCGCATTGCTTTCAAGCGCCGTTATCGGCCCGAGCTCTATTCACGCAACGCTCCGCGCGGACCAGGGGCAATCCTCTCAGGACCATGTGGCCTGGGTCGCTGAAGCTCTGGAGCGAATGCAGACAATCAAGCCGGGCATGACGCGAGAGGATCTCCTCAACGTCTTCACGACGGAAGGTGGTCTGTCGACAGGATTGCAGCGCACGTTCGTCAGTCGGGACTGTCCGTATTTCAAAGTCGACGTCGAGTTCGAAGCTGTCGGTCGGCCGAACCGAGACAACGACGGGCGGGTGACCCTGATCGAAGGCAGCCAGGACATCATCGTCAAGATCTCCAGGCCGTACTTACAGTTCAGCCATATGGACTAGTCTTCAGGCAAGTGCAGTCTGACAAGCGTTTGCAGCCGACGGCGGCCCGTGGGACCATGGGCTGCCGCGCCTGAACCGGCCTCAGTCGAGGTCGAAGAACACATCCAGGCGGCGGACTTCTCCCGTTCGGCTGAAGATGACGGCGCCGGTTTCGGCGTCCAGCCCGAATCCTTCAAGAACCCGGAACGATCCGTCCGCGCCGGGTGACCTTGACTCGCGCCGGGCCCAACCCAGACGGATTCAGCCGCCGTACGGCATCGGGGGAACTTTTCCGAGCATCCGGGAGTACACGGTCAGGGCGCCGCGGTGATGCGCGGTGTGCTCGATCATGGACCACATGATGTCGCTGATGGGTTGACCACCCATGACCGGGCCGGGCGCGAGCGGCCGGGCCAGATCCTCCGGGCTGCGCGAGCGGACGAAGTGGATCGCGTTCGCGTACGCCGTTTCGAGCCTCTGGCGAGCGGCGGCGAGGGAGATCACAGCCGCAGTACCCTTGGCGTGTTTCTCGAAATCGAGATCAAAACCTTCGGGTCGGGAGGCGCCTTCGATGAACCAGTTGAGAGTCTGTGCCGTGTGCGCGACCTGCTGCGCGACGGTCATCATGCCTTCCCGCGGACGGAATTCGGAGTCGGCCTCATCGAGGACCCGGGTTGAGCGCTCGAAGAAATCCTTGCTTGCGAGCAGTTGGTTGGCGAAGTCGTTGGGTTGCGGTATTGAGCTCATAGACCAGACTATAGCACAAGGCGAACAAAAAGAGAAGAGCGGCCTATCGCAGTTCCGGGTAAACACAGTTTGGCGCCGGCAGGTGTCTTCCGTCCAGAGGAACGGTTCGGCTGCATGTGCAACAAAATAAACGATAAAAACGCAGCACCCGCGGAAGCTGCGGCAAGCCAGGGCACAACGCGAAGACGTGCCCGGTTGGGGCCGCGGGCAGCGTCCCGCCCTGCGCCGGCCCTCGCAAGCATCGGCAAGCGCAAGCCGGCGAGGGGGGAGGTTCGCGCATCACGAGCCGAAATCGCACTGCCCAAGCTTGCCCGAACGCCGTTCCGGGGCCGGGACACGGAGCGGCCGCAGACTATCGAGGGCAGGGCCGCTATCATTGTTTCCGAGTGGCCGAGGATTCGCCCAGAACCTCGACTTTCCCTTCTCAGAACCCTGTTCATCAGGCGAGTCCGTCCGGAGAGCCCAATTTCGGGAACCTTCGACGCGGTCTCCACGTACGCTCGGAAGAGCGTTAGAGTTGTGGTTGTTCAATCCCGCTGGGAGGCGTTATGTCTGTCAACACTTGGCTTTGTCATCTTGAGAGGATTCCCATGAAGAGACTCGGCCTTATCCTGACATCTTGTTGCTTCGTCTCTGTACCAGTTATTGCCTGCACTATCTTCGTGCTCACCGATAGCACTCGGGCACTGTTTTTCAATAACGAGGACTGGCTTAACCCCAACACGAGGATCTGGTTTGTCCCCGCCGGCGACGGGCATTATGGCTGTGCGTATGTCGGTTTTGACGATGGGCGTGCCCAAGGCGGACTGAACACGAAGGGTCTCGCCTTCGACTGGGTGGCGGGATACATGGAAAAATGGGAACCAGATCC
>JBEKLJ010000171.1:0-7714 GCA_050010255.1 Bryobacteraceae bacterium
CGCGCGACGGGGTGAGCCCGCAGGCGTACTTGAACAGTACGTCGAGGACTCACCCCGAGCGCAACGCAGAAGATACCGGCCTCCCGCAAGCCGCAGCCGAAGGCGTGTGAGAAGATCGGGCTCGTACGGCGTGAAGGCAAACCGGGCCTACTCACACCGCAACGCTGAGATCGGATCGGTCGCGGCGGCGCGCCGAGCCGGGATGTAGCCGGCCAGCGCGGCGGCGGCCGCCAGCAGCAAGCTGAATCCGGCGAACACGGTCCAATCCAGCACCACCACGTCGTAAATGGCGCTGGACATGGCACGCGTCAGCAAATACGCCGCAGCCAGCCCTACGGCCAGGCCGGCCGCGCACAGCCGCAACGATTGGCCGACGACCATCCGCAGCACCTGCGAGGGGTGCGCGCCCAGGGCCATCCGGACGCCCATCTCCTGCGTGCGCTGGCTCACCATGTAGGAGACGACGCCATAGGTCCCGGTGGCCGCCAGAATCAGCGCGAACGCGGCGAAACCCGCCATATACTGCGCCGCTAGACGTACCCCGGACATCTGGTCGGCAACCCGTTGCTCCATGCTCCGAAGGTCGTAGACCGGCTGATTGGGATCGAGCGCGCGCACTTCGGCGCGGGCCATCCCAGCGGCCGCGATTGGGTCGCCGTGAGTCCTAGCAAGCACCTGGGCCGAGCGATTGGGCTGCTGTCGGAAGGAGACGTACGCCAAGGGCAGAGGATCGTTCCTGAACCAGTCCTTGAGGTCTCCGGCTATGCCGATGACCGTGAGCGAAGCCGTCTGCGGACCGCCGATGCGAACGCGGCCGCCGAGGGGAACCTCGCCCGGCCGGTTCCAGTAGCGGCGGGCCACCGATTCGCTGAGCAGGATGACGCCCGGGGCGTCTGGGCCGTCACGCAAATCGATCGCGCGCCCTTGGCGCACTGGAATTCCCATCGCGCGGAAATAGCCGGGACTGACGGTCCGGACCCACGGCAGCGACGCGGAGCGCTCGGTCTGTGGCCGACCCTCGATGGTGAACTCCGTGGCGCCTGCCGAATCGCCCTCGATCGCCGCCGCCACCACGCCCGGCTGCGCCTCGATCCGCGCTCTCAGCTCCTCGTAGAAAGACCGCCATTCCGAAGGTCCGGGGCGCGCGGTGGACTGGAGCGCCACTCGCATGGTGAGCAGGTGCGAGGGGTCGTATCCCGGGTCCGTTTGCGCCATTCGGCGGAACGTCTGCACCATCAGGCCCGCACCGGCCAACAGCACCATGGCAAGCGCCACCTCGGCGCCGACGAGGAACTTGCGCAGCCCGTGCCGGCCCGAAACCGAGGAGCGCCCGCCCTGCTTCAGCCGGTCGTTCAGACCGATCGGTGACGAGGCATGCAGCGCCGACGCTGCGCCGCACAGCAGGCCGGTGAGGATTGCCACCGCGGCGATATATAGCAGCATTCCACCATCGACACGGAGACTCCGCATGCCAGCTACCCATCTGTAGACTTCCTGCGGAATCTGGGCGCGCCAGGCGTCTGTCCACCCAACCAGAATCATCGCCATAACGCCGCCCGCCAGCGATACCAGTAGGCTTTCCACCAGAAGCTGCCGGGCGATGCGCCAGCGCGTCCCGCCCAGCGCCGCGCGGATCGCCGTCTCTTTCATCCGCCCCGCGCTGCGAGCCAGGTGTATGTTGGCGACATTGGCGCAGGCCAGCAGGAGCACGAAGCTGGCAGCCGCCATCAGAACCATCACGAACCGATCGGTGACCTGGTTGGTCAGATCGAGTATCCGCAAGACCACGGTAGAGCGGCCGGAGTTGGTATCCGGATATTGACGGCCAAGTCTCGCGGCCAAGCCGGTCATCTCGCCTCGCGCCTGCGCCAGCGATACTCCCGGGGCCAGGCGCCCGATCACCTGCAGGGTGCGGCCGGCGCGGTCCGCGCGCTCGCCCGGAGTGAATGCGAGCGGCGCCCAAACATCGGTGGCCAGCGGGAAGTCGAAATCCTCGGGCATCACGCCGATGACCGCGAACGAGCGGCCGTCGAGAAAGATGTGCCTGCTGGTGACATCGGCAGCGCCCGCGAAGTGGCTTTTCCAAAAGCCGTAGCTCAGCACGGCCACGGCGTCGTTGCCAGGTTCGGCTTCGCTCTTTGAGAACGTCCGCCCGATCTGGGGACGCATACCCAGGACGTGGAAGAACCCCGGCGACACGGCGCAGCCCTGCAAGCGTTCCGGATCGGCCACGCCGGTGAGATTGACCTCCCATCCACGATAGGCGGCCAATTCTCGAAACGAGTGCGCCTGCTCGCGCCAATCCAGGAAATCCGCCGGCGAGACCGCATCGCGCTGCGAGCTCGTCTTCCCCGCGGTCCCCCAGACGGTCACTATCTCGTCCAGCCGCGGATACGGCAGGGGCTGGAGCACCAAGCCGCGCAAGCTGACGAACATCATCGCGTTCGCGCCGATGCCGAGGGCGAGCGCCAGAACGGCGATGGCCGTCGCGCCCGGATTCTTGACCAGCACGCGAAAGCCAAGGCGGACATCGGCAAGCATGGCGATCCTCCCTTCGAGGAATCTTACGGCTCGGGTGGAGCCGCGGTTCCATTTCCGCAACCGAAGACTACAAGGCATGCGGGCTTCCAGAGTCGAACTGCCTGAGTTTGAAGGAGTTACTAATGTGGCCGGGAGGCGCAATGTCCGCCTCTGGGACTCCGTGTTCGCCAGCGAACACGCGCTCGCTGGCTTGTCGAAGCGCACCTGGCCTGGAGCTCCTGCTGGGGGAGCGCTCCGCCCGGCTGCGTCGTGTTTGGCGTTGTGCTTGGCCCCGCGATCTGTTGGCCAGGACGTATACTCCGTTGATGTGGGTGGCAGGTTAAGGAAGGCAAGATGCGCAAGAGATCTGTGCTGCTGATGGTGGCGTTGGCGGCGATGGTGGTGGCGCTGGGCTGCCAGAAGAGTTCGCAGGCGCCGCCGCGGGAGTTCACCAACTCGGTGGGCATGAAGTTCATCCGGATCGATCCGGGCTCGTTCCAGATGGGCTCAGAATCTTATGGACCAGTCCACGACGTGACACTGAGCAAGGGGTTCTACTTGCAGACGACCGAGGTGACGCAGGCCCAGTGGGAGGCGGTGATGGCGACCAACCCCAGTCACTTCAAGGGGCCGGACCGGCCGGTGGAGAACGTCTCATGGAATGACGCGCAGGAGTTTCTGGGGAAGCTGAACGCCAGGGAGGAGGACACTCGCTACCGGCTGCCAACGGAGGCTGAATGGGAGTATGGCTGCCGGGCGGGCCGGCCGGAGCCGGAGGAGGCTCGCAACCTGGACGACATGGCCTGGTGGGATGGGAACTCTGAAGGCGAGACGCACCCGGTGGGCCAGAAGAAGCCGAATGCCTGGGGGTTGTACGATATGCGGGGAAACGTGATGGAGTGGGTTCAGGATTGGTATGGCCCATATTCGGCGGAACGGCAAGTCGATCCCCAGGGGGCGCCGTCCAGCATCGGCCGTGTGTGTCGGGGCGGGTCGTGGTCCCGCGGCGATACCGGGCCCTTCCGGTGCGCGTCTCGCTTCAACCTCGTCCCCGGGTACCGGATCGACCGCAGCGGTTTTCGTTGCGCCAGGACGTTTTGACTTACCCTTTTCACTACAGCCCTTTTACCCTTCGCCGCCGCGAGCGCAGTGAGCGGCGCGAAGTACCGCGGCACGCTGGCCGCGCAAGCTTCACGCGGCGGCTGAGGCGCCCGTCGTTGGCGAGTGGCCTGCCGCAGAACTGCGCTCCCGAAAGCTATACTGAGGCTGAATGCCGGAGCGCGCGACAGCCACAATCAGCGCCCTGATCGTCGATGACGAGCAGCTCGCCTGCGACGAGCTGGCGTACCTGCTCAAGGACTTCCCCGACGTGGACGTTGTCGGCACGGCGACCAACGGGATTCAGGCGGTCCGGCTGGTTCAGGAGCTGGAGCCGGATCTGGTTTTCCTGGACGTGCAGATGCCCGGCATGGACGGCCTGGGCGTGATCCGGGCGCTCAAGGAGAAGGACGTCGCGCTGCCCTACTTCGTGCTGGCCACGGCCTTCGACCAGTACGCCATCGAGGCCTTCCGCCTGGAGGCGCTGGACTACGTTCTGAAGCCCGTCGAGAAGGACCGGCTGGCGCTGTCGATCGAGCGCGCGCGGCGGGCCGTGCAGGAGCGGGCCAAAGCGCAGCCGGCCGAGGCGGCCGCCCGCACGCAGCCGCAGCGCACCAAGCTGCTGGTGCGGAGCGCCAACCGCAACCTCATCGTGGACGCCAACGAGGTCGTCTACGCCACCATCGACGACGGCCTGATTACGATCGTCGCCACGGGCCTCGAGGGCCAGTCGAATTACCGCACCATCGAGGAGCTGCAAGCGAGTCTCGACCCGGAGACGTTCTGGCGGGTCCACCGCTCCTACCTGGTGAATATCAACCGGATCAAGGAAGTCATCCCCTGGTTCAAGTCGAGTTACATGCTGCGCATGGATGACAAGAAGCAGACCGAGATCCCGGTAAGCCGGGTGCAGACCAAGCGCCTGCGGACGCTGTTGAAGCTGTAGGAAGCCTGGATCGGCCTTTCCATCACCGACGAGACCGGTTCTAGACCTTTATCCCGACTCTCCACAGCCAGTATCCGACTGCCTGACGGACGCAGAGCCACCACTGCCGGGGCCCGCTGGAGGCGTGCTCGGGACGCGGCGAGCCATACACCCGGAAGCCCTGGGCCTGGAGCATCCTCTTGGCGCGATAGATATGGTACCCGTCGCTGACCACGATGCAGGACCTCAAGCTCATGCGGCGCATGATTTCACCCGCCGCCGCGATCGAGTGCATGGTCGTCGCGCCTTCGCTTTCCACGAGGATGGCCTCCGAGGGCACGCCCTGGCCGACGAGGTAGTCGCGACTGACCTCACCCTCGGTAAAGACCGGATCGCCACCCGCCCCGCCGGTGGTGAGGATCAGCGGGGCCTGCTTCCGGCGGTACAGATCGAGGCCGTGGTCGAGGCGCCCCTTGAGCACCGGGGAGGGCTTGCCGCGGTACTCCGCGGCGCCGAGGATCAGGATGACGTCCGCGGGCCGGGACTCATCCCGCGTGGACTGCCGTTGGATGCGGACCGCTGTCGGGACGACGGCGACGGCCAAGCCGGCCGCCACCAGCAGCGCCGCCATCCCCGCAATTTGCCGTTTCCGCGCCATCACACGCCGTACCCCGATCCAGTTTACGATGCTAGACAGAGGCCGAGTGAGGCCACCGTGGTGAAAACCGAAACACTGACCAGCGCCGCCAACCCGCTGCTCCGGGACGTCCGCCGAGCCATCTCCCGCGGAACCCTCACCCGCGAGGGCTATTGCGTGGCGGAGACTTTCCACTTGCTGGAGGAGGCGCTGAGGAGTGCCTGCCGCGTGAGCGCGGTCCTGGCCGCCGAGTCGGTCCGCGGCGAGGTAGAGCGGCAGGTGCGCCGCCGCGCGGGCCTGCGCCTGTTTGCGCTGCCGGAGGCGCTGTTCCGCAGTCTGTCGGCAACCGAGGCGGCGCAGGGCGTCATGGCGCTGGTCGAGCCGCCCCAGTGGAGCCTCGAGGACCTCTTTGGCGGCCGGCCGCTGGTGGTCGTGCTGGACGGGCTGCAGGATCCCGGCAACGCCGGCGCCATCCTGCGGGCCGCCGAGGCTTTCGGATCGAGCGGGGTGATGTTTCTGAAGGGCACGGTCAGCCCATTCAACCCGAAGGCCGTGCGGGCGTCGGCCGGATCGGTGTTCCGCGTGCCGCTGCTGGCCGGCCTGGACGGCGCCGCGGCACGGGCGGCGCTGGAAGGACGCGGTCTGGACGTCTACGCGGCGCTGCCCTCGGGCGCCAGGAGTCTGGGCGAGGCGGACTTTCGCCGCCCCTGCGCGCTCGTCATCGGCAGCGAAGGCCGGGGCGTCAGCGATCAGCTTCGCGCCGGCGGCATCGGCTTGCGGATCCCGACGGCGGGCGTCGAATCGCTGAACGCAGCCCTGGCCGCCGGCATTCTGCTGTACGAGGCGCGCCGGCAGAGGATGTTCGAATGAGCCTGTTTGACGCAACGCCGCCGGCACCGGAAGCGGTGGACAAGACCCGGCCGCTGGCCGACCGCATGCGCCCGACGACCTGGGAAGACTTTCTGGGGCAGGAGCACATCGTCGGCCCCGGCAAGCCGTTGCGCGCGCAGATCGAGCGCGGCGAGCTTGGCTCGATCATGCTGTGGGGGCCGCCCGGCGTGGGTAAGACCACGCTGGCGCGGCTGATCGCGCGCTTCACACGCTCCGATTTCGTCCCCTTCAGCGCGGTGCTGGCCGGGATCAAGGAGGTGAAGGCGGTGATGGCTGGGGCCGAGCGCAACCGCAAGCTCGGCCGGCGCACGCTCGTGTTCATCGACGAGATCCACCGCTTCAACAAGGCCCAGCAGGACGCCTTCCTGCCCTACGTCGAGCGCGGCGACATCACGCTCATCGGCGCTACGACCGAGAACCCGTCCTTCGAGGTGATCTCGGCCCTGCTGTCCCGCTCGAAGGTTTACTCGCTGGGCGCGCTGACATCGCCCCAGATTGTCACGCTGCTCCGGCGGGCACTGGAGGACCGCGAGCGCGGCCTGGGGGAGTTGGAGATGGAAACGCCGGCCGAGTTGCTGGAGCAGATCGCGATCTTCGCCAATGGCGATGCGCGCGCCGCCTACAACACGCTGGAAGCGGCGGTGGCGGCATCCGAGAGCAAGCGGCTCTCGCGGCAGGCGGTGGAGGACGCCATCCAGCGCAAGGTCCTGCTCTACGATAAAGCCGGGGAAGAGCACTACAATCTGATCTCCGCGCTGCACAAGTCCGTGCGGTCGAGCGACGTGGACGCGGCGCTCTACTGGCTGGGGCGGATGCTCGAGGCCGGCGAGGACCGGCTCTACATCGCGCGCCGGCTGATTCGGATGGCGATCGAGGACATCGGCCTGGCCGATCCGCGCGCGCTCGAGCAGGCAGTCGCGGCCATGCAGACCGTCCACTTCCTCGGCATCCCGGAAGGCGATCAGGCGCTGGCCCAGGCCGCCATCTATCTCTCCGTTGCTCCCAAGTCCGACGCCGCATACCAGGCGCTCAACCGGGTTCGGGAAGATATCGCGGCCGCGGTGGCCGAGCCTGTTCCGCTGCACCTGCGGAATCCCGTAACCCGCGACATGCGCGAGTGGGGTTACGGCGAGGGCTACCAGCATGCGCACAAGCTCGAGGACGCCGTACCCGACATGGAATGCCTGCCGCCTTCGCTAGCGGGGCGGCGATACTACCACCCCACGGGCCGGGGTGTGGAAAAGCGCATCAGTGAGCGCCTGGAGGAGATCCGGAGGGCAAAAGGCCGCTGAAGCGACGCGCTCGAATGGGGCTTCGGCGGTAAAAGTGTTGAAACAATTGGCCCAATTCCTGTTATATTCGTAAATCGTGGCGCACAGTACCGGCATCTCATAGCTGGTACCGCAGTTCTAAAGGAAAAATGAGACGCTCCGCCTATGGCCGGAATCAGCCCCGGGGTGTTTGATGTAGTAAAGGACAAATGGGCGAACCACTAAGCAGTTTCATCGAGCTGGTTGGAGCGGCCAGCCGTCTGGGCAGGAAGAAGGGCGCGGCGCAGGCGGGTGCGCCAGCTCAGGCCGAGGCTGACGTCGCCGAGCGGCGCACAGCCGTGCGTTTCCCGATAGAGCAAGAGGTCCGTTACA
>JBEKLJ010000172.1:0-7707 GCA_050010255.1 Bryobacteraceae bacterium
CTGTGTTGCGCTCGGCCGGCGTCCTCGATCCGTTACGGACCTCCGGGCGCCGGCCGTCGCGCGCCTTGTATCTGCGGCCCTCTCATCGCGCCTCGCCACGGTCGTGGTGAGAAAAGCGGGCTACGCGTCCGCGGTCTCCTCGACCACGCGGCCGTCGAAGAGGTGGATGGTGCGGTCGGCGTAACTGGCGTAGCGCGGGTCGTGCGTCACCATGCAGATGGTCGCGCCCCCGCGATGCAGCTCGCGCAGCAGGTCCATGACCGCCTCGCCGTTCTTCGAGTCCAGGTTGCCGGTGGGCTCGTCGGCCAGCAGAATCAGCGGATCGCCCACCAGCGCGCGCGCCACCGCCACGCGCTGCTGCTGGCCGCCGGAGAGCTGCGCGGGGTAGTGTTTGGTGCGGTGCGACATGCCCACCCGCTCCAGCGCCTGCAGCACCCTCCTCTTCCGCTCGCTCGCCGGCATCCCGCGGTAGGTGAGCGGAAGCTCGACGTTCTCGTAGACCGTCAGGTCGCCGATCAGGTTGAACGCCTGGAAAACGAACCCAATCTCGCGGTTGCGGATGCGGGCGCGTTCCGAGGGCCGGAGGTGCTCCACCGACTTGCTGTTCAACATGTACTTGCCCTCGGTCGGCGAGTCGAGCAGCCCCAGGATCGACAGCAGCGTCGATTTGCCGCAGCCCGACGGGCCGGCAATCGAGATGTACTCGCCCTTGGGGATCTCCAGGTGGATGCCCGCCAGGGCGTGCGTTTCCATCTCGTCGGTCAGGAACACCTTCGTCACCGCATCCAGCTTTATGAGCGGACCGCCATTCGAAGAAACCATGTGAGCACTCCTGCCAGCCGGCGCCTAGCGCGGCCACTTTTAAGCTTAATTCAGCCGGATGCGATCATAGGCATCCCAGCTCGTCATGTCGGAGAGAACCACCTGGTCTCCGACTTTCAGTCCTTCCAGAATCTCGATCGTGTTCACCGAGCTGCGGCCCAGCTTCACCTGCACGCGGGTCGCGCCCTTGCCGTCCCGCTCCAGCCGGAACAGCGAAATGGTGCTGTTCGGTTGCCCAAAGGTCGGCCGGCCCACATAGAGCACGTTGCTAAGCCTCTCGATCTCGATGGTGCCGTCCACGCTCAGGTCCGGGCGCGCGCCCTGCGGCAACTCGCCTTCCAGGGTCACGTCCACGGTGACGGTGCCGCTCTGCGCCGCCGGGTCGATCCTCGACACCCTCCCCGAGATGATGCCATTGCGCGTATCAATCGAAGCCGCCTGGCCGATGGCCACATCCTTGGCCTGGGTCTCCGGGATTCTCAACTCCGCTTTCAAGTGCTCCGGCTGCACGGCCTTAGCCAGCATCGTGCCCGCGGCGACCCGCTGCCCGACTTCCACCGCCACCTGCGTCAGCTTCCCGCGCACACCGGCCGTCACGCGCAGCGCTTCTACCTGGCTCTTTTTCAGACGGTAGAGCGCGCGGAGCTGCTCGACCAGCGCCTGCTGCACGGCCAGTTGCGCCTGGATCGCCTCCAGACCGATCTCCAGGCGCTTCTTCTCGATTCTGTCGCGGTTGGCCATGTCCTCGGCGTTCGCCCTGCTGGTCCTCGCCTGGATATCGGCCAGTAGCCCCAGCCGGTTCAGCTCGGCGTCGCGGTCCGCCTGTAAACGGGTCGTGTGCGCTTCGGTCTCAATGGTCGCGGCCGCGGCCTGCTGCGTCAGCCGGTCGCTCTGGAGCTTCACTTTCAGGTTGTTCAGCTCGGCCTCGCCGGCCTTGAGCTTCCACTCGGCGTCCACCATCCCCTGTTGCAGCTCGGGGTTACTCAACACCAGGAGCACCGTGTCGGGCATGACGTCGATGCCTGGCAGGGCCAGCCGCTGCTCCACACGCCCGTCGGTCATGGCCGGGATCTGCTGGATGGTCTCGGGTACGAGCGTGCCGAGGCCGCGGACTTGCCTGAGCATCGGGCCGCGCTGGACCGTGTCCAGCCAGACCTGGGCGCGCTCGACGCTGGGGGCGGCGGGCTTCAGGCCGGCCAGTACCTTGGTGGTCACGGCGATCGCGGCCACCACCACTAATCCGATGACGACCTGCCGGATCCTCTTGTTCCGCACCGCGTTCTTGCGTGGGACATCCATGTACGCCAGGAGATACGCAAGTCCGGTGCCATCTGTTCCGGCTCGCAAGTCCTTAAGAGTCCGAGGGTTTTGCCCGGCCCCTCCAGTCGGGTGTCCGTTTGTGGGACGGCTCTGTCCGGAAGCGCCCGCCGGGGAAATCGACCGCCCCACCCCGGCCGCGTGGTATGGTCAGGGGTTACCGCCAGCCATGAAGCACGAATCCCTCGCCGGCTTTCCGGTCGTCGTCGCGGCGCCCGTCCATTGGGGGGACCAGGACTCCTTCGGCCACGTGAACAACACCGTCTACCTGCGCTGGTGCGAGACCGCGCGCGTGGAGTACCTGAGCCGCATCGGCCTCATGGTGGCCTCGCCCGCGGAGGGCGTCGCCCCCATCGTCGCCAGTGTGGCGTGCGACTACCGCCGGCCCGTGACCTATCCCGATACCATCCATGTCGGCACGCGGGTCACCCGCGTCGGCACGAGCAGCCTCCGCATGGAGCACCGCGTCGTCAGCGAGCGGCTGAATGCGGTGGTGGCGGAGGCGCACTCCACCGTGGTTATGCTCGACTACCAGCAGAACCGCTCCGTCCCCGTGCCGGATGACGTTCGCCGGGCCATCGAGCGCCTCGAAGGCCGCGCGGCTGATGCCGCTCCCGTAGAATAGGGAAGATGCCGCGGCCTTCGGTTGACGAGCAGATCGCTCACATCAAGAAGGGCCTGGCCGAGCTGATCCGCGAGGAGGACCTGCGCGAGCGGCTCATCGAGGCCGAGAAGCAGGGCCGGCCGCTGCGCGTCAAAGTCGGCTTTGACCCGACCGCACCCGACCTCCACCTGGGCCACACGGTTTTGCTTCGCAAGATGAGGCATTTTCAGGACCTGGGCCATACGGTCATCTTCCTCATCGGCGACGGCACGGGCAAGATCGGCGATCCCAGCGGCCGCAACATCACCCGGCCGCCCATGACCCGCGAGGAGATCGATCGCAACGCCGAGACCTACCGCCAGCAGGTCTTCAAGATCCTGGACCGGGACAAGACCGAGATTCGGTTCAACGGGGAGTGGCTCGACCCGCTCCGCTTCGAGGACCTGATCCGGCTGGCGTCCCGTTACACCATCGCGCGCCTGCTGGAGCGCGACGATTTCGCCAAGCGGCTCAAGGAGGGCGTGCCCATCTCGGTGCACGAGCTGCTCTACCCGCTGGCCCAGGCCTACGACTCGGTTGTACTGGAGGCCGATGTCGAGCTGGGCGGCACTGACCAGAAGTTCAACCTGCTGGTGGGCCGCGAGATCCAGCGGGATTACGGGCAGCCGCCGCAGATTGTCGCCACCACGCCGCTGCTCGAGGGCTTGGACGGCGTCAACAAGATGTCGAAGTCGCTCGGCAACTACGTCGGCATCACCGAGCCGCCCGAGGTCATGTTCGCCAAGCTGATGTCGGTCTCCGACCACCTGATGTTCCGCTATTACGAGCTGCTGACCGACCTCAGTCTGGAGCAGATCGCGCGCCTGCGCGAGCGCATCGCCAGCGGCGATCTGCACCCCATGGAAGCCAAGATGGACCTGGCGTATCGTATAGTCGCCGATTTTCACAGCGCCTTGGCTGCCGTGGGAGCTCAGCAGGAGTTCAACCGCGTTGTCCGTCAGGGCGAGGTGCCCTCCGACATCGATACGGTCACTTGGGCTTGCGATGTAGCCGACTTCGGTCTCCGACTGGACAAGATGCTGGCCGGTGTGGGCTTGGCGGACTCGGTGGCCGATGCCACCCGCAAGATCAAAGCAGGGGCCGTAGAAATAAATGGAATGCGGCACTGGGAACTGAGATACCCATACAGCAGTGGTTTGGACATGCTGACGATTCGCGTCGGCAAGAAATGGAAGCGGGTGTTCATAAAAGGATGAACCTGCGGTCTGCTCACGCATGGCGGCTTCCCGATCGTCATGCGCCTGAAGGACTGCCCCGAATAGCTAAGCTTGGCTGATCTGACATGCCCCGCAAGCGTTACGTTTGGAAGATCCGCGGCCACGAGATCCTGCTCGGCGACCCCACCGTCATCATTGGCATCCTCAACGTCACGCCGGACTCGTTCTCCGACGGCGGCCACTTCAACGACCCCGACGCCGCCTACGCGCGCGCTATCGAGCTCGAGGAGCAGGGGGCCGGCATCATCGACATCGGCGCCGAGTCCACGCACCCCGGCTCGGCGCGCATCAGCGAGGCCGAGGAGAAGCGCCGTCTCATGCCGGTCTTGAAGCGGCTGCGCGGCAAGCTGGCCGTGCCGATCTCCGTCGATACCTATAAGGCCGCCGTGGCCGAGAATGCGCTCGACCTCGGCGCCGAGATCGTCAACGATCCCTCGGCGCTGACCTTTGACCCCGGCCTGGCGCGCGTGGTGTCGAAGTACGACGCCGGCCTGATCCTGAATCACATGCGCGGCACGCCGGAGTCCTGGGCCAAGCTCCCGCCGATGAAAGACCCGCTGGGCACCATCCTCAGCGAGCTGGCGGCCGCCGTCCACCGGGCCTTGCGCGCCGGCATCGACCGCGCGCGCCTGGTCATCGATCCCGGCATCGGCTTCGGCAAGCGCGGCGATCAGAACTCGGAGATCCTGGCACGGCTCAGCGAGCTGGCGGCGCTCGATCTGCCGACCCTGGTCGGCCCCTCGCGCAAGCTATTCCTGAAACAGACCACCGAGCGCGCCACCGAGTTTGCCACCGCCGCGGCCGTCACGGCGGCCATTCTGGGGGGCGCGCACCTGGTGCGCGTGCATGACGTCGAGGCAATGGCCCCCGCCGTCAGAGTTGCCGACGAGATCGCGCGCGTCGCGGGCTGATTCACCGTCTCTGGCACTGCGGGCAGTAGTGCGTCCCGCGCTGCGCGACCACGATGCGCCGGATCGGCGCGCCGCAGCGCGGGCAGGGCTCTCCTTCCTTTCCATAAACGCGGTGCTGCATCTGAAACCAACCACGCCGGCCTTCGGCATCCACGTAATCGGAGATCGACGAGCCCCCACTGGCAATGGCCTCGCCGAGCACCTCCTGGATGGCGGCATGGAGCCGGCCGACGCGCGCCCGGCTCAGCCGGGCCGCGACGGCTAGCGGGTGAATGCGTGCCCGAAACAGCGCTTCGTCGGTGTAGATGTTGCCCAGCCCGCGCAGAAAGCGCTGATTCAGCAGCAGCGGCTTGATGCGCCCGCGGCGGTCCTTCAGCCGCGCGGCGAACTCCTCCGCGGAGATCTCGAACGCGTCCGGGCCGAGCCGCGCCAGGCGGTCGGGGAGGGCTGCGCCGATTTCGATGCTGCCGAACTGCCGGGGATCGTCAAAGACGAGCCGGCCCTCATCCAGCTCGAAGACCGCCCGGGTGTACGGCCCTGGCCTCCCACCCCACAGGAGGCTGCCGGTCATTCCCAGGTGAATCGTCATGCGCGGGCCGCCCCCGAGTTCGAAAACGATAAACTTGCCGTGCCGCCGCACAGCCTCGATCTGCCGGCCACGCAGCATCGTTGCGGCGCGGCGGCGGTTGCCGCGGAAGGCCAGCACAGAGAGGAACCGCACGCCGCGCACCTGACGCCCCGTCAAGCGCGGCGCGAGCGTCCGCACGACGGTTTCGACTTCGGGTAATTCGGGCACGCTTTGATGATGCCATGGCTGGCAGTAGGGGCCACGCCACCGGTACGGGCCGATCATGATCGGCCCCTACCCCGCCGCCGCGCCGAACCGGCCAGGTCAGGAAACCGGTGACTGGCCACTCTGTCCCAAGCGGCGCCTTTCCGCGCGTGGACAGAGCAGCCTGTCACCGGTTTCCAGCGGAGCAGTTCTTCGCGCCGGCAACGGCGGCATTCTTGCCGCCGCATCGCGCGCCCCCGCCTTACAACACCACCCTCTCATCCCCATCCCGGCGCGTGACGCGCTCGCGGTCCAAGTAGCGGAGCAGTTCTTCGCTCCGGCAACGGCGGCATTCTTGCCGCCGCATCGCGCGCCGCCGCCTTACAACACCACCCTCTCGTCGCCCTCCCGTCGCGTGACGCGCTCGCGGTCCAGGTACTCCAGCAGCGGAATGGCGTACTTGCGCGAGACCCCGGCCAGCTCCTTGAACCGCGGCACGCTGAGCCGCTGGCCTCGGTGTGGCGCCAGCAGTGAGCGCAGCCCGTCGAGCGCGGCGCGGTGGAACACCAGATCGCCGGACACTTTGACCAGCGTCCGCTGCCGCAGCAGCATCTGGAGCAGCGTGCGGGCCCGCGCCAGCTCGACGCCCGACTTGACCAGCACTTCATCGACCGGCGGCGCCTTCAGCCCGGCCTCGCGAAAGATCTTCTCGATGGCGCTCGAGGCCCGCTCCTCGTCCTGCTGGAGGACCACCTGGTGGGTCGCCAGGCGCACGCTGTCTCCTTCGGCAACGGCGCCGGAGGTCCGCTCGATCAGCGCGTCCAGCAGGAACGGCGGCGCGCCGGGCAGCTCCTGGCGGAGCTCCTCCTTGGGCATCCCCGGCGCCAGCGGATGGTCCTTGTGAAACGCCCGCAGGCGCTCCGTGACGCGCGTGATGGCGCTCGCGAACCAGCCGCCATCCACCAGCCAGAATCGCGGCTCGGCCAGCGCCACCAGCCCAGTCAGCCGCGCCGCTCGCTCGATTTCCTCCGGCAGAAGGCCCGTGGCGGCAATCAGCTCTGCCATCCCGAGGCCATAGCGCGCTTCGCGCACTAGCTGCGTCACTCGCTCTTCCGGCGTGCCCTGCTCCAGGACGCGCAAGCGGGCCGCGGCGTCCTCAGCGCGCCGGTAACGGCGCCCGGTGATATCGACCACCACGCCGCCGCCGATAGTCACCACGGGCGAGAACATGCGGATGATGAAACGGTCGCCGGGCAGCAGCAGGGCTGCCTCGCGCAGCACCAAGCGCACGTGGGCCCGCTGACCCGGCCGGAGCGCCTCGGCCCCGCCCAGCAGGCGCACCTCGGCCTCGATCTCCGCCGTGCCCGCGTGGAAATGCACCGGCGTGCGGCGCTTGAGCGGCCGGGCGCCCGGCAGCAGCTCGAGCGCGGCGTCAATCGAATCCGTCGCGCGGAAACGCCCCGGCTCGGTGAGGACCATCCCGCGCGCCAGCTCGGAAGGCTCGATACCCGCCAGGTTCAGGGCCGTGCGCTGCCCCGCCAGCGCCCGCTCGGCCGGCTGCCCGTGCACCTGGATGCCGCGCACGCGCAAGCGGCGCCCGCCTGGGTGCAGCTCGACTTCCCCGTCTTGCGCCACCGAACCCGAGACCAGCGTGCCCGTGACCACCGTCCCAAAACCGCGCATCGAGAAGGCGCGGTCGATCGGCAGGCGGAAGTAGCGTGATGCGTCCTTCGCAGGCGCCGCCGCGGCGGCTTCGAGCAGCCTGGCGCGCAGCTCGTCGAGCCCTCGCCCCGTCACGGAGCTCACCGCCACCAGCGGCGCGCCTTCGAGAAACGAGCCCGCGACGAACTCCTCGGCTTCCAGCCTCGCCACATCGAGAACGTCTCCCTCCACCAGGTCCGCCTTCGTCAGGACCACGATGCCGCGCTCGATCGCCAGCAGGCGGCAGATGTCGAAGTGCTCCCTGGTCTGCGGCTTGATCCCTTCATCCGCGGCGATCGTGAG
>JBEKLJ010000173.1:0-7685 GCA_050010255.1 Bryobacteraceae bacterium
GTTTGAGGATCTGGGCTTCTCACCGGCCGAAGCGGCGAACCTGCGGATTCGCTCCGCGATCATGAGCGCCCTGATTGCGCATCTGGAGAAGCGCAGGCTGACCCAGTCAGAGGCGGCCCGGATGCTCGGCGTCACACAACCCCGCGTCTCCGATCTGATGCGCGGCAAGATCCACCTCTTCTCGCTCGACACGCTTATCAACCTCCTCTCCACCGCGGGGCTGAAGGTGGACGTGAGAGTGCGGCGGGCAGCATAGGGTCACGCGCGGCGCGGGCTTTGCCGCCGTTTGGCGTCCGCGAACGGACAGCAAAGCCCGCGCCACAATTCAAGCTCGCATTCCGGGCTCTCCACGCGGGCAAAACTAGACCGGCCCTTGAGTCTCTCCGCTTCGAGCCTACGTCGTCCGCATGGTCTCCGCTTTATCGCCGCCGCTGATGGCGGCCTGAGCCGCCGCCAGCCGGGCGATCGGGACGCGGTAGGGAGAGCAGGACACGTAGTCCATCCCCACCCGGTAGCAGAACTCCACCGAGCTGGGCTCGCCGCCGTGCTCGCCGCAGATGCCGATCTCCAGGTCCGGCCGCGCCTTCCGGCCCAGCTCGACCGCCTGGCGGACCAGCCGGCCCACGCCGTCCTGGTCCAGCACCGCGAACGGGTCGGCCTTGAAGATCTTCAGGTCTTCGTACGCCTTGGAGAACTTCACATAGTCGTCGCGCGAGATGCCCAGCGCCGTCTGCGTCAGGTCGTTGGTGCCGAAGCTGAAGAACTCGGCTTCGGTCGCCACCTCGTCCGCGGTCAGCGCGGCGCGCGGGATCTCGATCATCGTTCCCACCATGTACTTCTGGTCCTTCATGCCAGCCTTAGAGAGCACCTCTTGGGCCACGCGGACCACGATCGCCTTCTGGTTCTCGAGCTCCTTCACGTTGCCCACCAGCGGAATCATCACCTCGGGGATGACCTTCACGCCCTTTTTGGCCACTTGCACCACGGCCTCGAAGATGGCGCGCACCTGCACCTCGGTGATCTCCGGATAGAGAATACCGAGGCGGCAGCCGCGCAGGCCCAGCATGGGGTTGAATTCGTGCAGCTCCTCGACGCGGGCGAGCAGCGCCGGCAGCCGCTTCTTGAGCTCACCCACGCTGATACCGTAACGGGCCGCCATCTCCTTCTTCGCCTTGGCGTCCAGGTAAGGCAGCGTGGCGATGTCAACCATTAGCTCCTCGCGCTTGGGCAGGAACTCGTGCAGCGGCGGATCCAGCGTCCGGATCACCACCGGGAGGCCGTCCATGGCCTGGAACAGCCCGGCGAAGTCTTTGCGCTGCATCGGCAGGAGCTTCTGCAGGGCCTTGCGGCGCGACTTCTCGTCGCAGGCCATGATCATGGCCTGCATGTGCTCGATGCGGTCCGGAGCGAAGAACATGTGCTCGGTGCGGCACAGGCCGATGCCCTCGGCGCCGAAGCGCCGGGCCGCCTTGGCGTCGCGCGGGATGTCCGCGTTAGCCCGCACGCCGAAGTGGCCGCGGAACTCGTCCGCCCAGCCCATGAACGCCGCCAGGACGCCGGAAGAGGGGTCGGGATCCCCGGTCTTGGCCTGGCCCGCGAACACCTCGCCGGTCGAGCCGTCGAGCGACAGCCAGTCGCCTTCCTTCAGCACCAGGGTCTGGCCGCCGGCCACGGCCACCGTGGCCTGCTTCCTGTGCTCGTCCACGGCGATCGCGCCCGCGCCGGCCACGCACGGGATGCCCATGCCGCGGGCCACTACGGCCGCGTGCGAGGTCATGCCCCCGCGCGAGGTCAGGATGCCCTTGGCTACTTCCATGCCATGAATATCGTCCGGTACGGTCTCGGCGCGCACCAGGATCACCGGGGTCTTCTTGGCCCACTCCACCGCGTCGTCGGCGGTGAAGACGATCCTGCCAACCGCCGCCCCGGGCGACGCCGGCAGTCCCACCGCGAGCTTCTGGAGGTCCTTGCGCGACTCGGGCACGATCACCGGATGCAGAAGCTGATCGAGCTGCATCGGGTCCACCCGCAGCACCGCCTCCTGCTTCGTGATCAAGCCCTCGTTCACCATCTCGACGGCGATCCTCACGGCCGCCGGACCGGTGCGCTTGCCGTTGCGCGTCTGGAGCATGTAGAGCTTGCCGTTCTGGATGGTGAACTCGAAGTCCTGGATGTCGCGGTAGTGCTTCTCCAGGCTGGTCGTGATGCTGCGGAGCTGCTTGTAGACCTCCGGCATCAGCGTCTCCAGCTCCGTGATCGGCTTGGGCGTGCGGATGCCCGCCACCACGTCCTCGCCCTGCGCGTTGGTCAGGAACTCGCCGTAGAACTCCTTGGCGCCGGTGGCCGGGTTGCGCGTGAAGCCCACGCCCGTGGCCGAGGTCTCGCCCAGGTTCCCGAAGACCATGGCCTGCACGTTGACGGCGGTGCCCAGGTCGTCGGGGATCTTGTTCATCTTCCGGTAGTGGTTCGCGCGCGGGTTGTTCCAGGACCGGAACACGGCGTCGCGCGCCATCTCCAGTTGCGTGCGCGCATCCTGCGGGAAGGGCTTCCCGGTCTTCTTCTCGACCAGCTTCTGGTACTCGGCGATGACCGCCTTCAAATCCTCGGCCGTCAGGTCGGTGTCCAGCTTCGCGCCCGCCTTCTTCTTGCGCGCGTCGAAGATGTGCTCGAACTCGGCCTTGGGGATCTCCAGCACCACGTTGCCGAACATCTGGATGAACCGCCGGTAGCAGTCCTGGGCGAAGCGCGGGTTGCCGCTGCGCGCCTCCAGAGTCTTCACCGTCTGGTCGTTCAGGCCCAGGTTCAGGATGGTGTCCATCATGCCCGGCATCGAGAACTTCGCGCCGGAGCGGACGCTCACCAGCAGCGGGTTCGAGACGTCGCCCAGCTTCTGGCCCATGCGCTGCTCGAGCAGGCCCAGCGCCTGAGCGATCTGCTGCTCGATCTCGGGCGTGAGCTTGCCCTCCTGCTGGTAGTAGTTGCAGACACCGGTCGAGATTGTGAACCCGGGGGGCACCGGCACGCCGGCGCGAGACATTTCCGCGAGGCCGGCGCCTTTACCGCCCAGGGTGTCTTTCATCTTTCCATCGCCGTCGGCCGAGCCGCCGCCGAAGGAATACACGTATTTGCTCATAAGGCAGCTTGTCTCCTGAGAAACTTTGTATTACCGCAGAGACGCGGAGACGCAGAGGAAACCCCTTCTATGTTCGTCTCTGCGTCTCTGCGTCTCCGCGGTGAATTCATGCAGTCACGATCTCCGAGAAATCGGCGATCGCCGAAAACTCGCTCAACAACTGATACAAGAGCGCCAGGCGGTTCTGCCGGACGGCCTGGTCCGGCGCGTTCACCAGCACCTTGTCGAAAAACAGATCCAGCCGCGGCCGGATCGAAGCGATCGCATCGAGCGCCGGCCGGTATTCCTTCTTCTTCCGGAACCTGTTCACGCGCCTCCGCAGCTTGTCGAAGGCCGCGTACAGCTCGGCTTCCGGCCCCGGCTCGAGCAGCGCCGCGTCCACCACTCCGCCGCCCCCGAACTCCGCCTGCCGCAGGATGTTCTGAATGCGCTTGAAGCTGGCCGCCAGCGGCTCGAAGTTCTCCGTGGGCCGCACGGCCTGGATCGCGGCGAGCCGGCTCTCGACGTCTGTCAGGTCATCCCAACGCTCGAACCGCGGTGTTATGCCTCCGGCCCTCTGGCCAGGGTGCACGAACACGGCAGGTGCCATCGTCTCGGGAAGCACGGAGTTTACCTCGTCGTACCCAAAGCCGCGGATGTCGCGGAAGTAGTGCCGTGCTCTGTCGAGTAGAAACCCGGCCAGCCGAGTATCTCGATCGGTGAGCTTGGATATCGGTAGCGGCAGACGCCCTTCCACCAGAATCTTGACGATGCCTTGTGCCGCGCGGCGCAACCCAAACGGGTCCTTCGAGCCGCTCGGAAATAAGCCCACGTCGAAGCAACCCCTGAGCGTGTCGAGCTTGTCGGCGAGCGAGAGCAGGCGGCCGGTCAGGGTCGCGGGAATTGAATCCTCCATCGAGACCGGCTTGTAGTGCCCGTAGATGGCGCGCCAGACCTCTTCGGGCTCGCCCTGCTCGCGCGCGTAGAGGCCTCCCATGACGCCTTGGAGCTCGGTCAGTTCCTTCACCATCTCGGTGGTGAGGTCGCACTTGGCGAGCAGCGCGGCACGCTCCACCGGCGCCGGGTCGGCCTTGGCCATGCGGGCCAGCTTGCGGCCAAGGCGCTGGACGCGCTTGGCCTTGTCGAGGTACGAGCCGAGCTTCGCCTGGAAGGTGACGTGCCCCAGGTCCGCGACGCGGTCCGCCAGCCTCTTCTTCAGGTCCACGTTCCAGAAGAAGCGCGCGTCGTTGAAGCGCGCCCTCAGCACGCGCTCGTTGCCCTGGCGCACCAGGCCGTCCGGGTCGGCGCGCGTGTTCATCACGGCGATGAAATGCGGCGCCAGGCTGCCATCAGCGTGCTCCACCGAGAAATACTTCTGGTGGTGCCGCATCACCGTGACCAGCACCTCCGTGGGCAGCCGCAAGAACTCGGGGTCGAAGCCGCCCAGGATCGGGCTCGGGTACTCGGTGATGTAGACCAGCGTCTCGAGCAGCGCTGCGTCTTCCTTGACGCGCAGGTCCTTGCCGATGAGGATCGCGTCGATCTCGGCGCCGATCTTGATGCGGCGCTCCTCGGAAGACAGCAGAACACCGTTCCCCCGGAGCTTCTGCTCGTAGTCGCCGATGGACACCTCGATCCGCGGCGCGCCGAGCTGCCGGTGGCCCGAGGTCCAGTTGCCGGACTTCACGCCCGCCAGTTCAAAGGGAACCACCTCGCTGCCCAACAGCGCCACCAGCCACCGGATGGGCCGGATGAACCGCGGTCCGTTCTGGCCGCTCCAGCGCATCGTCTTCGGCCACGGGATCTTGAGGATCAGCTCAGGGAGAGATTCGGCCAGGATGTCGCGCGTGGGCCGGCCGGCGGTCCGTTTAGGGCAGCAGAGGTACTCGCCCCTGGGCGTCTCACGGCGCTCGAGCGCGCTCACCTCGACGCCCATCTTCCGCGCGAAGCCGAGGGCGGCGCCGGTGGGCTGGCCGTCTTTGAACGCGGCGGCAACGGGAGGGCCGGAGATCATCTCTTCGCTATCCGGCTGGCGCTCGGGGAGGTCCTGCGCCTTGAGGACGAGACGGCGCGGCGTGGCATGGGTCTCGACCGCGCCGGCCGTGAGGCGGCTCGCCGCCAGCAGCTCCTGGAACAACGTCTCGAAGTGGGCGAGCGCGGGCCGGATCATCCAGTCGGGAATCTCTTCCGTGCCGATTTCGAGCAGGAAGGGAAGGCTCATTGCGAAACCTCCGTTCCCTCGCGGTCGCGGCTCGGCAACGGTTCTCCGCCATCGCCTTGCTGCGCCATCCAGCACTGGGCCACGCCCAAGGCCAGCTTCCGGACGCGGCCGATCACCGCCACGCGCTCGGTCACCGAGATCGCGCCGCGCGAGTCCAGCAGGTTGAACAGGTGCGAGCACTTCAGCACCTGGTCGTAGGCGGCCAGGACGGGGAAGCGCTTCTTCTCCGGGTAGTCCGCAAACAGGCCCAGCAGCCGCTGGCACTCCCTTTCGTGCAACTCGAAGAGCTTCCACAGTGTGGCCACGTCGGCCAGCTCGAAGTTATAGACCGAGTTCTGCAGCTCGTCGGCCAGGCGCACGTCGCCGTAGCTGAAGCCGGGCGCCCACTGGATGTCGTAGACGCTGTCCTTTACTTGCAGGAATGCCGTCAGCCGCTCCAGCCCGTACGTCAGCTCGGCGGGAATCAACTCCAGGTCGACGCCGCCGCACTGCTGGAAGTAGGTGAACTGGGTGATCTCCAGGCCGTCCAACATCACCTGCCAGCCGATGCCCCAGGCGCCCAGCGTGGGCGACTCCCAGTTGTCCTCCTCGAACTTGATGTCGTGCTTGCGGAGGTCGATGCCGATGGCCAGCAAGCTCCCCAGGTACTGGTCGATGATGTCGGCGGGCGAGGGCTTCAGAATGACTTGAAGCTGCCAGTGCTTGTAGAGGCGGTTGGGGTTCTCGCCGTAGCGGCCGTCGGCGGGGCGGCGGCTGGGCTGAACGTAGGCCACGCGGTAGGGTTTCACGCCGAGCACGCGCAAGAAGGTCTCAGGGGCCATCGTGCCGGCGCCCACCTCCAGGTCGTACGGCTCCTGGATGATGCAGCCGCGATCGGACCAGTACTTCTTCAGCTTGAACAGGACGTCCTGGAACGTGTCCATAATCAGAAGCCGCCAGTTGCTAGCCGCTGGCCTTCAGCCATCAGCTAAAGACCTTCGAGCAGTGGCACCGTAATGAGTTTCCGCTCGATGTGCTCCTCGATACCGCGGACCAGAAACCGCCGCAGGTCCGCCGCCGTTTCCCGCGTCCACTGCCGCGGGATCAACTGCTCCAACGGCGTGCGCAACATCTCCGCGGCGATCGCCCTGGAATCGCTCGCCACCCTCAGTTCCGGCAGGATGCCCGAGAGCTTCACCGACCAGAGCGCAAAATACATCACCGCTTGCCAGACGCCTTCCCCCCGCCGCTCGCGCAGGTAGTCCAGAACCGCCAGCAGAAGCCGGAAAAACCGCTCGTTCGGCTCTGCCGGGGGGAGGACCTGCTCGGAGACTTCGGCGAAGAAGTCGAGCGCAACCCCTACCGCGTAATCCGAAGCCAGCGTGAACTGCGAGCAGATCAACTCGCAGGAATCCAGATTGACCAGCTCCCTGGTTTCCGGCTGGAAGTAGTACATCTTCACGTGCGAGAGCCGCTCCAGGCCGCTGCCGAACGGATTCTTCGGCCGCCGCGCCCGCCGGGCCACCCCGCGCAACCTGCCCTGGTCTCTGGCCAGGAAACTGACAATCAGGTCCGCTTCTTTGAGCGGATAGGTTCTGAGAACCAGGGATTCGCTGACACAAGCCGGCACACGCGGATACTCCAGGGTAGCAAATGCGCGACGGAACCGCTGGCGCCTCGGTCTCCGCTTTGTGGCGCGAGCTTCAGCTTGCAGCGTCGGCTTCAGCCGACGTCTGGCGCACCGCATCCCGGGTGTGTCCCCGCACTCGCCCTGCGTCGCCAGGAGTGGCGACGCGGCACGCTTGAGAGCATGCGCTACGACACGCGCCAAGCGCCGGCCTACGGACGGATTATGGCCACGAGCGTGGCGGTGGATCAGCTCTTCGCGGCGGGCTCTGAAGGTGGCTTCGACTCGGCCGGCTTCGAGGTCGGGCTTCCGGCGTCAGACTTGGAGGGAACGCCCTTCTTCGCGTCCTTGCCGTTCTTTTTGCCGGCCCGGCCGTAGTCGGTGACGTACCAGCCGGTACCCTTGAAGTTGAAGGCAGAGGGCGAGATCACTCGCTCGAGGGCGCCTCCGCACCCGGTATGCACCTGCAGTTGGGCGTCGGAGAACCTTTGCAGCACCTCGACCGACTTGCCGCACCGGCTGCATTTGTATTCGTAAAGTGGCATGGCTTCTACTGACCGATGCAACCCTACTACAAGTATAGCCCCTAGCCCGATCTTCTCACACCGTTCGAAGCGAGGCGCCGCGCGAGGCCGGTAGATTCAAGGCGCGCGACGGGGTGAGCCCGCAGGTCCGTAACGGATCGAGGACTCACCCCGAGCGCAACGCAGAAGATGCCGGCCTCCCGCAAGCCGCAGCCGAAGGCG
>JBEKLJ010000174.1:0-7678 GCA_050010255.1 Bryobacteraceae bacterium
GTCCCAGGGTCATCCACAAGCCCAGCGTCAGCACTGGAACGAACAGGTTCTCCGACGCGAATTCCGTCGCGAAGTAGACGTGAGGAGGATAGACGGCAACGAAGACCGCTGCCAGACGAGCTGTGCTGTCGGTGAGCACCTCCCGCGCCAGAAGATAGGTGAGCCCGCAGGCGAGCGCGCCTAACAGGCAAAACGCCAGATACGCCGCACGATAGTCCTGCCCGAACGCCATGCGCAGGCCGCACAGGAAGAGCGGAAATCCAGGCGCCCGGAAGGATGTGGGATGGCCCGTTCGCAAGCTGTAGCCGTTCCCGTTGGCGACCTGAAGAGCGAGGGTATTGAATTGCACGCCATCGCTTCCCTGCCGGTCGCTCGGTCCCTGCCGTACATCCCTGAGCGCCACCACCGCGGCCAGGCGGAGCAGAAACGCTACGGTTATCAGCACAACCATGAACGCGCGGAGGCTATGTGGATTCCCCTGCTTACTCATGTCTTAGCTGGCGAAGGTCTCCCTCCGGCGCCGACAAGGCATTTTGATGTGCGGCGAAGAAACGCGGACGGGCCCCGGTCCGCAGCTCCGACACATCCAGTGCCGGCAGAACACACTGTTAGCCTAGCAGAACTCAAACGCCGCGAGCGTGTGCTTCCCCAAAGTATGCCGTCCTGCGCCTCCTCTCTCCAGGGCGCCTCGACGGCGCCTGTGCCGGTGGTGGCGATCCTTGGGAGAGCAGGTCTCACCGGGCTGCGGCGCCTGTTAGAATACAAGCTGTAGAGTTCGGATCTTCGCTCGTCTCGCGATCAAGGAACCGAATCCAGCTCCGAGGAGCAAGTAATCTGATCACTCACCGCCAATCCAGCCCCGCACGGAATACGCCGCCGGCAGAGCCGGTCCCGCGCCAGCCGGCCAGGGCCAAACCTTGGACTCCGACCCCGGCCGCATACATGACGCCGGTCCCGCCCGCTGCACTGCCCGCGCGGCTGCTATTGGGTATTGTCGTTGTCCTAGTCTATAGCCGTCTGATCGAGCTCCTGCCGATGCGGGTCCTTCCCCTGGCAGGCCTCATCCTGCTTTTCTATGGACTGCTGAGCACCCGGTTGACCGACTGGCTCCCAGCGACCCCCACCGTTCTCTTTCTGGGGATGACTGCGTGGATGCTGCCCTCGGGTGCGTTCGGCGACTGGCCCGGCGGCAGCGCAATGCTGATTGTGGGCACGTGGGGCCGTGCGCTGCTCTACTATCTGCTGGTGGTCTGTCTGGGCCGCGGCCTGATCGGCGTGATGTCGTTGATGTCCGACATGGCTTGGGCTACCGCGACCATCATTCTCATGGGACTGCTGCAGGCCACTAAAGTCGGTACGCGCTTCGCGATCGGCGAGCTTTCCCTGTCCAACCCGAATGATCTGGCGCTGGTGCTGGTGCTTGGTCTTCCATTCTGCGCCTGGTACGCACTGACCTCCCGGCACCCGCGCCTCTTGCGCCTGGCTCTGGCGGCGGTGCTGGTTTACGGGCTTCTCATGGTGCTGCTCACTGGTTCCCGGATGGGACTGCTCTCGCTAGTGTGCATCATGCTTGTGCTGATTATCACCGCGCCGTGGAAGTTCCGCATCCTGTTGCTCGGTGCGACACTGATTTGCGGCTTGGCTGCCATCTTTGTGCTGCCCCAGTCAATCCAGCAGCGCTACCAAACCCTCGTTGACGATAACATCGAGGACGCGGGGGACAACCTGGACGTCTCGCGCGCGATCGAATCCTCGGAAGGCCGGTGGAGCTTGTTGGTGAACAGCCTGCGGGTGACCCTGCAACACCCGGTATTCGGCGTCGGGCCCGGGAACTTCACCGGAGCGAATGCCCAGCTTGGCCAGGAGGCCGGACACAAGGGCAACTGGCAGGTGACGCACAACTCTTACACTCAGGTGTCCAGTGAGTGCGGGATTCCCGCGGCCCTCATGTTCGTGGGGCTGGTGGTCTACTGTCTGCGGAGAGCGAATCGCCTGCGGAAGGCCATGGCCGCGCATCCGGAGTTGCGCGTCCATGCGCCCATGGCGTTCTGGCTTTTCATTTCGCTGGTGGCGTATGCCTTCTGTGCCGCACTCGGCAGCTTGGCCTATGGATATTACCTGCCGCTGCTGGCCGGGATGCTTGTCTCGTTGGACCAGGCGGTCGCTCCCGCCCTGGCTCGGCCGAAAGCAACCCCTGAGTCCCAGGCCTGAATGAAACCCGCCTGCCTGATTACGATCGACACCGAGGGCGACAACCTCTGGGCGGCTCCGGCCGAGGTCACTACCGAGAATGCCCGCTGGCTGCCCCGGTTTCAGGCCCTCTGCGAACGCTATGGCTTCAGGCCAACGTACGTCACCACCCACGAGATGGCCCGCTGCCCGGTCTTCGTCGCGTTCGGCCGGGACCTTTTGCGGCGGAACGCAGGCGAGATCGGCGCTCACCTCCACGCCTGGAATTCCCCGCCACTTCGGCCGATCACCGCCAATGACAGCCTTTATGGTCCCTACGCCACCGAATACCCCGTCGATTTGCTCCGCGAGAAGGTGAGTTGCCTCACCCGGCTTTTGGAAGACACCTTTGAGGTCAAGATGACGAGCCACCGGGCGGGCCGCTGGGGATTCGACGGCGGCTATGCCCGCGCTCTGATCGAACACGGGTATGTGGTGGACTGTTCGGTAACGCCCGGCATCTCCTGGAAGGGATCGTTGGGGAGGCCTGACGGCGACGGAGGACCCGATTACACGGCTTGTCCTGGAGAGCCCTATTTCGTCGATCTGGAGGATATTCGACGTCCTGGCTGCTCGGGACTGCTGGAAGTCCCGGTGACGATCATGCCCACCTCGCCACGGATCGTGGACGGCATCCGCGAGATGCTGCCGCCGCGCGCTCTGGCTCGCCGCGTACTCAACCGCCTCTTCCCGCCGCTGACCTGGCTGCGCCCGGGTCGCGGGACCGGCGCCGCGGCAATGCTTCGCGTGCTCGAACGGGCCCAGGTGGAGGGCAGAACCTGCGTGGAATTCATGTTGCACTCTTCCGAGCTGATGCCCGGCGGCAGTCCGGTCTTCCCCGATGCGGACTCCATCGAGAACCTGTACCGCATCCTGAACACCGTCTTTGCCGCCGCCGCGGATGCGTTCTCGCCGTCGACCTTAACCGAGTTTGCGACGGCCTTCTCCCCCTCCCTTTGCCGGCAGCGACTTTCGGACCGCCTGCAGTGAGTACCTTGACCGGACGAGTGCTTATACTGGGTGCGGACACGCGTGCTTTTCTCGCCGTGGTCCGTTCGCTCGGCCGTCACGGTCTGGAAGTCCACGTCGCCTGGTGTCCCTGGAACTCCCCCAGCCTGCGTTCGAGGTACGTTCGCAAGATCCAGGTGCTACCCGAATATCGCCACGAAGATACGGCCTGGATACGCTCACTGGTCGAGTTACTGCGGCGGGAACGCTACGATCTGGTGGTCGCCTGCAACGATTCGTGCATTCTCCCGCTCCAGCGCCATCGGGCGGAAATCGAACCGGCCGGGCGGCTCGACCTGTTGCCGGACGATGTGTTTGAAATCTGCTTCGACAAAGAGAAGACGTCCGATCTCGCGCAGCGGCTCGGCGTCCCGGTCCCGCGCCAGCGGTTGATTCATTCGGACACCGAGCTGGAGACCTTGGGCGGAGAGTGGGGATATCCGCTCGTCCTCAAACCCCGGGCGTCCGTCTCGCTGCGCGACCCCTTCTCGAAGCGTTACGTAGCCAAGATCTGGGCGCCCGCGGACATCGGCCCAGCGCTGCGGGAATTCGAGTTGTCCAGGGGGGTCTTGGTTCAGGAGAACTTCATCGGCAAAGGTGTTGGCGTGGAGGTTCTGGCTAGGAACGGCGAGACGCTCACTGCTTTTCAGCATGAGCGGGTCCACGAGCCATTGTTGGGCGGCGGCAGCAGTTACCGCAAGAGCGTACCGCTCGACCCGGCACTGCTCGAAGCGACGCGCCGGCTTATGCGCGCGCTGGGCTACACGGGAGTTGCTATGGTCGAGTTCAAGCGGAATCAGCGGACAGGCGCCTGGGTTCTCATGGAAATCAATAGCCGGTTCTGGGGATCGCTGCCGCTGTCGATCGCGGCGGGGATCGACTTCCCCCGATACCTGTATGAGATGATCTGTACCGGCAGAACAGAGTTCCCCAAAGCCTACCGCGAGGGGCTCTACCTGCGGAACTGGCTGATGGACCTGTACTGGCTCAAAGCGAACCTGAAGGCGGATCGCTCCAACCCCGCTTTGATGACCCTGCCGCTGCGGGAAGTCGCACGGGAGATCTTCCATCTTCTGCTGTTGCGCGAAAGGAGCGACACGCTGGTGTTGGACGACCCGGCGCCGGCTTTCAGCGAAATCTGGCGGTTCCTGCGGGAACGCTGCACGGCAAGGCTGCGCCGCATCCCCCTGGTGCGCGGCGAAATGCGGCGTGAGGCGCAGAGGGCGATCGCGCGCGCCCGCCGCGTTCTTTTCCTCTGCCGAGGCAATATCTGCCGGAGTCCCTTCGCGGAACGAGCCTTGCAACTCGCCGCCCGGGGCGCCGTCGAGTGCGCGTCGGCGGGTTCCTACCCGGTGGCGGGACGGCGCTCCCCCGATGCGGCGATCGAGGCCGCCCGGCGCCTCGGCGTCGATCTGGGCTCGCACCGCTCGCGCGTGCTCGAGCGCGCCCTGGCGGACAGCGCCGACGTCATTCTGATCTTCGATCGGGAGCAACAGAGCGCGCTGGAAGCCTGGTACCCCGAGGCGCTCGATAAAGTGCACTACTTAGGCGCGTTGGACCCCACAGGTCCGCTGGAAATCGGGGATCCCTATGGCTGCGAACTCGACGGTTTCCTCGCCAGCTATCGCCGCCTTCAGCATTTGCTCGCCTTGGCGGTCTTCCAGCGCTCCGCCGAGTGATGTGGAGGCCTGAAACCCGCGCTCCCGTGGTGTACGCTGGATGTTACCCAGCATGGTCATTCTCACCAACGCCGACGGAATCCCGGCGGCGTGGATCGTCGCGAGTGGCGAGCGCGGGACAACCATCGTTGCCCACTCGCTCGGCGAGTGTCTCCGGCAGCTCCGGCGTTGCGACGTCGTGCTGATCAACAGTGATCCCTCTCTCCTTTTCCGCTTGAGCGCCGTTCTCACTGCGCTGCCATTCCTGCGCCGGCCGATCGTGGGCTCCGATATCGTTTTGCGAGAGCCCGCCGGTCTATGGTCGCGGGTGACGCTCCCCGTAAGGCGCTTCCTCCTGTCCCGCGTCGACCATTTCATCCACCACTTCAAAGACTTGAGCGGCTACCAGCGGTTCTTCGGCATCGGGCCCGAGCGAAGCGCCTTCGTTCCTTTCAAGCCCAATCTGCGTTACCACTGCGACGTGCCGCCCAATCCTGACGGCGAATATGTGCTGTGCCTGGGCCGGTCCATGCGCGACTTTGATACCTTCCTCGACGCAGTGGAGCGGCTGCCCTATCCGGCGGCCATCGCCAGGCCGGACCTTACGGGGCTGCGCGCTCACGGTTCCCGGTTCACGCGCCCGCTCGACCGGCTTCCCAAACAAGTGCGGCTGCTGGGCCACGATCCCAACGACTACCACTCGCAGGTTCAACTGCTCAGTGGCGCCAGGCTGGTGGTCGTACCGCTGTTGAAATCCTGCCTGGTCTGGGCCGGGACCACGCTCAACGCCATGCTGCTGGGCAAGTGCGTCATCCTTACCGAGGGGCCGGCAACCAATGGCCTGTTCACGGATGAAGTCCTGAAGGTCCCGCCCGAGGATCCGTGCGCGCTGGCGGAGGTGATCGACCGCGCCTGGCGGGACAAGGAACTCCGCGAGAGAACCGCTGCCGCCGGCTACCGCTATGCCTTCGAGTTGGGCGGAGAACCGGAACTCGCCGCGAGACTGCTGGACCTGGTAGTCTCCTGGTATCGCGGCCGCGCTGGCCGGCAGACTCCGGGTCCCGGGCCGCGTTGAACCATGTTGAGAGCGCTCAAGTTGACCACTTTGCGGATGGCCCAGGGTCTGGGCTTGAATTCCCTGCTGCTCCAGACCCGCTGGCGCCGGCGTCGCCTGTTGATCCTCTGCTACCACGGTGTCTCTCTGGAGGACGAGCACGAGTGGGGTCCGGCCTTGTATCTTCCCCCGGCCTTGTTCCGCGAAAGGATGGAAGCCCTCCGCCGGATGGATTGCGCCGTGCTGCCATTCGGCGATGCTCTGAGCCGTCTGTATGCGGGCAGCCTGCCCGCCAGAGCCGTGGCCCTCACCTTCGACGATGGTGGCTATGACTTCTACCGGGTCGCCTATCCCATCTTGCGGGAATACGATTACCCGGTGACCCTGTACCTGACCACTTACTACGCGCAGTACAACCGGCCGGTGTTCGACGTCATGCTGCCCTACCTGCTGTGGAAAGGGCGGTCGAAGATTCTGGTCTGGCCGGAATTGCTGCGCGACCCGGTGCGGTTGCAAGAGACGGGGCGGGTGGAGGTGGCGCGGCGACTGAAGGAGCATGTCCGAAACGCGGCGCACTCGGCCGGGGACAAAGACCGCCTGCTGGCATCGCTGGCCGGGAAGCTGGGTATCGATTACGAGAGACTTTGCGCCAAACGTGTGCTTCAGTTGATGACACTGGAGGAAGCCAGGGATTTGGCCGCGAGGGGACTGAGCATCCAGTTACACACGCACCGCCATCGGCTGTCGCGCCAGCGCGAGTTATTCGCCCGCGAGATCGAGGACAACCGGCGTTCGATCGCGCAGGTGGCGGCGGCCCCGGCGGTGCATTTCTGCTATCCCGGCGGGTTTCACCTGCCCGAGTCTGTGGGTTTCCTGGAGGAGTTGGGCGTGCAATCCGCCGTCACGTGCGAGCCTGGGCTGGCCGGCGACAGCACGAACCGTTACTTGCTGCCGCGATTCCTGGACAGCACCAACGTCACCCCAGTGGAGTTCGCAGCGTGGGTGAGCGGATTCGCGACCTTCCTTTCGCGCCGTTCTCAGCCGGTGAATCCAGACCCACTGAGCGACGGTGCAGCCAGCGGCTAGACGCCCTGCACGGATGCTGCGGGGCCCGCTACCGATTCACAGTTCTAGCGGGCTGCCACTAGCTCATTCCGAAACCTGGACCTGCGTCGGCCCGGTCTCGATGACGGCGTTGTTGGCGCTACGGTACCAGACGCGGTAGTAGAGAACCCGCTGCGAAACGGCTGGAATCGTTAGCGTGCAGCCCGACGAGCACGGCAAGCCGCTAAAGGATTCCGAGGCCCAGTAGAATGGCGTGGCCTCGTTGACTTGCCCCGTGCTTACCGCCACGCATGTCTCACGCCGGGAGGTGCAATAGAAGTTCGTGTCATACCCAAACTCCGCAATCACGTTGTCGGTTCCGTCCGGAACCGACCCCAGTTGGATCGGCACAGGAACGAACGTGGCGCGGTTTATGCTATCGAACGCCAGCGGAGGCAGCTTCACCAGCGCCATCTCGTCATGCACGCCATCCCCACCCAAAATCCGATACAGCGCATACCCGGTGCCGAGCGGCTTCATGTTCTTGTAGCTATCAAAAGCGTTGCGGGACAGCAGGTTGTTGAAGTTTCGCACTCTCGTCCCGAACGGGTCGTTCCGTGTCATATCAACCTGCTGGTACTGGTGCAGATTACTGGAAGTGGAGTAAACGCAGAGACTCGTCCAG
>JBEKLJ010000175.1:0-8579 GCA_050010255.1 Bryobacteraceae bacterium
CATGATTCTTCTCTCGGTCTCTGCGTCTCTGCGGTTCATTTCCTCACCACGAGGCTTTGATCACGCCCGGGATTTCGCCCGCCAGGGCCAGCTCCCGGAAGCAGATCCGGCACAAGTGGAACTTCCGCAGGTAGCCTCGCGGCCGCCCGCACCGCCAGCAGCGGTTCCGGTGGCGCACGGCGAGCTTCGCCGCCGGGCTCTTGCCGGCGGCCCGGGCCGCCCGGATCATCTCCGCCAGCCTGTCGTCCTTGGCTCTCTTGGCTGTTGTCGCCATTCAACCTCTCCCCTCGCCCCGGGCGGCTTCCGCACCGGAGGCGTACAGCCGCGCGGTTAGCGCCTTCACTGCTTAAACGGCATCCCCAGGTGCCGCAGCAACGCCACGCCCTCGGCGTCCGTCTTGGCCGTGGTCGTAATCGAGATGTTCATGCCCTTCAGCTTCTCGACCTTGTTGTAGTCGATCTCGGGGAAAATCAGCTGGTCGCGCATGCCCAGCGTATAGTTGCCGCGGCCGTCGAACGATTTCGTGGAGACGCCGCGGAAGTCGCGCACGCGCGGCAGCGTCACGTTCACCAGCCGGTCCATGAATTCGTACATCCGGTCGCCGCGCAGGGTCACCATGCAGCCGATCGTCATGCCGGCGCGCAGCTTGAAGGCGGCCACCGACTTTCGGGCCTTGGTCACCACCGGCTTCTGGCCCGCGATCGCGGTCAGCTCGGCCAGGGCGCCATCCATGAGCTTGGGGGTCTGCGTCGCCTCGCCCAGGCCGATGTTGATCGTGATCTTATCCAGCTTCGGCACGGCCATGAGGTTGGGGTAGCCGAACTCCTTGATCAGGGCCGGCACGGCCGTGTTCTTATACAGTTCCTTGAGCCTGGCTGCCATACTATTTCTTCGTCTCCAGCGGCCCGCCGCACTTGCGGCAGATCCGTGTCCGCCGCGCCTTGCCGCCGCCGCTCATCTCCACCTTGTGGCCGATCCGGGCCGGCCCGCAGGTGGGGCACACGATCATCAGGTTCGAGACCGCAATGGGGCTCTCGCGCTCGGCGATGCCGCCCTTGATCTGCTTGGCCGGGTTCGGCCGGGTGTGCCGTCTCACCGTTTGCACGCCCTCCACCAGGGCCCGGCCGGTCTTGCGGCTCACGCTGAGCACGCGTCCCTGCTTACCCTTGTCCTTGCCCGCAATCACCTTGACGATGTCGTTCTTGCGGAGCTCGATCCGCAGCAGGCCCTCCTGCGACCCGTTGCGGCGCGTTTTGATAGCCATTTTCGGGCGGGGCATCTCAGATCACCTCCGGGGCGAGCGACACGATCTTCATGAACCGCTTGTCGCGCAGCTCACGGGCCACCGGCCCAAAGACGCGGGTGCCGACCGGCTCGCCTTCCGGGGTAATCAGCACCGCCGCGTTGGAATCGAACCGGATGTAGGTGCCGTCCTTGCGGCGCGTCTCCTTGCGCATGCGGACGATGACGCAGCGCACCACCTTCCCCTTCTTGATCGCCGATTCCGGGGCCGCTTCCTTGACGCTCGCCGTCACCACATCCCCCAAGCCCGCACGGAGGCCTTTGTCCCCGCCGCGCGGCAGGATGCACCGCAGCCTGCGGGCGCCGCTGTTGTCGGCGACCTCCAGCATGGTTCGCATTCCGATCATGACAATCTCCTCGACTCGCTCAGCCCTTCAGGGTCTGGTCGGTTGCCTCGGGCTCCGACGTGGCCGTGTCCTCGACGCCGACCAGCGCCGCGCGCCGGACTACCTCCGCCAGCCGCCAGCGCTTCAGGCGGCTCAGCGGCCGCGACTCGACGATCCGCACCACATCGCCCACCCGCGCCGTGCCTTCCTCGTCGTGCGCGTAGAATTTCCTGCGCCGGCTGACGATTTTCTTATAGAGCCGGTGCGGCACGCGCCGCGAAACCTCGACCACGATCGTCTGGGCCATCCGGGTCGAGACCACCTGGCCGACCTTCTCCTGCTTGTGACCCTTCACCGTCTCGTCCGCCATCCCTCATCCCTTCTCGGCCGCCGGGGAGGCCTGCCGGGCCGCCTTCGCCTGTCGCTCGTTGAGCACCGTCAGGATCCGCGCCTTGTCGCGCCGCAGGCCGCGGTACTTCTTAACCCCGTCCATCTGGCCCATGCCCATCTGGAAGCGCAGGTGGAAGAGCTGGTCGTCGATGTCGCGCAACTGGATCTCGAGCTCCCTGCTGTCCAGGTCCCGAACCTTCTCCGCATTCATAGCATCGCTCCTACTCGACTCCGGGCCGCTCGACGATCTTGGTCGGGATGGGCAGCTTGTGCGCCGCCAGCCGCATGGCCTGCTGGGCTATCTGGCGGGTCACGCCTTCCATCTCGAACAGCACGCGGCCGGGCCTGACCACCGCCACCCAGCCCTCCGGAGCGCCCTTGCCCTTGCCCATGCGGGTCTCAGCGGGCTTCTTGGTGATCGGCTTGTCCGGGAAGATTCGGATCCAGACCTTGCCGCCGCGCTTGATGAAGCGCGTCATGGCGATGCGCGCGGCTTCGATCTGCCGGTCCGTGATCCAGGCGCATTCCATCGCCTTCAACCCGTAATCCCCGAAAGCCAGCGAGCCGCCACGCCAGGCCTTGCCGGTCCGGCGGCCCCGCTGCTGCTTCCTGTACTTGACCTTCTTCGGCATCAACATGGTCAACGAACTCCTGAATTACCGCGCACGCGCCGGGGCGCAGCCAACCGCCCGGGCGTCGCCCGGCGTTCCTGCCTGGCGCTGCGGCGCAAAGTCACTGTTTCTCCTCCGGGCTCACGGGCTCCGGGCCGACGGGCTCCGGGCTGACGGGCTCCGGGCTGGCGGCCTCCGGGCTGACGGCCTCCGGGCTGGCGGCCTCCGGGCTGGCCGGCGCCGGGCTGGCCGGCCGCGGGGCCTCCTGGCGCAGCTCCTGTTTCCAGGCCGGCGACGGTGGCGTCATGGGCGGCAGAATCGGCGCCGGGGTTCGCGCCGGCTGCGGCAGATCCGCCGGCGCCACCTGGACGGCGGGACCGGCCGGCTCGGCCGGCGGAGGCGGAGGCGAAAGGGGCGGGCGCCGCTCGCCGCGCTCGCCGCGCTCGCGCCGATCGCGCGGCACGCGCGGCCGCGGCTCCGGCTCGCTCGACAGGCCCTTGCGCATTTGCGCCTCCAGCAGGTCTCCCTTGTAGACCCAGCACTTGACCCCGATCACGCCGTAGGTCGTGTAGGCCTGCGCGAAGCCGTAGTCGATATCGGCCCGCAGCGTGTGCAGCGGAAGCTGGCCTTGCAGGTACCATTCGCTGCGCGCGATTTCGGCGCCGTTCAGCCGGCCCGAGACCCGCACCTTGATGCCCCGGCAGCCGAAGCGCAGCGCCGAGTCCACCGCCTTGCGCATGGCCCGGCGGAACGCCACGCGCTTCTCCAGTTGCAGCGCGATGGATTCGGATACCAGTTGCGCGTCCAGCTCCGGCTTGTGCACCTCCTGGATGTCGATGAACACGTCCCGCTTGGTCCGCTTGGCCAGGTCCTGCTTCAGCTTCTCGATCTCGGCGCCCTTGCGTCCGATGACGATGCCGGGCCGCGAGGTGCGAATGGTGATCCGCAGCTTGTTGCCGGGCCGGTCCACCTCGACCGAGCTGACGCCGGCGGCCTTCAGCCGCTTGCGCAGGTCGTCCTTCAGCTCCAGGTCTTCCATCAGCAGCTTGGCGTACTCCTGCTTGGCGAACCAGCGCGACCGCCAGGTCTTGCTGACGCCCAGCCGAAATCCGTACGGATGTACTTTCTGTCCCATCGTCTGTCCCTAGCTCTCCGAGACCGTCTTCTGGTCGGATACCGTGATCGCGATGTGCGCCGTCCGCCGCTGGTAGCGGAAGGCACGGCCCATCGGCGCCGGGCGCAACCGCTTCTGCCGCGGCCCGTCGTTGACGTAGGCTTCCAGGACCATCAACTGGTCCACGTCCAGGTCGGCGGAGCGGTTCTCGGCGTTGGCGATCGCCGAGCGCAGCACCTTTTCCACCGCCGGCGCGATGCGCTTGTTGGCCGCCCGCAGGATGTTGATGGCCGCACCGGCGTTCTGCCCGCGGATCAGATCCACCACCAGCCGCGCTTTCTGCGGCGAGCAGCGTATGTAGCGTGCTTCAGCTCTTGCTTCCATGACTAATTGCCCTTGGCCGCGCCTAGGCGGGCTTGGCCGTCTTCTCCGTGGCCGCTTTCGCCGAGTGCCCCCGGAAGGTCCGCGTCGGCGAAAACTCGCCCAGCTTGTGCCCGACCATGTTCTCGGTCACGTACACCGGGATGAACTTCCTGCCGTTATGCACGGCGACCGTGTGCCCGACGAATTCCGGCAGCACCGTCGAGCGCCGCGACCAGGTTCGGAACACCTTCTTCTCGTTGCGGACGTTCATCGCCCGGATCCGGTCCTCCAGATGCGCGTCGGTGAACGGCCCCTTCTTTACGCTGCGACCCATAGACTCTCCAAAAATCCGCTCAAGAACGTTCCTTCCGCCCGCCCCGCGCTGCTGCCGCGCCCCAGGCGCCCAGCCGCGCGGCTAGCGCTCCTCAACCGTGCTTCCTGCGTGTCACGATCCATTTGTCGGTCCGCTTGTTGTTGCGTGTCTTGAAGCCGCGCGTCGGCTGACCCCAGGGCGTCACCGGGTGCCGGCCGCCGGAGGTCTTGCCCTCGCCGCCGCCATGCGGGTGATCCACCGGGTTCATCGAAACCCCGCGGTTGTGCGGCCGGCGGCCCAGGTAGCGCTTGCGGCCCGCCTTGCCCAGCGAGATGTTCTCGTGATCCAGGTTGCCCACCTGGCCGATCGTCGCCATCGACTCCACCGGCACGCGCCGCACCTCGCCCGAGGGCAGCTTTAGCAGCGCGAAGCCGCCTTCCTGGGAGACCAGTTGCGCCGAGGCGCCGGCCGAGCGCGCCATCTGCCCGCCCTTGCCCGGCCTAAGCTCGATGTTGTGCACCACGGTGCCCGCCGGGATGTTCTTCAGCGGCAGCGCGTTGCCCACCAGGATGTCGGCCTCCGGCCCCGAAATCACCGTGCGGCCTACCTCCAGCCCCACCGGGTGCAGAATGTAGCGCTTCTCGCCGTCGGCGTAATGCAGCAACGCCAGGCGCGCCGAACGGTTCGGGTCGTACTCGATCGCGGCCACGCGGGCCGGCACGCCCGTCTTGTCGCGCTTGAAGTCGATGACGCGGTACGACCTCTTCGCCCCGCCGCCGCGCCACCAGATGGTGATCTCCCCGCGCGAGTTCCGCCCGCCCGTGCGCTTCTTGCCCACGGTGAGGGATTTCTCCGGCCGCTGTTTGCTGATCTCCGCGCGCGCCTCCACGGTCTGGAAGCGCCGCGTGGGCGTGTAGGGCCGATAGGTCTTGATTGCCATATCAGATCTCCGCGTATTCCGGCACGTTTTGCCCCTTCTTGAGCCTCACGTAGGCCTTCTTCCAGTCCGACCGGTAGCCCGAGAACCGCCCGCGGCGGCGCAGCTTGCCGAGGCCATGCACCGTGCGCACGCTTTCCACCTTGACTTTGAAGATCTTCTCGACGGCGGCGCGAATCTCGATCTTGTTAGCTTCCGGCGCCACCTGGAAGCAGAGCGTGCGCTCGGCCTCCTTCTTGGCCACGCCCTTCTCGGTCACCACGGGACGGAGGATCACATTCTGGATGTTCATTGTGAAAGCGCCTCCGAGAGTTTCCTGGCCGCCGCCTCCGAAAGAAGAACCTCGCGGTGCTCGAGCAGCTGGTAGGTGGTCACATCGTGGCTCGCCAGGAGCGTCACGCCCTCGATATTGCGCGCGCCGAGCTGGAGGTTGCGGTTCTGGGCGTCGTTATCCACGAGCAGGACCGTCTTGCCGGGGGCGAGGCTCTTCAGCGCCGCGGCCACCGTCTTGGTCTTGTGGTCGGCGAAGGCAAACGCCTGCACCACCTTCAGCTCGCCGTCCCGCAGCTTGGCCGAGAGCGCCGAGCGCAACGCCCCCAACAGCATCTTCCGCGGCAGCCGGTAGCTGTAGTCGCGCGGGATCGGCCCGTGCGCCGTGCCGCCGTGCCGCCACAGCGGCGAGCGGATCGAGCCTATCCGCGCCCGGCCGGTGCCCTTTTGCTTCCACAGCTTCCGGCCCGACCCGGATACCTCGTGCCGCGTCTTGGTCTTGGCCGTGCCGCGCCGCTGGCCCGCCTGGTAGTGGCGCACCGACTCGTAGATCAGCGCCTGGTTAACTTCGGCGCCGAAGACGCTGTCGGGGAGCTCCACCTCGCCGACTTTCTGGTTGTTAAGATCGACCACGTCCACAGTTGGCATGCTTCACCTCTTCGCCCGCCGCACCACGACGTAGCCGCCGTTGGGCCCCGGCACCGCGCCCTTGACCACCAGCACGTTGTCCTCGAGCTTCACATCCACGATCTCCAGATTCCGCACCGTGACGCGCTGGTCCCCCATGTGCCCGGCCATGCGCGTGCCCGGCCAGACGCGGGACGGGTAGCTGGAGGCCCCGATCGAGCCCGGCGCGCGGTGGAACATCGAGCCGTGCGAGCCGTCCCCGCCGCGGAAGTGGTGCCGCTTGACCACGCCGGCGAACCCGCGCCCCTTGCTGATGCCGATGACATCCACCTTTTCGGCGGGTTTGAACTGGTCCACCAGGACCTTGTCGCCCGGCTTGAGGTCGTCGTCGCCCGGCCCCAGACGCAGCTCGCGCAGGAACTTGATGCCTTCCGCGCCGGCCTTCTTCAGGTGGCCCATTTTCGGCCGGTTGATACGAAGTGGCTTGACGAACTCCATCAGACCCAACTGCACGGCGTTGTAGCCGTCGGTGAGCGGCTTCTTGCGTTGCACCACCACGCAAGGCCCCGCCTTGAGCAGTGTGACGGGCACGGCCTGCCCGTCCGCGCGGAAGACCTGCGTCATACCGATCTTTCTGCCAAGAATTCCTGGGGTCATAGTTCACTGCGAAGACAGAAGACAGGAATCAGGAGTCAGAATGGCGCTCCCGCGCCTCCGCCGCCTTTGTCCCATATCCATCTTCCTCCCATCACTCCGCAGGAGCCGTTGTCGAGACTCAGTCCCGCGGCAGGCTACAGCGCGCCGCATTCTGACTCCTGTCTCCTGACTCCTACCTCTTGTCCTTGCCGAAGGCCTTGATCTCCACGTCCACGCCCGCCGGCAAATCCAGCTTCATGAGCGCATCGACGGTGTCCTGGGTCGGCTCCAGGATGTCCAGCAGCCGCTTGTGAGTCCGGATCTCGAACTGCTCGCGCGACTTCTTGTCCACGTGCGGGGAACGCAGCACGCAGTACTTGTTCTTGACCGTGGGCAGCGGAATCGGGCCCGCGATCTGTGCGCCGGTGCGTCGCGCGGTTTCCACGATCTCGCCCGTGCTCTGGTCGAGCACGCGATAGTCGTAAGCTTTCAGCCGGATCCGAATTCTTTCTTTTCCAATCATGTGTCATCTCAAAGAGCGTGCGGCTAACTGCATGCCGTCCGTGGTTATATTTGCCGATTTGCTGATTGCGTGATTTGCTGATTGCCAATCGGCAAATCAGTAAATCGGTAAATCGCCAAATCCATTAAACAATCTCCGTCAGCGTTCCCGCGCCGACCGTGCGGCCGCCTTCGCGAATCGCGAACCTCAAGCCTTTTTCCATCGCGACCGGGGTAATCAGCTCGATTTCCAGGCTCACGTTGTCGATTTGGTATGCGGCGGAATCGAGCCCGGCTTCGCCAGCACCATGCCGCGCTCCACGTCTTCTTTCGGCGTGCCGCGCAGCAGCAGGCCGGCGTTGTCCCCCGCCATGCCTTCGTCCAACTGCTTCTTGAACATCTCGACGCCGGTGACCACCGTCTTGCGCGTCTCGCGGAAGCCGACGATCTCCACTTCCTCGCCTACCTTTACCTTGCCGCGCTCGATTCTGCCGGTCACCACCGTGCCGCGTCCCTGAATCGAGAAGATGTCTTCAATCGGCATCAGGAACGGCTTGTCCAGATCGCGCACCGGCATCGGTACGCTCTTGTCCACCGCCGCCATCAGCTCGTCGATCTTCTTCTCCCAGGCCGGCTCGCCGTTCAGCGCGCCCAGCGCCGACCCGCGGATCACCGGCACGTCGTCGCCGGGGAAGCCGTAGCCCTTCAGCAGCTCGCGCACTTCCAACTCCACCAGGTCGAGCAGTTCCGGATCGTCCACCGCGTCGCACTTGTTGAGGAACACCACCACGTAGGGCACGCCCACCTGGCGCGCCAACAGCACGTGCTCGCGCGTCTGCGGCATGGGACCGTCGGTCGCCGCCACCACCAGGATGGCGCCGTCCATCTGCGCCGCGCCGGTGATCATGTTCTTGATGTAGTCGGCGTGGCCCGGGCAATCGACGTGCGCGTAGTGCCGGTTCACCGTCTCGTACTCGACGTGCGCCGTGGCGATGGTGATGCCGCGCGCCTTCTCTTCCGGCGCGTTGTCGATCGAGTCGAACGAGCGGAACTTCACGTTCGGATTGTTCTTCCCCAGAACCTTCGTGATCGCCGCCGTCAGCGTCGTCTTGCCGTGGTCAATGTGACCGATCGTGCCCACGTTTACGTGCGGCTTGGTGCGCGCAAATTTTTCTTTCGCCATGATTGC
>JBEKLJ010000176.1:0-7634 GCA_050010255.1 Bryobacteraceae bacterium
TGGCTCGCAGCCGTGAGTTCGCCGTGGGCCGCCTGCAGGTGCACCGCGACGGCTACGGGTTCCTCACCCCCGACCAGCCGCGCGAGCACATCCGCGGCGACATTTTCATTCCGCCCGATTCGGCGCGCAAAGCCATGCACGGCGACCGCGTCGTGGTCCGCATCGGCCGCGTCGCGAGCGACGGCCGCGCCGAAGGCGAGATTGTCCGCGTGCTCAGCCGCGCGCACCTCACCGTGGTGGGCGAGTTCCGCATCGGCCCCCGGGGCAACTACGTCGTCCCCCAGGAGGAGCGCATCCGCCAGCGGATCGAGATCCCAGAGGGCCTCGAGCGCCCCCAGCATCCGGTCGCGGCCGATCGCGTCGGCGCGCAGCCACTCGAGGTGGCCGACGTCGCCGAGCTCGACGGCATGATCGTCAACGTCGAGCTGCTCGAATTCCCGGAAGGGGAGGGAAACGCGGTCGGGCGCGTCATCGAGCTGCTCGGCTACCCGGACGATTTCGGCGTGGACGTCGAGATCGTCATCCGCAAGCACCACCTGCCACACCGTTTTCCACCGGAGGTCCTCGAGCAGGCGCAAGGGTATCCCTCCGCCATCCGCGCCGATGAGATCGCCGGCCGCGCCGACTTCCGCGGCATGGACGTGGTCACCATCGACGGCGAGACCGCGCGCGACTTCGACGACGCCGTGTGGGTCGACCGCACTCCCGCCGGCAACTACCTGCTCCACGTCCACATCGCCGACGTCAGCCACTATGTCCATCCCGGCGCCCCCATCGACGCCGAGGCTCGCCTGCGCGGCACCAGCGTCTACTTCCCGGACCGCGCCATCCCCATGCTGCCCCTGGAGCTTTCCACCGGCCTGTGCTCGCTCAATCCCAAGCTGGACCGCCTTTGCGTTTCCGTGCTCCTGGAAATCGACCACCGCGGCGACGTGGTCACGCAGGAGTTTGTCCGCGGCGTCATGCGCAGCGTCGAGCGCATGACCTACACCAACGTGCACCTGCTGCTGGAGGGCGACCCGGGCCTGCGCGAGCGCTATGGGCACCTGGCGGGCCGCTTCGAACTGATGCGCGAGCTGGCGCTCATCCTGAACCGCAAGCGCGTTCGGCGCGGCTCCATTGACTTCGATCTCCCCGAACCCCTGGTCGAGTTCGACGAGTGGGGCGAGATGGTTGGCATTCGGCGCGCCCCGCGCAACATCGCCCACCGCATCATCGAGGAATTCATGCTGGCGGCCAACGAGGCCGTGGCCGCGCACCTCGAGCAGACGCTGGCCGCCTCCATCTACCGCATCCACGAGCCGCCCGACCCCAAGCGCGTCCTGGATTTCGAGGAGATCGCCGCGCACTTCGGCCACTCCCTGGGTGCGGGCGCCATCCCGGTGAAACGCTTCTCGGTGGTGGATCGCCGGCGCGACGGCAGCAAGGTCCGGCGCGACATTGTCCTGGCCGAGTCGACTTCGGTCACCTCGCGCAACTACCAGCGGCTGGTCGCGAAGATCGAAGGCCGGCCCGAAGAGCGCATTTTGAGCTACCTCATGCTGCGCTCGCTCAAGCAGGCGCGCTACAGCGAGCGCAACGCCGGCCACTTCGCGCTGGCCGCGCCCGCTTACACCCACTTCACGTCGCCCATACGCCGCTATCCCGACCTCATCGTGCACCGCCTGCTGGCCGGCACCCTCCAGGACCAGCTCCGCTCGGCGCCGCTCGCCGCCGCCGAGCTTCACGCCATCGCCGAGGAGTGCTCCTACTCCGAGCGCCGCGCCGCGGAGGCTGAGCGCGAGCTGGTCGAGTGGAAGAAGGTCAAGTTCATGGCCGGCCGCCTGGGCGACGAGTTCAAGGCCCTCATTATCTCCACCATCCGTTACGGGTTCTTCGTCGAACTGGAAGACCTATTCGTCGAGGGACTCGTCCCCATCGAGACGCTCCCCGGCGACCGCTACGGTTTCCAGGAGAACACGCGCAAGATCGTCGGCCAGCGCACGCGCCGCCAGTTCTCCATCGGCGATGAGGTCGTAGTGCGGCTGGATCGCGTCGAGGCGATCGAGCGCCAGCTTCTCTTCTCCCTCGCCGAGCCGGACGCCCCGCGCTCCCGCCAGAAACGGTGATGGGCGAGACGGGGACAGGTGGGAAATGCGGACTGGCTGCGCGCCCCGGCCTGCCGCACGGCTTGCGGCCAGCCGCTTGCTATCGCGCGCGGCTCAGCTAGGGGATGCGGCCGCGCTAGCGCCTCACCTCCAGCGAAACAGCTTCAGAGCCAGAAAAAAGCTCGCCACCAGCCACGCCGAGATCACTCCCACCGGGGCGACGATCTGCCCCATCCCCGCGCCCTCGATCATGTTGGCGCGCAGCGCGTTGGCCACCGCCGTCAGCGGAAGCGCCTGTATGAACGGCTGGAACACGGCCGGAAAGCGTTCCGCCGAAAAGAACACGCCCGAGAAGATCCACATGGGCAGCATGACGAAATTCATCATCCCGGAGGCGGCCTCGATGGTGCGCGCGCGCGAGGCCACCAGCAGCCCCAGTGCGCTGAAGGAGAGCCCCGCCAGCAGGCACAGCGCCGCCAGTTGCCACAGCGATCCGCGCAACGGGACGCCGAACACCACCACGCCGAAGCCAACCAGCGCGGCCACCTCCGCGAACAGCAGCAGAAGCCGCGCCAGCAGGAACGAGAGCAGGTACTCGGCCCGCGACATGGGCGACGCCACCAGCCGCTTCAGCAGCTTCTTCCGGCGCGCGTCCACGATGGCGAACCCGATCCCCCACATGCCGCTGCCCATCAGGTTCAGCCCCAGCAGGCCGGGAATCAGGAAGTCTATGTAACGCGAGCCGGGCTCCCGCACCAGATCGTCGTATGCCGGCGCCGCCTCCGGCGGTCCCGCCGAACGCTTGAACGCCCGCTCCGCCAGCAGCCGCGCCGCGCGCCCATCCGGGTTGGTGTCGTCATAGCGGTAGACCACGCCTCCCCGCGGGCCCGGGAGTGCGAGCAGTGCGATGCGCCCCGTCCGCAGCGCCTGCTCCCCTGCCGCCCGGCTCATGGCGCGCACCGCCAGCGACTTGTCGCCGCTCAGCGCGCCCGCCAGTTCAGCGTTGGCCGCGCCGATGTGGAGCGTCTCCGCCGGCCGGTTTCGGAAAGCGATCCCCAGCCCCGCCGCCAGCAGGATCGGGAAGACGAACACCCAGAACAGCGCCTCCGGCTCGCGCCAGAACTCGCGGAACCGCACCAGCGTGAGCTGCACCAGGGGGCGATCGACAAAGGGGCGGTCAGTTCTCACGCAAATGCCTCCCCGTGAGCGTCACAAAGACGTCTTCCAGCGTGGCCGAGTGCGTGCGCAACTCGGTCAGCGGGATTCCGCGCCGGTCCAGCTCGGCCAGCAGGGCCGGCACCGCCCGGTGAAGCTCCCTGACCTGCAGTTGGAACCCTTCGCTTTCCGCACGCGCCCGCCGCACGCCCTCGAGCTGCTCCAGCTCCGCCACATCCGGCGCCGCGTCCGCTCCGTCTATGGCGAACTCCACCACGTGGTCCGCCCCGATCGAAGCCACCAGCTCGCGCGGCGTCCCCAGCGCGATAATCCGGCCGTGGTCCATGATCGCCACACGGTCCGACAGGCGCTCCGCCTCGTCCATATAGTGGGTCGTCAGGATGATGGTGCGGCCGGCCGTTTTGAAGTGCTCGATCAGTTGCCACACCTGGCGCCGAGCCTGCGGGTCCAAACCCGTCGTCGGCTCGTCCAGGAACAGCAGGTCCGGGTCTCCCACCAGGGCGCACGCCATGGCCAGCCGCTGCTTCTGCCCGCCTGAAAGCTGGCCCACCCGCGCGCTGCGCTTCTCTTCGAGCTGCACCATCGCGATCACGTCCGCCACTGCCGGCCCGCGCTCGTAGAAGCTGTGGAACAGCCGCACCGTCTCCTCAACCGTGAGCTTCTCGGCGAGCTGCGTCTCTTGAAGCTGGACCCCCAGCCGCTGCCGCAGCTCCCGCGCGTCGCGCTTCCACTCCAGCCCCAGCAGCTCGACCGTGCCCGCATCCGGCGCAATGAGGCCCTCGCAGATCTCGATGGTGGTGGTCTTCCCCGCGCCATTCGGCCCCAGCAAAGCAAAGCACTCGCCGGTCTTGACCTCGAGCTCGATCCCATCCACTGCCACCACGTCGCCATAGGCCTTGCGCAACCCGCGCACGCAAAGCGCCACCCCTTGCCCGCCGCCCGAAGCCATGACACCAGTATTTCAAAGCGGAGCCCTCGCCACGAGTGTCGAGGCGGCAGGCTGTCCGTTCGCGGATGCAAAAGAATGGCAAAGCCCGCGCTACAAAGGACAGCTATCAGCTTCCAGCGATCAGCTTCCAGCTATCAGCTTTCAGCCATCAGCCTTCAGCAGACAGCGGGCTCCGGCGCGAGCCCGGAGTGTCCCCGGGCTTTTTTGCGCGCACGCATCCCGGCTCGCGCGCGAGCTTGGGCTAAAGGAACTGCTGGTTCGGCCGATTCGAGTAAGTGGGGTGGTGTAATCACGTGCCTGGCTGGCGGCTCTGGCTCGCGTTCTCGATCGCAGCGGTGTCCTGGGGACTTGACCCCGGGCTGGCCATCACACAGTACGGACACGATCTCTGGACCAGCAACGACGGCCTCCCTCAGGACTCCGTCCGCGGCATCACCCGGACCCCTGACGGATACCTCTGGATCGCCACCATGGGCGGCCTGGCGCGGTTCGACGGTGTCAGCTTTACGGTCTTCAATGCGGCCAACAGCCCAGGCTTGCCGGTAGATCGCATTGGCTCATTGGCGGCCAGCCCGGATGGCACACTCTGGATCGGAACCGTCGGCTTCGGCCTGGTTCGGTACCGAGACGGCAAGTTCAGCGTGGTCAGCGGGCCGGCCGATCTGCCCAGCCAAATCGTGCGCAGCTTGATGGTGGATTCCGCCAACACGCTTTGGATCGGCACCGAGCGTGGGGTCACACGATATCGCGAAGGAAAGTTCCTCCCGGTCTTTACGCCAGCGGGGCCGGAATCGAATGTGAAGTGTGTGCTCGAGTATCCCGCCGGAACCGTGTGGATCGGAACCACGGGCGGCCTCAGGAGGATCGAGGGCGCGAAGATCGCCACATACACCCCGCGCGATGGTCTCGGCAGCACTGGCGTCTGGGCGCTGGCCGCGGGCCCGGACGGCGCGCTCTGGATCGGCACGATACCGGGTGGGTTGAGCGTGCTCCGCCATGGCCGCTTCCACACCTACACCACCCGCGACGGCCTGACTCACAACTCCGTCATCTCGCTCCGCGTGGACCGCGACGCCAACGTCTGGATCGGCACCGACGGCGGCGGCCTCAACCGCTATGCCGGAGGCCGCTTCACGTCGTACCAGACCCGCGACGGCCTTTCCAACCAGGTCATCCGTTGCATCGTTGAGGACTCCGAAGGCAGCCTCTGGGTCGGCACTGCCGGTGGGGGAATCAACCGGCTTAAGGATACCCGGCTTACGGTCCGGACCATGCGCGAGGATCTTCCCAGCGACATGGTCCATTCCATTTCCCAGGACGCCCAGGGTAACATCTGGATGGGAACCGGCAACGGCCTGGTCCGAATCACGGCCGGGCTCCTGACCCACTTCACCGCCAGAAACGGACTCGCCAGCGACCTGATCTGGCCCGTTGTGCGCGACCTGCAAGGCAACCTCTGGGCCGGGTCCGAGGCTGGCATGCTGCACTTCTTTCGTGGCGGGGACCTCCGGAATCCAGCAGCGCGCCGCCTCTGGCGCCTGCCTCGCCCCATCCGTACCATCTACGCGCAGCGCGACGGCAGCGTGTGGGTCAGCACGACGGCTGAGCTGTTCCGCTTCCGGAACGGCCAAAAGCAGGAGTTCGCGGTAGCCAGCCCCTGGATTACCTCCGCCATCGAACGCTCCGATGGAACTTTCTGGGTGGGCGGCGAGGGCGGGCTTCAGCGCTTTCAGAACGGACACTTCCTGCCGCCCATCGGCAAGGCGCAGGGTTTGGCGGGCAGCTACGTGGTGGACCTGCACGAAGATCGGGAACAGAACCTCTGGGTTCTCAGCGCCAACTGCGGCCTCACCCGGATCTCTGGAGGCAAGCTCATAGCCTTCACTTCTGCCCACGGCCTCCCGGACCAGGACATCTACAAACTGCTGGAAGACGATTCCCGTAACTTCTGGATTACCAGCCGCCGTGGGCTCCTCCGAATTCAAAGGACGGAGTTGGACGATGTGGCGCAAGGGCGCAAGAAGACCCTCAAGGTGGAGTTGTTCGGAACAGCGGACGGCATCCAGGGCGCCGGCGATTTCAGCTGGGGCTACTCCCCCGCCGCCTGGAAAATGCGCAGCGGGGAACTATGGTTTGCCAGCTTCGGCGGAGTTCTGATCGCCAATCCGGCGCGAATGAAAACCAACCTTCTGCCGCCGCCCGTCTACATCGAGCGCGTCACCACCCAGGCCGGAGTGGCCGTCCCGAACGGCGGACGGCTCCGCGCAGGCACCAAGCTGGAGCTCCACTACACCGCGCTGAGCTACCTGGCGCCGGAGCGCGTCCGCTTCCGCTTCCGCCTCGACGGCCTGGACCACGATTGGGTGGACGCCGGCAGGCGCCGCGTCGCCTACTACACCAACCTGCCCCCGGGCTCCTACCAGTTTCGTGTCATCGCCTGCAATAACGACGGGATCTGGAACGAGCAGGGCGCGTCCTTCGCCTTCGAGGCGACCCCGCGCTTTCACCAAACCGCGTGGTTCTCCACCCTGTGCTTCCTCGCCATCGCCCTGGCCAGCGCGGGCGCTTACCACTGGCGTGTCCGCGGCTTGCGCCGCCGCGAGCGACTGCTTGCCGAGCGCATCGAGGAGCGCACGGCCGAGCTTCGCAGGGAAGTCCAGGTGCGCAAGGCCGCCGAGGAGGCTGCCGACGCCGCCAACCGCGCCAAGAGCGAGTTCCTCGCCAACATGAGCCACGAGATCCGCACGCCCATGAACGGCATCGTCGGTTTCACCGCGCTCGCGCTGGACACCGAGCTGTCCGCGGAACAGCGCGACTACCTCAACACCGTGCACACCTCCGCCGAGTTTCTGCTGCAAATCCTGAACGATATCCTCGATTTCTCCCGCATCGAGGCTGGCAAGCTGCGTCTGGAATGCATGGATTTCTCGTTGCGGGAATGTCTGCGCGCGGCCATCGCGATCGTCTCGCCGGATGCCGATCGTAAGTCCCTCCGGACCGCCTGCCAGATCGATCCTCGCATCCCGGCCAGACTTCGTGGGGATCCGACCCGCCTGCGCCAGGTCGCTCTCAACCTGCTCGGCAATGCCGTCAAGTTCACCAGCCAGGGGAGCGTCACGCTCGGCGCCGAGCTCGAGTCCGAATGCGCGGATGCGGTCGCGGTCCGCTTCTTTGTCGCGGACACTGGCATCGGAATCCTTCCCGAGAAGCAGGGCGTGATCTTCGAACCCTTTCGCCAGGCCGATGGCTCGATCACCAGGAGCTACGGGGGAACGGGCCTCGGGCTCGCGATCTCCAAGAAGCTGGTCGAGCTCCTCGGCGGCTCGATCCGTGTGGAAAGCCAGCCCGGAATCGGCAGCACATTCCACTTCACGGCGACGTTCCAGAGGTCGGCGGACCCAAGCGCCACGGACTCTCCGGGC
>JBEKLJ010000177.1:0-7593 GCA_050010255.1 Bryobacteraceae bacterium
CTGAAGCTCAGTATCGGCCTGGCCGCCGTCAGTTTGCAGCCCGACGGCGACCGTTGGAGCGGGCAGATCGAGGTCATCTTGGTTCAGCGGGACAATTTCGGCAATGAATACGAGCCCCTTTCACAGGGGCTCGGCCTGAAGTTGAAGCAGGAGAGTTACGACCAGGCGGTCCGGAGCGGCCTGCCGTATGGCGGCAGGTTCCGGCCGAATCCCAAAGCGACCTCGCTGCGTGTGATCGTGCGGGACCTGAACAGCGGCAACCTGGGTACGTTGACAATCCCGCTGCCGGCGAGCGCCCCATAGCCGCCTCGGGCCAGCCGCCCACCAGACGGCTTCCAATTCTTTCGCAGTCCCGGAACGGAACTGAGTGGTCTCGCTTGGGAATCTCCCGCCCGAGGCTGCGCTGCCGCCTCCAGAACCAGAGAAAGGCTCGCACGCGCGACTAGACTGTTTGTGAGGGCGCCGGCCGCGAGCGCGCCTTGTGGCATCGCTTGATGCTTTGCGGCCCTCTCATCGCGCCTCGCTGCGATCGTGGTGGAACGTCCGGGCTGGCCCGCCGTCCGTTCACGCGCGCGGCAGCGGCAAGGGCAGCCGCCAGAAATGGGGTAAATTGCTACTGTCCCCGGTTTTGGCAATCGGAAAACGGCGGTCCGGGCCGCCGCAGTCTGGCTGGGGGCGACCGGCTGAACTACACTATCAAACAGCATGCAAACACTGTTGCCTCTCGTCTTTCTGATCGGTGCGCTGGCGGTCTTCGCGGCGGACGACGATCATCCCACGCTGGCCCTCGGTTCCCAGGCGCCCGACTTCTCGCTTCCCGGTATTGACGGCAAGGTGCACACGCTCGGCGACTACTCCGCCAGCCGCGTGCTGGTGATCGTCTTCACCTGCAATCACTGTCCGACCGCCCAGCTCTACGAGGGCCGGATCAAGAAACTGGTGGCGGACTACCAGTCAAAGAGCGTGGCGTTCGTGGCCATCGAGCCGAACAGCCCCGACGCGGTTCTGCTCAGCGAGCTGGCCTACACGGACGTTGGCGACGGCTTCGAGGACATGAAGATCCGGGCCGAGTACCGGCACTTCAATTTCCCCTACCTCTACGATGGCGAGACCCAAGCGGTCGCGCGGGCCTACGGACCGAAGGCCACGCCGCACGTCTTCATCTTCGATGAACACCGGAAGCTGCGCTACGAAGGACGCGTGGACGACAGTCAGCGCGAATCGCTGGTCAGGACCCAGGACACCCGTAACGCCATCGACGCGCTCCTGTCGGGCCAGCCCGTGGCGGTGCCTCACACCGGCGTCTTCGGCTGCTCCACCAAGTGGAAGTCGAAGCAGGCGGCCCGCCTCGCGGAGCTGAAGAAGATCGAGGCCGAGCCGGTCGAGCTTGCGGCGGCGGGTCCGGCCGACTTGAGGCAATTGCGCGCGAACGCCACCGGCACGGGCGCCACCGGCACGGGCGCCACCGGCACGGGTGCCTCGGGCAAGCTGCTGTTGGTGAACTTCTGGGCCACCTGGTGCGGGCCGTGCATCACCGAGCTTCCGGAGCTCGAAACCACCTATCGCATGTACCGCGGGCGCGATTTCGACTTTGTCACCGTCTCGACCAACCTGCCCGACGAGCGGCCGGGTGTGCTCCAGGCACTCGAGAAACTGCACGCTTCCGGGCGGAACCTGCAGTTCGCCTCCGACGACACCTACGCCATGCAGGCGGCCTTCGACGCCCACTGGGAGTCCGGCGTGCCGTTCACCATGCTGATTGCCCCGGGGGGCAGGGTGCTGTATCAGAAACAGGGTGAAGTCGACATCCTGGAGCTGCGGCGGGTGATCCTGGCGAATCTCCCGGACTCCGACTATATCGGCCACCGCGCCCATTGGGCCAGCAGGTAAATGGCGCTCCACCGCTCCCTCCTGCACGCGCAGGTGCTCGAGCGCGTGGACAATTGTTACTGTCCCCGGTTTTGGGAGACCACATGACGAAAGCAGAGTTTCAGCTTCAACGGGAGCGGCTGTTTCAGGCGCAGGAGAGCCTCATCGAGCGCCGCAACGAGCCCTGGCCCGATTCCAACGGTTGGTTCCACCGTTTCCGCTATCCGGTTCTGACGGCGGCTCACACGCCGCTCTTCTGGCGCTACGACCTGGATCCGGCCAGCAACCCGTTTCTGATGGAGCGTCTCGGCATCAACGCCGCGTTCAACGTCGGCGCCATGGCCTGGAAGGGCGGCGTGGTTCTGATGGCGAGGGTGGAAGGCGTGGACCGGAAGTCGTTTTTCGCGGTCGCCGAGAGCGCCACCGGCATCGACGGGTTCCGCTTCTGGGACTATCCGGTGGTCCTGCCCGAAGCGGCCGACCCGGAGACGAATGTCTACGACATGCGGCTGACGGCCCACGAAGACGGCTGGATCTACGGCCTGTTCTGCGCGGAGCGTAAAGATCCCGACGCGCCTCCCGGCGACCTGTCCTCCGCGGTGGCCCAGTGCGGCATCGCGCGCACGCGCGATCTGAAGGCCTGGGAGCGTCTGGACGACTTGCGGACGCCCTCGGCGCAGCAGCGCAATTGCGTCCTGCACCCCGAGTTCGTGGGCGGCCAGTACGCCTTCTACACCCGGCCGCAAGACAGTTTCATTGAGGCGGGCCGCGGGGGCGGTATCGGCTGGGGGCTCGCGCCGGACATCGAACACGCGGTGATTGAGGAGGAAACCATCATCGACCGCCGCGAGTACCACACCATCAACGAAGTCAAGAACGGCCTCGGCCCCGCGCCGCTCAAGACCGAAAAGGGCTGGCTCCACCTGGCCCACGGAGTGCGTAACACGGCGGCCGGGCTGCGTTACGTCCTCTATTGCTTCCTCTGCGACTTGCAGGCACCGTACAAGGTGCTGGCCAAGCCCGGCGGCTATTTCCTGGCGCCCGAGGGCGAGGAGCGGGTCGGCGACGTATCGAACGTGGCCTTCTCCAGCGGCTGGGTCCGCCGCGGCGACGACGTTCTCATCTACTACGGCGCCTCCGACACCCGCACCTATGTCGCCGCCACGACCGTAGACCGGCTCCTCGACTACGTCCTGAACACTCCGCCCGATCCGCTGCGCAGCGCCCTGTGCGTCAGGCAACGGATCGCGCTCATCGAGAAGAACCTGCGGCTGCCCAGCGAGTCGGGCTCTATGCCGGGACGAGGAAACTCATGATGGATGAGGCGGCCAGGAAGCTGTGGGCGGCGCGCTTTCGGAAAGAGCTGGTGGGGAACATCCTGCCGTTTTGGATGCGCCACACGGTGGATCGGCAGAACGGCGGTTTCTACGGGACAATCGGCTGCGACTTGAAGGTGGACAAAGAGTCGCCGCGCGCCGCGGTCATCAACACCCGCATCCTGTGGACCTTCTCGGCGGCGTGCAGGTTGGGCGACGCCCGGTACCGGGAGATCGCCGACTGGGCCTACGACTACATTGTCCAGAAGTTCTGGGACGAAGCGTATGGGGGCATCTATTGGATGCTCGACTGGAAGGGCAATCCCATTTCCGACCGCAAGCAGATCTATGCCCAGGCCTTTGCCGTCTACGCGATGGCTGAGTATTTCCGGGCCACCGGCAAAGCCGAAAGCCTGGAGCGGGCCAAGCAGCTCTACCGGCTGATTGAAGAGAAGAGTCATGAGCCGGTCTACGGGGGCTATGTTGAGGCCTGTAGCCGCGATTGGGGCGCCCTGGAGGATCTGCGGCTGAGCGAGAAGGACCTGAACAGCCCCAAGTCGATGAACACGCACCTGCACCTAATGGAGGCCTATACCAACCTGCTGCGCGTGTGGAAAGACCCGGAATTGCAGGCCAGCCAGCGAGCGCTGCTCCAAGTGACCATGGATCGCATCATCGATGGCGCCACGGGGCACTTCAAGATGTTCTTCGATAACCGATGGAACTCTCTCTCCGATCATGTTTCCTTCGGACACGACATTGAAGGTAGCTGGCTGCTCGTTGAGGCCGCCGAAGTGCTGGGGGACCGGGCGCTGCTCGATCGTGCGCGCAAACTGTCTATCCGGATGGCCCAGGCCGTCTATGAGGAGGGCCTGGACAAAGATGGCAGTCTCTTCTACGAGGCCAATTCCAAGGGCGCGCTGATCGACCCCAACAAACATTGGTGGGCGCAGGCGGAGGCGGTGGTGGGTTTCTACAACGCCTATCAGCTTTCCGGCCAAGAGCGCTTCCTGAAGCAGGCCTATCGGGCCTGGGAGTACATCGAAGCGAGGGTCGTGGACAAAGTGCATGGCGAGTGGCACGCGAAACTGAGCCCGGAAGGCACAGCCTATACGGAAAAGGACGATCCGGACGCGTGCCTGGTCGGCCCCTGGAAGTGCCCCTACCACAACAGCCGGGTTTGCTTCGAAATGATGGAGCGGCTGGCCGGCTGAACCCGAACCTGAAGACAGCCTGCGCGCGTCCGGTGTTTCGCGGCTCCCCAAACCGTCCACCCTGAGACGAGAACCGGTCTCGTGGATCCCCGAGCAGAGCTGTAACACTATGAAAACAGGGCTGCGGGCCGACAGCTCCCCATTTTAGTGAGACGGGTTCGAGCCTGCCACGTGCCTGGCGGTCTTTTCGCAGCTTCCTGTCCCCAAATCGCGGTCTAGCGCCCAGGAAGCACAGGTGAGACGGGTTTCTAGCGCGTGAGACTATTTTATCGTTGACAGGGTTTTGGAAAATGAAGTATGATTCAGAGTTGATTATTCACTATGGCAGATCACAACAGATCGCGTTCTGGCATCTCAGACGCTGGGGCCATGGGTATGTTGGGGATTAGCCGCGCGACTTTCTACCGCCTTTTGAAGGCCGGGGTGCTCCCATCTCCCTCCGGCCGCATCGGCAAACGTCGGCGGGTTTGGACGTCGGCCGAGATCGTACTTGCCCAGGAGCAATTGCAGGCACAAAAGGAACGCACATGATCCGTATCGTCGTAGCGAATCAACGAGGGGGCGTCGCAAAGACCACGACCGCTCTGGTTCTGGCCCGCATCTACGCCGATCAAGGCAAGAAGGTGCTGCTGATCGACACAGACTCGCAGGGGTCTATCGGCACGATCATCTCCCTCCGAGCGAAGTACCATCTCTCCGACTTCCTGGTGGGCCGCATCGCGCTCGAGGAGTGCCTCGTGGCAGCGCATCCGAACATCGATGTGCTCCCGGGCAACCGCCACACTTCCCGGGCCGAAGACCTGATCACGGCGCAGGGCTTCCGCGAGTTCGTCTTCGAGCAGATGTTCAGCCCCTACGAACACAACTATGACGTGATCCTGATCGACGTGGCGCCGTCGATCACGCTGTTCCAGACGTGCGCCATGGTGTACACGCGCCGGGTCCTGATTCCGGTCGCCATGGAGATCCTCAGTGTCCAGGGCGCCATGGCCAGCCTGGAATCGGCGCGGACCTTGAACACGATGTTCTGCAACGGCTACCACATGCCCGTCGAGACCATCGGCATGCTGCCGGTGATGGTGGACCGCCGCCTGGCCATGACGGGCATCATCCTCGATACGCTGGAACAGATCTCCGAGAAGACCGGCGTGCCGCAACTGTCGCCCATACGGACCGACACCTCAGTGGTCAAGGCTAACAAGGAACGGCGGTTTCTGGCGGACTTCGACCCGAAATCGAAAGCCTTGGAGGACTACCAGGTGGTGGCCGACGAAGTCCTAAGCATAATGAGACAACTGGATGGCATCCCCGAAGCGCAGCGCCAATCGGCCTAAGTTCGATCGCAAGCCGATCGATCTCGACGACCTCACGAACGCGTCCTCGTTTTCGGGGATACGCGACGTCATCGAGAGCCACTTTGGAAAGCCCGAGACGTCCGAGTCCGGGACGCAGCCGCCGGGTCCCAAAGCCGTACCGGCTTCCGGCCCTGCGGCCCCCAGCGTCTTCGAGACGGACCCCACCCGGCTTGAATACGTCTGGGAACCCGAAGAGGCGCCCATCTCGGTGCGGCTCGGCGCGGAACTGATCGAGCGCCTGGAGAAGGAAAGCCTCGAGATTTTCCGCGCTATCACGAATCGCGGTTCGGAGATCGGCGGTTTTCTGCTGGGACACGTTCTGCCGGCTGGGCCGCTGACCGTGGTGGTCGAGGACTACGAGCCTGTCGCCTGCGCCTACAGCCTGGGCCCGACTTTCATGCTCTCGGGCGAAGAACAGCAACGGATGAGAGAGACCATCACCCGGCGGAGGGCGGCGGGCGGTCTGGCGGTGGTGGGCTTCTTCCGCAGCAACACGCGTCCCGCGCTGGTCATGACGGAAGAGGACTCGGTCCTGTTTGAGCGGCTGTTCCCGGAAGAACACAACATCTTCCTGATGGCAAAGCCGTACTCCCGGAAGCCGTGCCAAGGGGCGATTTTCGTCCGGGAAGACAGGAAGGTCCGGTGCGAGGCCAGCTATCTGGAGTTCCCGTTCTCGCGAGCGGAACTGGAGAAGTCCGGGGCGCTCGAGGCCGCGATCCGAGTGCCGCTTGCCGGCGCCGGCCGGGTCACGCCCATCAGACCCGCCGCGACGCCGAGCGAGCCCGAGCGGCAGAAGCCGGTGGCCCCGGTCAAGCTCGAACCAGAGCGGGTGGCGGCGATCCCGGTCCCCGTGGAAAGCAGGCCCGCGCCTGCCAGCGCCGTGCGGGCGCCCGAGGCTCCCGAGCGCGCCGTCGAAACAAAGATCGAACCGAAAGTCGAGCCGAGGGTGCCGCCCGGATCCGAGGCGAGGATCGAACCCCAGGTCCAGGCGGGAGCCGGTCTCACAAGTCCCCCGCTAGCGACGCAACCTGCTGAAAGCACGTCCGAAAGCCAGCGTCCCCCAACCTTTGGGACCGGTTCTGGCATCGCCGCCGGAACCAAGCCCGTGTGGCGGTTCAAACCGGGCCTCGCAAGCTCGATCGAGCGGAAGGTCGAGCCGGCGATCAGACCGCCGGTTCAAGCGGAACCCGAAGCGGCGGCCAAGCCATCGGCTCCACCGGCGGCTGAGGCGGGCACAGCGTCCGAACAGGTGAAGCCTACCGCGCAGGTTGTGCCCCCGCAGGCGAAACCTGCCGCCCCGGTCCTGCCCCCACAGGTGAAACCTGCCGCGCCGGTCCTGCCCCCGCAGGTGAAACCTGCGGCGTCGGTTGTGCCTCAGCAGGTGAAACCTGCCGCGCAGTTTGTGCCACAGCAAGTGAGGCCTGCCGCGCAGGTCCTGCCCCAGCAGGTGAAACCTCCCGCGCAGGTTGTGCCCCAACAGGTGAAGCCTGCCGCGCAGGTTGTGCCGCCACAGGTGAGACCTGCCGCGCAGGTTGTGCCCCAACAGGTGAAACCTGCCGCGCAGGTTGTGCCCGAATTCCGGTTCGGGGCCGAGGCGGCGCCGGAACGCAAAGGCCGCCGCTGGTTCCTGGTGGTAGCTGCAGTGGTGGTGGCCGCAGTGGTCCTATTTGTGCTGCTGCGTCCGAGCCAGCCCGGTGCAGTTCCGGCAGCGCGGGCGGGCGCCCGCGCTGGCGCCGACGCCCAATCCTCCAGCCTGGCATTGCGGGTGGAGGGAACGGATTCGGGAGTGATGATCCGCTGGGATGGCTCCGCCCCTGCGATCGCGGCAGCACGCCATGG
>JBEKLJ010000178.1:0-7555 GCA_050010255.1 Bryobacteraceae bacterium
ACCCCAGGCCGCGCACGTCGCCGACGTTGGGGAAGCGTTCCGGCCACCGCTTCAGCCGCTTCATCATGTGCGCTCCCACGCGGGCGGCGTTGGCGATCAACCCGGACTCAAGCAATGCGAGCGTCTCCAGCCCCGCGGCCACCGAGACCGGGTTGCCGCCGAACGTCGAGGCCTGCGCCCCCGGCTTCCAGCTCATCAGGTCCGCCCGCGCGATCACCGCGCTCAGCGGCATGCCGCTGGCGATTCCCTTGGCCGCCGTCAGGATGTCCGGCGCCGCGCCGAAGTGCTCCGCGGCCCAGAGCTTGCCCGTGCGGCCCATGCCGCACTGCACCTCGTCGAAGACGAGCAGGATACCGTGGGAGCGCGCCAGCCGGGCCAGTTCGTCGAAGAAGCGCTTGGGAGGAACGATGTAGCCGCCCTCGCCCTGCACCGGCTCGACGACGATGGCCGCAACTTCCTCGGGCGGCGCCACCGTCCGAAAGAGCTGCTCAATCGCCTGGATGGAGCGCTCGACGGCGTCCTCCGGCCCCTGGCGGTAGGGGTCGGGATAAGGGACGTGGAACACGCCGGGGAGTAGCGGGCCGAAGCCGCGCCGCTGCACCGGCTTGCTGGCCGTCAGCGACAGCGCGCCCAGGGTGCGCCCGTGGAAGGCGCCCAGGAACGCGATGAACTTCTCGCGGCGAGTGGCGTAGCGCGCCAGCTTCATCGCCGCCTCGATGGCCTCGGCGCCGGAGTTGCCGAAGTAGACCCGGCGCGGGCCGCCGCCCGGTGCGCTGGCGGCCAGCCGCTCGGCCAGCTCGACCATGTTCTCGTAGTAGAAGTCGGTGCCCGACATGTGAATCAGCCGGGCGCTCTGCTTCTGAATCGCCTCCACCACACTGGGGTGGCAATGGCCGGTCGATACGACGGCGATTCCCGCGTTGAAGTCCAGGAAACGATTGCCGTCCACGTCCTCGACCATGGCGCCCTGGCCGCGCGCCACAACCAGCGGGTACGGCCGCGTATACGAGGGCGACAGCACCGCGCGATCGCGCTCGATCACCGCACGCGCGCGCGGGCCGGGCAGCGGAGTGTGGATCGCGGGGAGATCCAGGCGGACGGTTTCGCTGATGGCATGCATGTGAACCCTCCTCGAGCAATTCGGACTCTTGCCGCCGCGTCCAGACGGATTACGGCATGGCAGACAGACACTAGGAGAGGGATTTCAGGAGGGTACTTAGTCGGAGCCAAACAGCCCCGGCCGGGCGGCGGCCGGCAGCAGCGTACTCATACTTCCAATGTACCGCCGTTTTGGGGAGTTGGCACGCCAAAACACCGCCTCAAGTGCGGGCTAAGGTCTATTCTGGACTCTGATGGACGGCTTCCGCTTCGTCTGCCTGCGCGGCTGCACCTCCTGCTGCCGCCAGCAAGGCTTCGTCTACTTGACCGAGAACGACCTCCGGCGCGCGGCCAGGCTCCTGCGCACGACCGCGGCGGCGTTCGAGAAGAAGTACGTCTACCGGACCCGCCACCTGCTCCGGCTGCGCAAGCCGCGCCGCAGGCAGTGCCCGTTCCTGGTGGAGGAGGGCTGCGGCATCCACGCCGCCAAGCCGACCCAGTGCCGCGCCTTCCCGTTCTGGCCCGAGGCGATGGCCTCACACGAGGCCTGGAGCGAGACGGCGGCCTGCTGCCCCGGCATCGGCGCCGGCCCGCCGGTCAGCCGGGGCGCCGCGCTGCGGATCGCGGCCGAGATGCGCGAGGCATACGCCGGGGCTTACGGGGACCGAACCCGGCCAGCCCGGCTCGCTACGCGACGAATCGCGCCAGGCGCGTCAGGAGCGACTGCGGGACATCCGCCTCGATAAGGCAGTCCTCGCCCTGGTAGCGCAGCCGCGCCACCCGGCCGAGCTCGTGGAGCAGGTTGATCGCCGCGCCGTCCCCCGCCGGGACCCGGAAGGTGGCGCGGGTCAGTGGATCGAACGGCAGGACCGCATCGATGACCGCTAGCAGCCGCTCCAGCCCCGCCCCGGTGCGGGCCGAGACAGCGACCGCGCCGGTCTGGCTCTTCAGCTCCGCCACGCCGGCCAGTCTCCGGCACAGGGCATCCGCGTCGGCCTCGCCTTGCGGCAGCAGATCGGTCTTGTTCAGCACGAGCAAGTGCGGCGTGGCCTGGACGCCGATATCCGCCAGCACCTTCCAGACCTCGGCCGTCTGCTGCTCGGCGCGCGGCGAGGAGACATCGATGACGTGCAGCACCAGCGAGGCCTCCCTCACTTCCTCCAGCGTGGCGCGGAAGGCCTTCACCAGGTCCACGGGCAGGCCGCGGATGAACCCGACCGTGTCGCTCAGCAGCATGCGCCTCCGGGAGGGCAAGACGATGGCGCGAACGGTCGGGTCCAGCGTGGCGAACATCCGAGCGTCGGTCAGCACCGCCGCCCCGGTCAGCCGGTTGAAGAGCGTCGATTTTCCGGCGTTGGTGTAGCCCACCAGCGCGGCCGTGGCGAGCGGGATCGCCTGCCGCTGCCGCCGCTGCACCGCGCGGCCGGAGCGGACGCCCTCCAGGTCGCGCCCGATCTTGCGGAGGCGGCGGAAGACCCGCCGGCGGTCGGTCTCGAGCTGGGTCTCGCCCGGTCCCCGCGTGCCGATACCGCCGCCCAGGCGCGACATCTCCACGCCTCGGCCGGACAGGCGCGGCAGCATGTAGTTCAACTGCGCCAGCTCGACTTGCAGTTGCCCTTCCCGGGTGCGGGCCCGCCGGGCGAAGATGTCCAGGATGAGCTGGGTGCGGTCAATGACCTTGCAGTCGAGGAGGCGCTCGAGGTTGCGCTGCTGGGTGGGGGTCAGGTCGCGGTCGAAGATGACCAAGTCAACCCGCTCCGCCTTCGCCCTTCCGGCCAGCTCATCCACTTTGCCGGATCCGATCAGGGTGGCGGCTTCCGGCCGGTCCCGGCTTTGCAGAACCGCGTCCAGAACCTCGGCGCCCGCGCTGGCAGCCAGCGCTGCGAGTTCCTGAAGGGATTCCTCCGACGTGCAGCCCGCTTGGCCGGCGACGCCACGGCTCCGCGCGCGGCCCCGCAGTTCCAGACCGATCAGCAGCGCCCGCTCGCGCCCTGTCTCCCCTGGCAGCGTCAGCCCTCCGGCGACTCGCCCGCGGCCGGTGCAGCGGCGGGCGGCGGAGTCCCGCCGCTGGCTACCTGCGAGAAACCCGCCGCGAAGCTGTGGCCCGCCTTCGAAACCACCACGGTCGAGATGGCGTGCTTGAAGATCAGTTGCTCCTGGCTGTTGGATTCCAGGATGAGCGAGTACTTGTCGAAGCTCTTGATCCGCCCTGATAGCTTCACACCGCTCATCAGGTAAATCGTCAGGAAGGTCTTATCCTTCCTGGCATTGTTCAGGAAGGCTTCCTGGATGTTCTGCGCCGGCTTATCCATTATGTTTCCTTTGGCCCGGGAGGGTTCTTGCTTTGCCAGCCTGCGGCCCAGCGCCGACTGCGATTTTACACCAAAACGGTGCGAGCGAGCACCTGCCGCAGGCCCGGGCGCGCTCAGATGTCGGACGGGTCCCGGCCCGCGGCCTCCTCGCAGCGCCGGCAGAACTTCGCCCAAGGCACGGCGTCAAGCCGTTTTTCCGAGATCGGCTCCCGGCACTCCCGGCACGTGCCGAAGGCGCCGTCTTGGATGCGGCGCAGCGCTTCCTCGACGGCGCGCAACAGCTCGATCTCCAACCGGTTCTGGTTGAGGAACAGCCACTCGTCGTGGCTCTTCTGAGACCAGTCGCCGGAGTCCAGCGGGTCTTCAGGACGGTGGACGATCTCGGCCACCCGGTTGGCGGAGAGTCCCAGCCGGACCTCGTCCGCCTTCCGCTGGAGCAACTGGGCATAGTCCTCGAGCCGGGCGGGCGTAATCCGCCGGGCGAGCTCCTTGAATGCTGCTGCCATGGCGATGGTCACAATAAAATAGCACGATTTCGCGCGAATGCAAGCGAAAATGCAGCGAAATGGCGGGTTGCCCGATGGTACCTCCGGGGACGTCCGCCGGCCTCTGGTTCCAGGCGCCCCGGGGCGCCCGGCCGACGCAGCCGGCGGAACGACGGAGCACTGCGTAGGGATTATGGGCATCCGGACCCGCCCGGTGCGAGAATCGGAGCATGGAAAATCGGGAGTTCGCGCGGCTGCTGGCCGAAACTGCCGACCTGATGGAGATCGCCGCCGAGGACCCGTTCCGGATCCGGAGCTATCGCAACGCGGCCTCCGCCATCGAGGGCTGGCCCGAGCGCATCGCGGACCTTCTGACCCGGCCCGACGGAAAGGTCACCGACATCCCGGGCATCGGCAAGGGCATCGCGGAGGCGCTCCGCCAGATCGCCGAGCGCGGCTCGTTCGACCGCCGCGACCAGCTCCTGACCAGGTACCCGCCCACCGCGCTGGAGCTGCTGAAGATCCAGGGTCTGGGTCCCAAGACCATCGCGTTGCTCTGGGAGCACCACCGCGTCAGCACCATCGACGACCTGGAGCGCATCTGCCAGGAGCACAAGCTGCGGCAGTTGCCGCGGCTTGGCGCCAAGCTCGAGGAGAAGATCCTGCGGTCGATCTCCAGCTACCGCAAGAGCGCCGGCCGCTTCCTGCTGAACTTCGCCGACGAAGTCGCGCGCGAGCTGGCCGCCTATCTGGCGGAGACGCCGGGCGTCGACCAGGTGACGCCGGCCGGCAGCCTCCGGCGCGGGAAGGAGACCGTCGGGGATCTCGACCTGCTGGTCACGGGCCCGGCGCCCGAAGCCGCACTCGACCGCTTCACCGCGTACCCCCACGTGAGCGAGGTCCTCGGAAAGGGCCCCAGCAAGGCCAGCGCCAAGGTCGGCCCGCAATCGATCCAGGTGGACGTCCGCGCGCTTCCCCGGGAAAGCTACGGCGCTGCGCTGCAATACTTCACCGGCAGCAAGGAACACAATGTCGCCCTGCGCGGGCGCTGCCTCAAGATGGGGTACACGTTGAGCGAGTACGGGCTGTTTCGGCTGGACGACGAAAGCAGAGTCGCGGGCGAGAGCGAGGAGGAGGTCTACGGGAAGCTGGGCCTGGCCTGGATCCCTCCTGAATTGCGGGAGAACCAGGGCGAGATCGACTGCGCCGCCGAGGGCCGCCTGCCGCGGCTGGTCGAGCCGTCCGAGATCCGCGGCGACCTGCACATGCACACCACCGAGACCGACGGCCGCGCCTCACTCGAGGAAATGGCCGACGCGGCCAAGGAGCTCGGCTACGCCTACATCGCCATCACCGACCATTCCAAGGCGCTGGCCATGGCCAACGGCCTGGACGAGGCCCGCGTGGTGAAGTTCGCCGCCCGCGTGCGCGAGGCCAACCGCGGCGGGATGCCGCTGCACGTTTTTTCCGGCATCGAGTGCGACATCCGCCGCGACGGGACGATGGACCTGGCCGACGACGCGCTGGCGGAGCTCGATCTGGTCATCGGCAGCGTGCACAGCTACATGAACCTGGAAGCTGCCGAGATGACCGATCGGCTGCTGCGCGCACTCGAGTGTCCCAGCCTGCGCATTCTGGGCCACCCCACCGGCCGGCTGCTGCTGGTTCGCGAGCCGTACCTGTTCGACTTCGAGCGCGTGGCCGAGGAGGCCGCCCGCCGCGGCGTCTGGATGGAGATCAACGCCAGCCCCGAGCGTCTGGACCTCCACGACGCTCTGATCCGCGCCGCCAAGTCCCGCGGCGTCCGGTTCGTCATCTCCACCGACGCCCATCACCCCGCGCACCTGGGCAACATGCGCTACGGCGTCACGACGGCGCGCCGCGGCTGGCTGGAAGCCTCCGACGTGGTGAATACGTTACCATTGAAGGAGTTCAGGCAACGACTTCTGGCTCGTGGCTCGTAGCGTGTGACCCGTGGATCGAAGCGGCCTCCGGCTGAGGTGACCCACCGGGCGCACGCGACAGGCTGCCGGCCTCCCCGATCAGCCATGACAGCAGCCGCCGGCGCGCTACTCCAGATTCCCATCGAGAAGTACGCCCTGCCGAACGGCATGCGGGTGATACTCTCGCCCGACCACTCGGTTCCGGTGGTGACCGTCTACATCGCCTATGGCGTGGGCGCGCGGGCCGAGGAGCGCGGCCGGACGGGCTTTGCGCACCTGTTCGAGCACATGATGTTCCAAGGCTCGGCCAACGCGCCCAAGGGGATGCACTTCCAGCTCGTGGAATCCAACGGCGGGTCGCTGAATGGCTCGACGCACCCGGACTACACGGACTACTTCGAGGTCCTGCCGTCGAACAAGCTGGCTGTGGGCTTGTGGCTCGAGTCGGACCGCATGCGGGCGCTGGCCATCAACGCAGAGAACCTCGCCAACCAGAAGGAGGCCGTCAAGCAGGAGCGCCGGCTCTCCTTCGACAATCAGCCTTACGCCACCGCGATTGTCGATCGCTGGCCTGAGCTGGCCTTCAGCAACTGGCAGAACTCGCACTCGCTCATCGGTTCCTTCGCGGACCTGGAGGCGGCCAGCGTCGAGGACGTGGCGCGGTTCTTCCTGACCCACTACGCGCCGAACAACGCGGTGCTGGCGCTCTCCGGCGATTTCCGCGCGGAGGAAGCCAGGCGGCTCGTCGAGGAGTGGTTCGGCGGCATACCGCCGCAGCCGCGGCCGCCCGCGCCAGACCTCACCGAACCCCCGCGCCAGGAGCCCCGCTGGGAGCTTTACAGGGACCCGCTGGCTCGCGTTCCGGCGATCGTCATCGGCTATCCGGGCCCGGCCCGCCGCTCTCCGGGTTTTTATGCCACGGCTGTGCTGGACATCCTGCTGACCGGCGGCGACAGCTCGCGCTTTCACTTGCACCTGCTGAAGGGCCGCCAGTCGGTCATCCAGTACGAAGCCAACCTGGGGTGGCCGTTCGCCGGCCCGGTCGACTACCGGGAACCCGGCCAGTACGCCATGATGCTGCTCTACAATCCGGCCTTCACGGGCGAGCAGATCACCGCCCAGGTTGAGGCCGAGATCGCCAGGATCCGGGACGAGGGCGTGCCGGAGGCCGAGCTGGAGCGCGCCCGCACGTACCTGCGCTCAGCACGGCTGCACCGGCTGGAGAGCTCCCACAGCCGCGCCATGCTGCTCGGCAAGTACGAGCTGCTGGACCAGCGTCCCGAGCTCATCAACACCGAGTTGAGCGAGTACCTCGAGGCCGGCGCCGCCGAAATCCAGGCCGCCGCCGCGGAGTGCTGCGACCCGGCGCAGCGCACCGTCCTCAACATCGTGCCGGGGAACAACGCCCTGCCGACCTGACCCCCCATGCTGGACCGAACCAAACCACCCGAGACCCCCGACCTGCCGCCCTTCAAACTGCCGCCCGTCTTTGAAACCCGGCTCGCCAACGGTCTGCCGGTCCTGCTGGTCGAAGACCGCCGCTTCCCGCTGGTAACGGCCCGGCTGGGTTTCGAGGGCGGCTCGAAACTCGATCCGGCGAACCTCGCGGGGCTTGCCGAGAGCACTGGCGCGCTGCTCACGGAAGGGACCGCGCGGCGCTCGGCCAGAGAGATCGCCGAGGAGGTCGCGGCCATCGGCGGCGCGCTTCGCGCCGGTT
>JBEKLJ010000179.1:0-7541 GCA_050010255.1 Bryobacteraceae bacterium
CCCCGGTGACCAGCCGCGTGCGCTCGCCACCCCGCCCATCGGCCGCCCAGAAGGGCAGCAGCACCCAGAACACGGCCAGGAGGCCGAAGCCGGCCAAGCCGATCAGCTCGCCTTCGACGAACCAGATGCGACTCGGCAGGAGCTTCAGCGTGTAGAAGGGCGCCAGGAAGTACCACTCGGGGCGGATGCCGGCCGGGGCGGAGGAGAAGGGGTCGGCCTTGTCGCCCAGCTCCCAGGGGAACAGGGCCGCCAGGCAACCTAGCGCGCCCAGCGCGGCGTACCAGGCCATCAGCTCGCGCAGGAAAAAGTTGGGGAAGAAGGGCATCTGAGGAACTGGCAGGCGGGAGGCGGCCGAGCGGCGCTCGACCCAGGGCGGGGAAGAGATGCCGAACCGCTGAACCAGCGCCAGGTGCACGAGCAGAACCACGGTGGTGATGCCAGGCAGGACGGCGACGTGGAAGCCGAAGAAACGCGTCAGGGTGGCGCCGCTGACGTCGTTACCGCCCCGCAGGAACCGGGCCAGCGCGGGACCTACCCAGGGGACGCTGGCGGCCATGTCCGTGCCCACCTTGGTGGCGAAGTAGGAGATGGTGTTCCAGGGCAGCAGGTAACCGCTGAAGCCGAAGGCCAGCGCCAGGCCAAGCAGCGCGATGCCGCTCAGCCAGGTGACCTCGCGCGGCCGCCGGTAGGCCCGCAGGAACACCACGCTGAACATGTGGACGAAGGCGGTGAAGATCATCAAATTGGCGGACCAGCTATGGATCGAGCGGATGAGCCAGCCGAAGCGGACGCGGGTCACGATGAACTGCACGCTTTCGTAAGCCTCGGCGGCGGTGGGGCGGTAGTAGAGCAGCAGGAGGATGCCGGTGAGGACTTGGATCGCGAACAGGAACAGCGTGATCCCGCCGAAGTAGTACCAGGGAGTGCCGGAGTGGACCGCCACGGTCTTGTGCGCCAGGAACTGACGCACGCCGGTGAGACCCAGGCGCTCGTCCAGCCACGCCCGCAGGCGCGCGGCGCGGGTCCGGCCCGGCGGCCCGCTTTCGGAGCTTAGCACGCCAGCCTCCTCAAGTCCGCCGGGCGATGACCACCTCATCGCCGCGGACGTGAACCAGATATCCCTCGAGCGGTCTGGGGGGCGGTCCGGAGACCACCATCCCATTCAGGTCATAGTAGCCGTTGTGGCAGGCGCACCAGATCTGCCGGGAGTCCTCGCGGTACTGAACCGTGCAGTTCAGGTGGGTGCAGACGGCGGAGAACGCTTTCCATTCGTCCTGGATGGTGCGGATGAGCAGGACCGGGCGGCTGCCGAACTTGACGATTCGGCCGCTATTGGGCTTTAGATCCTGGACCTTGCCAGCGACCACCTCGTTGACGGCGGCCTCGGGCACCTCGGGCGGGTTGACGAAGCGCAGCACCGGGTAGAGGAAGGAACCCAGCGAGGCGGCTAGACCGCCACCCAGCAACCAGCCAATGAAACTGCGGCGCTCGCGGTTCATGATCCCAGTCAGGTCCGGACGCGACCGGGGGCCGGGCGCCTCATCGGGGAGGTTCGGACCCCGTACTCTGGGAATCCTAACCGGGCGGGGACCCTACTGTCAAGATTGAGGATGGCGGGGGAGTTTCGGGTCCGATTGTGGCACTGGCCTCACAGGGCTGCGCCAGGAGGAGCAGTGAGCGACGTGGGATTCTTTTAACAATACTTCAGGTGAGGGTGTGGTCCCAGTTGATCAGATCGATGATTCTTGCAACCAGCACGCTGCGATATCATACAATGGCATGCAAGTGTGCGTTTTCAGAGGGAAGCCTGTGATCCTCTGGCAACCCCGATGCACTATGAAGCACGTGATGACTAGGCCAGGAATGGATGATAAAAATCGCAACGTGTCAAATCTATTTACTTTCAAGCGATTAGGCGGAATTAAACATAATCGCTTCCAGCGGCCAGCCGGGTGCAGCCTCAACCACGGAGGCAGAGACATGGTTGCGTTGCTGGTTCTAGCCACGTTTGTGGCATTCATCGCAGTGGATGTAGTGCTGCATCGGGAGAAGTACAGGTTCCGGGTGGCCGAGCCGACACCGGCCGCCAGGGCCGCCATGGTTCCGGTGGTGGCGGGCGTGGCGATGCCGGAGGGCTTGTCCTACCACCCTGGGCACACCTGGGCGCTGGATGTGGGAAACGGCCGGGTGCGTGTGGGCCTGGATGAATTCGCGGCCAGCTTGCTGGGGCCTATCCAGAAGATCGAGGTCCCGCAGCGTGGGCGGTGGTTCCGGCAGGGCGAGAAGGGCTGGACGGTCCGGACCGAGCGGGGCGAGGCGTCGATGCTGGCGCCGGCCGAGGGCGAGATTGTAGCCATCAACGATCGGGCGCTGGAGAACCCGGAAGGCGTCAGCCGGGAGCCGTACGGAACTGGCTGGCTGCTGGAGCTTTTCTCTCCGGACACCCAGGTGAGTTTCCGGAACCTGTTCTCGGGCGCGCTGGCGCGGCGGTGGATGGAGGAATGCGTCGCCGAGCTGCGGCAGGCGATGGCGCCCGCGGCCAGGGCCACGGCGCTCGACGGAGGGCGGATCTCCCCGCGGTTGGGCGCCGAGTTGCGCGAAGGAGCCTGGCAGGAATTGACCCGGCGGTTTTTCCGCTCATAGGTCAGGAGTTCACGGATGCGCGCGATTCTGTTCGACAGCACCAAGTGTGTGGGATGCGGCTCCTGCATGGCGGCATGCCGGGAGAAGAACGGCCTGCCGGAGAGCGCCGCCGCGGATCTGACCGCCCAGCAGTTCACGGTGGTGAAACAGACCGGGAGGGCGGGGAGCGAGGTGTACTACCGGCGTATGTGCATGCACTGCCAGGAGCCGACCTGCGCCTCGGTGTGCCCGGTGGGTGCGCTCCACAAGACGCCGCGGGGCCCGGTGGTCTACAACGCCGAGATCTGCCTGGGCTGCCGCTACTGCATCCAGGCCTGCCCGTTTGGCGTGCCGAAGTACGAGTGGTTGTCGCTCACGCCCCGGGTGCGCAAATGCGGCTTCTGCGCCGACCGGCTGGCGCAGGGCAGGGACAATGCCTGCGCCGAAGCCTGTCCCACGGGCGCCACGCGGGCGGGCGAGCGCCAGGAGCTGCTCCAGGAGGCGCGGCGGCGCCTGCAGGCCGAGCCGGGCAACTACGTCCAGAAGATCTACGGCGAGCGTGATGCGGGCGGCACCTCGGTGCTCATGATCTCCAGCGTGCCCTTCGAGCGGCTCGGGCTGCCCGAAAACCTGCCGCGCGAGCCGCTGCCGCTGCTGACCTTCCAGGTTCTCTCGAAGATCCCGCCGCTGGCGGGCGTGGGCGCCTTCTTCCTGGCCGGCTTGTGGTGGCTGACCAAGCGCAAGGAGGAAGTGGCGCGGGAGGCGACCGTGCACGCCCAGAGGCAGGCGGACGGCGCGGTTGTAGAAGAAGGACGGCGATGACGCGCCTGCGGGCGATCTTCTGGCGCATTGTCGCTCTGGCGATTCTGGCCGCGGGGGCCTATGCCGCTTTCCTGCGGTTCACGCAAGGCCTGGGAGCGGCAACCAACCTGAGCGATCGCTACCCGTGGGGCTTGTGGATCGGGTTCGACATTCTGTGCGGTGTGGGCTTGGCGGCCGGCGGCTTCGCCGTCACCACGGCGGTCTACATCCTGCATTTGGAGAAGCTGCGGCCGATCGTGCGGCCGACGATCCTGACGGCGTTTCTGGGCTACCTGCTGGTGATCGTGGCGCTGATGTTCGATCTGGGGCGGCCCTGGAACATCTGGCGGGCCATGGTGTTGTGGAACCCACACTCGGTGATGTTCGAGGTGGCCTGGTGCGTAATGCTCTATACGACGGTGCTGGCGCTGGAGTTCTCGCCCATACTATTCGAGAGGCTGAAATGGCGGCGGGCGGTGAAGGTGGTCCGGGCGGCGGTGGTGCCGCTGGTGGGCCTGGGGTTCATCCTCTCGACGCTGCACCAGTCCTCGCTGGGCAGCCTGTATCTGATCCTGCCGACAAAGCTCCACCCGCTGTGGTATTCTCCGCTGCTGCCGGTCCTGTTTTGGCTCTCGGCGGTGGCGGTGGGACTGGCGATGGTGATCTTCGAGAGCGGGCTGAGCGCGCGCGCCTTCGGCCAGGCGCTGGAGCTCGACCTGCTCCAGGGGATCGCCAAGGTGATGGCGTTGCTGCTGGGGACATTCCTGGCGGTGCGGTTCCTGGACCTGGGCTGGCGGGGCGGACTGGAGCACGCCTTCCGGCTCTCGGGGCGGGGCAGCTACGAAGCCGGGATGTTCTGGCTGGAGACGGCGCTGCTGGCCCTGCCGATAGCGCTGGTGGTGGCCGAGCGCGTGCGGCGGAGCCCGCAGGCGTTGTTCGGTTGCTCGGTGATGGTGGTGGGCGGCTTCCTGGTGAACCGCCTGAACGTTGCGACGACGGGGCTGGAGGCGTCGGCCGGCGTTCGCTACTTCCCGTCGTGGATGGAGGTCGCCGTGACCTTGAGCATCGTGGTGGCCGGGCTGGCGGTGTTCCGGTTCGCGGTGCGCCACCTGCCGGTGTTCCACGCGGCGGAAACGAAGGAGGAAGCGGCCGGCGCGGCCTATGCGCAGCCTTAGTGCGAAGCTGATTGCCGGATTGGCGGTGAGCCTGGCCGCGGTGCTGCTGTGGCTGGGTGCGGCCAATCTGCGTGTGCTTCGCGAGAACCTCGAGACCACGGCGGTGGTGACCGAGCAACGGATGGCGGGCGTGATTTTTCAATCCACGCGCACCAGCATGCTCAAGAACGACCGCGAGCAGTTGCTGGAGATCATCCGCTCGATCGGGGCGCAGCCCGGGGTGAAGAAGATCCGGGTGTTCTCGAAGACCGGGACGGTCCAGATCTCGACCGTGCCGGGCGAGGCCGGGACGATGGTGGACAAGCGCGCCGAGGCCTGCTACGGCTGCCACGCTTCGGAGAGGCCGCTCGAGAAGCCGCACACGCGGGATACGTTCCGCATCTACCGGGTGGGGAACGAGCGGGTGATCGGGCTGGTGCGGCCGATCGAGAACGAGCCGGCCTGCTCCAACGCCGCCTGCCACGCGCATCCGCCCTCGCAGCGGATTCTGGGGGTGCTGGACGTGGTGCTCTCGCTCGAGCCGGTGGACCGGGCCCTGGCGGAGCACGAGCGGCGGATGCAGGCCCAGGTGGTTGCGTCGGCGGCGCTGATGCTGGGCATTACGGCCCTGCTGGTGTTCCTGCTCATCCGCCGGCCGATCGAGCGGCTGACGGCCGGCGTGAAGGCGCTGGCCGCGGGCAATTTGAGCTACCGCTTCCGGTCCCGGCGGCGCGACGAGATCGGCGAGCTGGCCACCGCCTTCGACAGCATGGCCGGGGAGCTGGAGGACGTCAACCGCACGCTCGAGGATCGGATCCAACGGAAGACCGGCGAGCTGGAGGCGGCGCAGGAGAAACTGATTCATTCCGAGAAGCTGGCCTCGCTCGGCGAGCTCGCGGCCGCGGTGGCCCACGAGATCAACAACCCGCTGGCCGGTATCCTTACTTATGCCAAGCTGATCGAGAAGAAGCTGGCGCCGGCGAGGCCGGTGCTGGACTGGGTGCAGACCATCCAGCACGAGAGCCGGCGCTGCGGCGAGATAGTGAGCAACCTGCTGGTGTTCGCGCGCAAGCACCCCACGGAGATGGCGCCGGCGCATGTGAAGACGATTGTGGAGCGCACGGTGGCGGTGGTGCGGCACAAGCTGGAGATGCAAGGGATCGCACTCGACTGCGAGGTGCCGGAGCTGCCGGAAGTGCACTGCGACGCCTCGCAGATCCAGCAGGTGCTGGTGGCGATCATCATGAACGCGGTGGACGCGATCTCGAGCCCGGGCGGCGCGGGCGGCAGCATAAGCATCCGGGCCTCGGCGGCCGGGGACTGGCTGGACCTGTCGGTGACCAACGACGGGCCGCCGATCGCCAAAGACGTGCTGCCGCACCTGTTCGAGCCTTTCTTCAGCACGAAACAGGCAACCTCGGGTGTAGGATTGGGACTCGCGGTGGCCTATGGGATTGTGAAGCGGCACGGCGGCGATATTCAGGTCGAGACCGGCCCCCAGACGACCTTCCACGTGGTACTGCCCTTGGGAGAGCCGGCGGCCGCGCACCAGGAGACGGAGAAAAGGGATGTCGGAACCGAAGTTGTCGATACTCATCGTGGATGACGAGCAGGTGGTCCGCGACTCGCTCGTGCATTGGTTCAGGGAAGAGGGATACCAGGTCGACTCGGCCGAGAACGCCAGCACGGCGCTGGCCAGGCTGGCGGCGCAGGATGTGGACCTGGTGATCGCCGACATCCGGATGCCGGGCATGGACGGCCTGGAGCTGATGGAGAAGATCCGGGCCGAGCAGCTCGACGCCAGCGTGATCGTGATGACCGGCTACGCCTCGGTGGAGACGGCGGTGCGCGCGCTCAAGCACGGCGCCTTCGACTACATCACCAAGCCCTTCGATCCGGACGATCTGTCGGTGGTGGTGCGCAATGCGCTGGAGCAGGACCGGCTGAAGCGGGAGAACCGGATGCTGCGGCAGCAGCTCAGCGAGGACCACCAGGCGGTGACGGAGCTGGTCGGTCAGAGCGAGGCCATGCGCAAGGTGCGGGAGCAGATCGAGACCGTGGCGGGGGTGGATTCCACGGTGCTGGTCGAGGGCGAGAGCGGCACGGGCAAGGAGCTGGTGGCGCGGGCGGTGCACCGGCTGAGCCCGCGGCGCTACAACCCCATGGTGGTGGTGCACTGCGGGGCGCTCACCGAGACGCTGATCGAGAGCGAGCTGTTCGGGCACGAGAAGGGCGCCTTCACGGGCGCGCAGTACCGCAAGAAGGGCAAGTTCGAGGCGGCCATGGGCGGCACGGTGTTCCTGGACGAGATCACCGATATCAGCCTCAAGACCCAGACCGACCTGCTGCGCGTCTTGCAGGAGCGGGAGATCGTGCGCGTGGGCGGGACGCAGCCGATCCACGTGGATTTTCGGGTAATCGCGGCCACGAACCGCAATCTGGCCGAGATCGTCAAGGAGGGGCGCTTCCGCTCGGACCTCTATTACCGGCTGAACGTCTTCACAATCCACCTGCCTCCGCTGAGGGACCGGCACGGGGACGTGCCGCTGCTGGCGTCCTACTTCCTGGACAAGTACTCCCAGCAGATGAACCGGAAGTTCACCGGGTTCGACCGCGCGGGGATGGACCTGCTGATCGCGCACAACTGGCCGGGGAACGTGCGGGAGCTGGAGAACATTGTCGAGCGGGCGGTGGTGGTGGGGCACGAGCCGCTGGTGCGGGTGCACGACCTGGCGGTGGCGCGGCCGGCCGAAGGCGCCGACGATTTGACGATTGACTCGCTGGAGCGCAGGCACATCGTCCGCGTGCTGGAGGACTTTGCCTGGAACCAGACGCAGGCGGCCAAGGCGCTGGGCATCGACCGGGTGACGCTCTACCACAAGATCCGGCGCTACGGGCTGAAGGCGCCGGCCAAGTCGGAAGCCAAGGCGTAGGCGGCGGCCGGGAGCCGGTCGAGCGGTGCCG
>JBEKLJ010000180.1:0-7337 GCA_050010255.1 Bryobacteraceae bacterium
GCCTTCCCTGTGGTACGCTTTCTCATGGGCCGGTCCTCCTTTCCATTGCACCTTCGAGTGCGCTATCCATTGGGAGCTTAACGCATCCCGCGGGAGGCCGGCCTTCTCATCCCATCTCAGTTTCAGGCTGTGCCTATTAACTCGGTTCCATCAGGCCGCGGGCCTCGGCGTGGTGCCGGACCTCGACCCCCTGGGCTAGAAACAGCACGACTTCGGCGATGTTGGTGGAGTGATCGGCGATCCGCTCGAGGTTGCGGGCGACGAAGACTAGGTCGAGGGCGCGGGAAACCGCCGCCGGATCCCGCTCCATGAACCGGACCAGCTCCCGGTAAATGCTGTCGCGGAGGTCATCGACGGCGTCGTCGGAGAGAAGCACCGCGCGGGCCAGCTCGGAGTCACGCCGGACGAACGCGTCGAGGCTCCTCCGCACCATCGCTTCGACCAACTTCGCCATCTGCGGGACGTCGATCAGCGGCTGGATGGGCGGCTGCCGGTCGAGCGACAGCGCGCGCTCGGCGATGTTCACCCCCAGGTCGCCCATGCGTTCCAGGTTGCCGTTGATCTTGATGGCCGCGGTGAGGAAGCGCAGGTCCCTGGCCATGGGCTGATGGAGCGCCAGCAGCCGCACTGCCAGATCGTCGATCTCGATCTCCAGCCGGTTGACGCGGGTCTCGTTCCGGAGGACCTCCTGCGCCCGGGCGTCGTCGCGGTCCTCCAGCGCCGCGACGCTGCCGTGGACGGCGGCCTCGACCAGACCGGCCATCTCGAGCAGTTTCGCTTGCAGCTCGTCGAGTTCTTCCAGGAAGTGGCGCACGATGTCCCCCGGGGATCGATTCTACCCGAATCGCCCCGTTATGTAGTCCTCTGTCTCCCGCTTGGCCGGCCGCTCGAAGATAACCTCGGTCCGGTTGAACTCCACCAACCGGCCCAGCAGGAAGAACCCGGTGAACTCGGCCACGCGGGCCGCCTGCTGCATGTTGTGCGTCACGATCACTAGCGTGCAGTTCTCCTTCAGGCTGAACAGCAGCTCTTCGATCTTCGCCGTGGCGATCGGATCGAGCGCCGAGCAGGGTTCGTCGAGCAGCAGCACTTCCGGGTCCACGGCGAGCGCGCGGGCGATGCACAGCCGCTGCTGCTGGCCGCCCGAGAGCGCATAGGCCGACTCGCGCAGGTGGTCCTTGACCTCATCCCACAGCGCCGCGCGGCGCAGGCTGCGCTCGACGGCCTCCTCCAGCAGCGGCCTCCGCATCCAGCCGCTCAGCCGCAAGCCATAGGCGACGTTGTCGAAGATGGATTTCGGGAACGGGTTCGATTTCTGGAAGACCATTCCCACGCGGCGCCGCAGGCCGACGACGTCCAGGGCGAAGATGTCCTCGCCGTCCAGCAGGACCTGGCCCTCGGCCCGCGCCCTCGGCACCGTCTCGTACATGCGGTTCAGCGTGCGCAGGAAGGTCGATTTGCCGCAGCCGGAAGGCCCGATGAGCGCCGTGATCTTGTTCGGCGGGATCTCCAGGTCGATGTCGCGCAGGACCTGGGCCGCACCGTAGTAGAAGTTCAGGCCCGCGACACGGAGTTTCACGGCAGCCGCCGGAGCGGCGCCGCCGCCGGCAGAGACGGGGCGGTTCGTCTCGGGCTGGTCCGTTCTGCGGAGCGAGTTGGTCATGGCGGCCATGGGTCAGGCGATCCGCGCTCCTTTGGGGGCCAGGATCAGCCGCGCTGCCACGTTGGCCATGAGCATCAACACCAGCAGCACCAGCCCGGCGGCCCAAGCTTGGCGGCGCCAGTCCTCGTACGGCGAGATGGCGTAGGTGAAGACCATCACCGGCAGCGACGCGGTCGGCTGCTCCCATCCGGGGCTCCAGTAACGGTTGCTGAAGGCGGTGAACAGCAGCGGAGCGGTCTCACCGGCCACGCGCGCCACGCTGAGGATCGTCCCGGTGAGGATGCCGCGCAGCGCCGCCGGGATCACGACGGTCGCCACCGTTTTCCACTGGCTGGCGCCCAGCGCCAGCGCGCCCTCGCGCAGCGTCTGGGGTACGGCCCGCAGGAACTGCTCGGTGGAGCGGAGGGTGATCGGGATCACCATGACGCTGAGCGCCAGTCCGCCGGCCAGGGTCGAGAAGTGCCGCATCCGCATGACCACCAGCGCGTAGGCGAAGATCCCGATGACAATCGAAGGCACCCCGTTGAGCAGGTCCGTGGTGTAACGCACGAGGAAGGAAAACCACCGGCCGCCGAACTCGGCCAGGTACACGCCGCCGAGAAAGCCGATGGGAACGCCGATGAGCACCGTCAGCAGCAGCAGTTTGCCCGTGCCCACGATCGCGTTGGCCATGCCCCCGCCCGTTTCGCCCACCGGTTTCGGAAGCTGGACGAAGAAGTCCCAGTTCAGTGACCGCCCGCCGTGGTAGACCAGGTAGCCCAGGATGAAGAACAGCACCGACACCGTAACGGTGGCGCACAGCCCGGTGAGCGTGAACAGCAGCGCGTTGACCAGCTTCCGGCGCATCATGACTGAGCCGTCCCACGCCGGGTCGTGGCCAGGATGAGGAGTCTGGCCAGGCCGTTGATGACAAAGGTGAGCACGAACAGCACCAGCCCGAGCTCGACCAGGGCGCTCAGGTGGAGGTCGCCGGTGGCCTCGGTAAACTCGTTCGCGATGATCGCGGCGATCGAATAGCCGGGTGCGAAGAGGGAGGGGCCGATGCGGGGATCGTTTCCAATCACCATGGTCACGGCCATCGTCTCCCCGAGCGCCCGGGCCAGCGCCAGGAACGCCGAGCCGAGGATGCCCAGCCGCGCGAAAGGCACCACCACCTGCCAGGTGGCCTCCCAGCGCGTGGCGCCGATGGCGAGGGCGGCCTCGCGCTGCTCGCGCGGCACCGCGAGCAGGGCCTCGCGCGAGATCGAGACGATGAAGGGCAGGATCATGATGGCCAGCACGACGCTGGCGGTCAGCACGCCGACGCCGTAGTTGCCCCCGTGAAACAGCGGAAGGAAACCGAGCGTACGCTCCAGGGCCGGCTGCACCGTGTCGCGCATGATGGGCACGAGCACGAAGATCCCCAGCAGGCCGTAGATCACGCTTGGCACCGCCGCCAGCAGCTCGATAACGAACGTCAGCGCGTCGGAGAGGCGTGGCGGCGCCATCTCGGAAAGGAAAATCGCCGCGCCCACACCCACCGGCAGGGCCATGAGCAGCGACAAGATCGAGGTCACCAAGGTCCCGTAGATGAACGGCAGCGCCCCGAATTCGCCCGCCACCGGGTCCCAGATCCGGCCGAACAGGAAGCTCCAGCCGAACTGGTGGCGGGCCTGGGCGGAGCTGCCCCAGAGCTCGATGACCAGCAGCGCCGTGATGAGCAGGATGCTGGCGGCGAAAGTCAGCGTGACCAGGTGCGCCACCTCGTCACCCGAGCGCAGCCGGTCGAGAAAGCCGCGCACCCGGGGGCGGTGAGGAATGCCACCGGCCGTGAGTGCGGCAGAGGCCATGGCTACCTGATCAACGCTACGGCCCGCAGTTCCTTCGCCACCACGGCCTTCGGCAGGGGAGCGTAGGAGAGCGCCTCGGTCATGCCCTGGCCGGGCCCCAGCATCCACTTCAGGAACCCGACGATGGCTTGCCGCTTCGCCGGGTCCGCAATCCGCTCCGGAATCAGCAGCCAGGTGAAGCTCGCAATCGGGTAGGCTTCCCGGCCGGGCGCATTCGTAATCGAGACGCGGAAGTCCTCCGGCATGGCCTTGGCCTGGCCGGCGGCTGCGGCGGTGACGCTGGCCAGCGTCGCCTTGACGAATGCGCCGTCGCTGTTGCGCACGCGGCCGTAAGGCATGTTGTTCTGAATGGCGTAGATCAGCTCGACGTAGCCGATCGAGTTGGGGGTCTGCTTAACCAGCCCGGCCACGCCCTCGTTGCCCTTGGCGCCCAGGCCCACCGGCCATCGCACCGACGCGCCCGAGCCCACACGGCTCTTCCACTCGGGGCTGGTCTTGGAGAGGTAGTCGGTCCAAATGAACGTCGTCCCGCTGCCATCGGAGCGGTGCACGACCACGATGTCACTGGCCGGCAGCGTGACCCCCGGGTTCGCCTGGGCGATCGCCGCATCGTTCCACTTCGTGACCGTGCCGAGGAAGACGCCGGCAATCGCCTCCGAGGTGAAGTTCAGCTCCTGGCTGACGCCGGGCAGGTTGTAGGTGGGCACTACGGCCCCGAGCACGGTCGGGAAGTGGAGCACGCGGGTCTTCTGCCTGCTCAACTGCTCGTCGTTCATCGGCAGGTCGGAGGCCCCGAAGTCCACTGTCCCCGCCTCGAGCTGGCGGATGCCGCCGCCGGAGCCGATGGACTGGTAGTTGATCTGCACGTTCGGGCGCCGCTTGTGGAACTCGTCGAACCACTTCGAGTAGATCGGGTAGGGGAAGGTCGCTCCGGCGCCGTTGATCAGCGTCTGAGCGCCCAGCGTGGCGGCCAGCGCGGCCAGTGCGAGTGTGCCAATCCACAGTCTTGCCATGTGGGTATCCACCTCCATTGTTTTAGTCGTCTGTTACAGGACTGTTACAGCGCTGTGAAACTCTCGTGACCGGCCGGCCTACGGCAGCACGAACCGCAGGTTGTTGTAGAGCATGTGCGCGTGCGCTTGCTCTGGGCCCGACGCCGGCACCGACCAGGGCGCGCGTTCCAGGTACGAGTACTGGCTTAGCAACTGAATCGCCCCGTAGTGCGGGTTCTTCCAAAAGGTGTGCGTGTAGCCCACGGTCCACTCCTGGATGGTGCGGTTGGCGGAGGAGGACGCGCCTGGGAAGCCGTAGCCGACGTAAGTGCTCCCGGAGGGCGAGTAGTCGCGTCCGAAGTACGCCACGCCATAGTAGCCGTAGAGCAGGGCCTTGGCGTTCACCTGGTACTCCACGCCCCCGATTCCCGCCCCGGAGTGAATAAGCGAAATGCTCCCGTCTGGGCGGACGATCGCATCCGGTCCCAGTCCGAAGATGTATCGCCCGCCACCGGCGCCGTAGAAACTGGTGGCGATCAGCCGGAAGTTCTTGACCACCGCGAGATTCATGTTCAGCGAGCCGGCGCCGCCTTCAGTTGTGTTGTGGGCCAGGGCCGGGCTCGGGCCGACGTTCTGGAATCCGCGCAACACGCCCGCGGCTTCGATATGGAACGTGCGCCCGCCGCCGAACTTGGCGTCGTAGGCTAGCTTGGCCTGGATGTCGGGATGCAGATTCGGGACGCCAGCCGTCGCGCCATTGTCGAACTGTGATGTCGCGAAGGAGGGAAGCACGACTCCGCCGCCCACATACTGCTGCGGGTTCTCGAGCGCGAAACCGAAGTGCCAGCCGCTCTTGCCATGGTAGACCACGCGGAACTGCGGCGCCCGCGTCCAAACCAGGCCCACCTGGTAGTTCGTGTCCACGTTCTGTGTGTAGAAGAGGTCGGACGGCACGGGCGAGATGCCGTTGCGGCCCGGCGTGAGCATGCTCCAGGATTGCCCGCCCAAAACCTCCCAGTTGCCCCGCTGAACGTCCAGCCAGTAGACCCGCATGCGCATGGTGTTACCGTTGCTGCTCACGTTCAGGTTGGTCGGCGCGTTGCCGAGGAAGTCGGCCTCCAGGTAGCCAGTGACCGCGGAGGCGCCATGATTCGTGCTGACCTTGAGCGTGAGGCGTGAGTTCTGGGCGCTGAAGCGGGACTCGCTCTGCTTGCCGGCGGCGGTGTTGTCAAAGGGAATACCGCCGAACGACGTGCCGATTCCGCTGCCGACGTTGGTGGAACGGATGATCGAGGTGAGGTCCATGAAGCCGCCGGGCGTGAAGTCGGCGTTGCCGATGCGGAACGACAGAGGCGAAGCCTGTGGCTTGGCCTCGCTCGCGGGCGGGTTGGCGGCCCCAGCCAGGCTCTGCGCCTGCTGGCTGCGCGCGCCCGGAATGGTGGCAGGCTGCGTGGCGGCCGCCGCGGGACGGCTCTCGCCCGACGGCGCCGCCAGCCGCTCCAGCAGCTTCTGCTGCGCTGCGAGCGCCTGGCGCAGCTCTTCGATCTGTTGCTGCTGCGCGGCGAGCTGCCGCCGCAGCGCCTCAACCTCTCCGGAGCCAGGAATATCGGCGGCCCAGGCCGCCGTTGTCATGAGAGCAGCGATTGCGCCAGTGCGGAGCAACCTGAGAAAGCGTTTGCCGTGCATGTCCCAAGCATACGAGGGGCGCGTGAACGGCCGGTGACGCAGTTGTTACAAATTGGTTAACCCGCGTTTCTCGCCACGGGCTGACGGCATCCGCGGCCCAGGGGCGCGCCGCCGCAGGTCTGCGAGATTCGGCCCGGTCCGGCTTTGCACCCCGCGCCCGCTCCCGTTAGACTTAAGAAAACCATGGAGACCGCCAGGGCCGGGGAACCAGTGGCGCCGCGCGAGATCCTCGAGCTTGTCCAGGACGATCTCCTCAGTGTCGAGCGCGAGATCAGCCTCGAGTGGGTCGCCCCGGTCGAGGCCATCACCACCATTGGCCAGTATCTGCAGGCCAGCGGCGGCAAGCGTCTCCGGCCCACGCTGGTACTGCTCACCGCCAGGCTGCTCGGCGGCGGCGGAGAGAGCGCCATCCGCCTCGGCGCCGTGGTGGAGATGCTGCACACGGCCACGCTCGTCCACGACGACGTCATCGACGACGCCGGCACGCGCCGCGGCCGCCCTTCCACCAACATCAAGTGGGGCAACCACACCTCGGTGCTCGCTGGCGATTGGCTTTACATGCAGGCCTTCCAGATCGCCCTGCGCGAGCGCAACTTCCGCATCCTCGACCTCCTCATCGGCGTGACCCAGACGATGGTCGAGGGCGAGCTGCTCCAGCTCCAGCACATCGGCTCGATCAGGGTCACCGAGGCCGACTACATGGAGCTGGTGGGCCGCAAGACGGCCGGGCTGTTTTCCACCTGCGCCCGCCTCGGCGCCATCGTCGCTGGTGCGGAGGAACCCATGGAACAGGCCTTGGGCCAGTATGCCTGGAACCTTGGCATGGCCTTCCAGCTCATCGACGACGTGCTCGACTTCACCGCCCGCGAAACCGTGCTCGGCAAGCCCGTCGGCAACGACTTGGCCGAGGGCAAGGTGACCCTGCCGCTCATCTACGCGCTCGAGAAGGCCGGGCCCGCGGAACGCGAGCTGGTCCAGACCGTGCTCGAGGACCGCGACTACACCCGCGTGCCGTTCGCCGATGTGCGGGCGCTGATCGACCGCCATTGCGGCATCGAGCAAGCCCGCGAGCGCGCCGCCGTCTTCACCGAGCAGGCGCGCGCCACCATCGCCAGCTTCCCCGACTCCCCCTGCCAGCGCGCCCTGGCCAGCATCGCCGCCCTGATC
>JBEKLJ010000181.1:0-7238 GCA_050010255.1 Bryobacteraceae bacterium
CGTCACTTATATGAATCATTGGACTTAGCCGGAAGGACCGGGTACCAGACCTAAAGTACCGGGCGGCCCACTCGCCGGGGGCGAATGGGATACGGCTGGTCGGCGCTTGCGTGTCTCCGGGCTGGCTGGCGCCAGGAGGGCGGAGCTTCCGGACCGTCGTGCCTCGGATCGTGGCAGCATGGAGGCCCGGACGGCCCGGTGCCGAGGACCGCTGCGCGGGGCGCCTCAGATGGTACTCAGGGCCGTCTCCACGTCGGGGAAGAAACGGAAGATGCGGTCCAGGCGGGTGACGTGGAAAGCGTCGCGAACCATGCCGCTAGCGCCGGTCATGGCCAGCACGCCGCCGGCCTGCGTCACCTTGCCCAGGCTGGCGATGAACGTGCCGATGCCGGTCGAGTCGATGTGACTGACGCCCCGCAAGTCCACCACGATCTTCCGCGTGCCCTCCGCCAGCAGCCTCGTGATCGTCTCCTCGACGGCGGTGGGCTGGGCGCCCAGCATGGCCTTGCCGGTCAGGGTCAGGACGGCGACGCCGGGGTCGGTCTGTTTCTCGACGATCTGGAGCCGTTCGACACTCATCCGAATGGGAACTCCGATTATAGGCCGGTTCCCGAAGCGCGTGCTCGTCAGTTGCGCCGGCTGTGGCTGTACTTGCCGCCGCCGATCCCACCGACGTCGACGACGGCGGCGAGAATCAGGACCAACAGGTAAATGCCGTCGCGCGGATGCCCCGAGTTCACTTCCCAGGCATAGACGATCGTTGTCAGCGGCAGGAAGAAGAAGCCCAGGAGCGGAATCAGAAAGTTGTGGTAAGCGCGCCCGAGGTAGTTGCTGAATAGAAACATCAGCACCAGCACGAGTCGCGGGAAGATGACTGCGATGAGCGAGACCAGGCAACAAGGCATCGGTTTCCCCCTGGCCAAGACTACAGGCCATATACATTCTACAGGCCGGGCGGCCGGGCCGGTTCCAGGATTCTTGAACCTGCGCCGCCCGCTTCGGGATCAATATAATCGGAACCAGAGCCAGGCGTGCAAAGAAGGGGCACCCGATGTCCACCACGGAAGTGAGTCCGGCGCAGTCGCTCCCGGCCGAGGCACGGGAACGAGTTGTCAACGACTTCAGCATTCAGATCGCCACCATCAACGGTTCCGGCAGCCAGACCGCCAACACGGTTCTCATGCGCGCCCTGTTCCAGATGGGCATCCCGGTCTCGGGGAAGAACCTGTTTCCGTCCAACATCGCCGGTTTGCCGACATGGTTCACCATCCGCGCCAGCAAGCACGGCTGGATCGGGCGCAAGAAGGAGACCGACGTCCTGGTGGCGGTGAACCCGGAGACGGCGCGGGAAGACGTCCTCAAACTGGAGGCCGGCGCGGCCGTGGTCTATGACGAGCCGCTGAACTTGAGCGCCTTGCGCTCGGACCTGCACTTCTACCCCGTGCCGCTCGACAAGCTGGTGGGCCCCGTCTGCCCGGAGGCGCGGCTGCGCAAGCTGGTCCGCAACATGATCTACGACGGCGTCGTGGCCTGGCTGCTGGGGATCGACATGGAGGAGGTTCACTCTGCGCTCCTCAAGCAGTTCGGAGCCAAGAAGGCCAAGGCGGCCGAGCTGAACTGGGGCGCGGTGGTGGCCGGCCGCGATTTCGCCGCGGGGAACCTCGTCAAGACTGACCGCTTCTTCCTGGAGCGGATGAACGGGACCGCGGGCAAGGTCCTCATCGACGGCAACGCGGCCGCGGCGTTGGGCGCGATGTTCGCCGGCGTCACTGTGGTGACCTGGTACCCGATCACGCCTTCCTCGTCGCTGGTGGAATCGCTGATCGGGTACCTCAAACGGTTCCGCATCGACCACGAGACCGGCAAGGCGACCTACGCAGTGGTGCAGGCCGAGGACGAGCTGGCTTCGATCGGCATGACCATCGGCGCGGGCTGGGCGGGCGCCCGCGCGATGACGGCCACTTCCGGGCCGGGCATCTCGCTGATGTCCGAGTTCACCGGCCTGGGCTACTACGCCGAGGCCCCGGCGGTGATTGTGGACGTGCAGCGCGTCGGTCCTTCGACCGGCCTGCCGACGCGCACCATGCAGGGCGACCTGCTCTCGACGGCGGTCCTCTCGCACGGGGATACGAAGCATCCGCTGCTCTTCCCGAGTTCCCCGCGGGAGTGCTTCACGATGATGGGTCTGGCCTTCCAGCTCGCCGAAGAGTTCCAGACCCCGGTGTTCGTGATGATGGACCTCGACCTGGGCATGAACAACTGGATGAGCGACCCGTTCCCCTATCCCCAGGAGCCCATCCGGCGCGGCAAGGTGCTCACGGCGGAGGACCTCAACCGGCTGGGCGGCTTCGCGCGGTACAAGGACGTGGACGGCGACGGCGTCGGCTGGCGCACGCTGCCCGGCACCCGGCACCCGGCGGCGGCGTACTTCACGCGCGGCAGCGGCCACAACGAGCGCGCCGTATACAGCGAGCGCGAGGACGATTACATGAACAACATGGACCGTCTGGCGCGCAAGTTCGAGACGCTGCGCGCGCGCGTGCCCGAGCCGTGGGTCGAGACGAACGACAAGGCGCATGTGGCGATCGTCTGCGCCGGCACCTCGCGCCACGCCGCCGAGGAGAGCCGCGAGCAGCTCCGCCGCGAGCACGGCCTAGAGACGAGCTGCTTGCGGCTGACGGCCTACCCTTTCACGCCACGCCTTGCGGATTTCATACGGCGCCACGAGCGGGTGTACGTCATAGACCAGAACCGCGACGCGCAACTGCTGCTGCTGATGCGCCTGGAGCTCGACCCGGAGCTGATCGCCAAGCTGCGCAGCGTCCGTTACTACGGCGGGCTGCCGCTGGATGCGCGCACGGTGACCGAGGAAATCGTCGGGCAGGAGGAACTGTAATGGGAACCACCGCGGCGCCCCCCAAGAAAACCAACCGCATCGGTCTCGAGGTCGCCCAGTACAAGGGCGGCAGGACGACGCTGTGCGCCGGCTGCGGGCACAACTCCATCTCCGAGCGCATTATCGAGTGCTTCTTCGAGATGGGGGTCGAGCCCTGGACGGTGGCGAAGTTCTCCGGCATCGGGTGCTCGTCGAAGTCGCCGGCGTATTTCCTGAACCTGGCGCACGGCTTCAACGGGGTGCACGGCCGGGCGCCGTCGGTGGCCACGGGCGCAATCCTGGCCAACCGCAACCTGCTCGGCATCACGGTGTCGGGCGACGGCGACACGGCCTCGATAGGCATCGGCCAGTTCATCCACATGCTGCGGCGGAACGTCCGCCAGATCTACATCATCGAGAACAACGGGGTATACGGCCTGACCAAGGGCCAGTTCTCCGCCACGGCGGATCTGGGCGCCAAGCTCAAGAGCGGCGTGGCGAACGACCTCACGCCCATCGACTGCTGCGTGGAGGCCATTCAACTGGGGGCCACGCTGGTGGCGCGGTCGTTCTCGGGCGACAAGCGCCAGCTCCTGGCCATCCTCAAGACTGCGATCGCCCACAACGGCCTGTCGATCATCGACGTCATCTCCCCTTGCGTCACTTTCAACGACCACGAAGGCTCCACCAAAAGCTACTCCTACATGAAGGAGCACGACGAGCCGCTGCACGAGCTGGATTTCGTGCCGTTCTTCCAGGACATTTCGGTCGAGATCCCCGAGGGCGAGGTGCGCGAAATCATGCTGCACGACGGCTCGAAGCTGCGGTTGAAGAAGCTGGGCCGCGACTACGACCCCACCGACAAGCTCAATGCCCTGCGGACGCTCTACGAGGCCGAGAAGCAGGGGCACGTCGTCACCGGCATTCTCTACTTCGACAGTTCGCGCCCGCACTTCGTGGATCTGCTCAACCTGGTGGAGGAGCCGCTGGCGACGCTGCCACAGGAGCGAGTGCGGCCGTCCAGGGAAGCGCTTGACGCGATCATGGAAGAGCTCAGATAGACCGCGGAGACGCAGAGGCGCGGAAAAGGCCTTAGAATAGCGGCTTGGCTGAGAGCCTCCCACTCGACCGGTTGCGCGTAGTGCTCATAGGCGCGCGCAACCCGCTGAACATCGGCGCGGCGGCGCGGGCGATGTCGAACTTCGGGTTCTCGCGCCTGCGCGTCGTCAATCCTTACGAGGTGGCCTTCCGTGAGGCGCGCTCGGCCGTCGGGGCCGCGGCAGTGATGGCCGCGGCCGAGGAGTGCAGGACCGTGGCCGAAGCCGTCGCCGACTGCACGCTCGTCATCGGCACCACGGCCGTCGGGCATCGCCAGTTGCATCATCCTCTGCGCCGCCTGGAGTACGGCGCGCGGCTGATCCGCAAACACCTGGCTTCGGGCAACGTGGCGCTGCTGTTCGGCTCGGAGAAGTTCGGACTTTCCAACGACGACCTGAGCCACTGCCAGTGGCTCGTGCGCATCCCCACGCGTGACGAGCACGGCTCGATGAACCTGGGCCAGGCCGTGGCCGTCTGCCTGTACGAGATCGTGCGGTCTGGCGCCGGGGCCTCGCGCAAGCCGGCTGCAATGACCCCTGCCTCCGCTGAGGAAGTCGAAGGGTTCACGGAGTTGCTGCTCGTAGCGCTGCGCGAGAGTGGCTACGTCAAATCGCGCACGGCCGCCTCGACCGAGCAGAAGATCCGCCGGTTGGTGCGCCGGCTGAACCTTCCGGCACGCGACGCCGAGGTCTGGCTGGGGATTCTGCGGCAGATCCTGTGGCGGCTGCGTTCGTGACGCGCCCCCTGTATTCTGAATGTGAGATGACCAGGGTCGAGATCCACTTCGATCTCGAGCGCCCGCTCGATGAGCGCCTGCTCGAAGCCCTAACGGCCGCGCACGGCATCTACGGCATGGAGCGCATTGTGCCGGCGCCGGACTTGCAGCATCTGAGGGTGGACTACGACGCCTCGCGGCTGACCGTGGCCGAGGTGGAGGCGGCGCTGCGCGGGGCGGGTATCCCGGTTCGGGCGCCGGCAGCCGCGCCCGGCGTCTGACTACACTATAAGCCTATGCAAGAACGCGCCTTCTTCAACGAATCGCAGGCCACCAAGCCGGCGCAACTGGTCTGCCCCTACTGCAAATCGGCCGAGAACTACGAGTTGCACTGGCTGGTGCGGCGGAAGAAAGACCGCCTGCCGCCGGGCGGCGACCCGGACGACCGGGCGAAGTTCCTGAAGGCGCAGAGCTACATGGTCCTGCTCGACGACAAGGTGGCCTGCCAGAACCTGCGCTGCCGCAAGCGGTTCGACATCTCCGGGATCAAGAGCATGGCGTTCCTGGCGGATGCCGTGCCGGATCCTCAGCGTTAGCCCGCTCTTCTCAGTGCGCCCCAATGGCGCAGATCACCGGTGGGGGAAGGACCCACCCATGCAGTTGTCGGTAGGACGTGGTAGCTGACAAGCGGTTCGGCTGCGCAACCGGGCGACGGGACGGAGCAGGTACTCGGTCACCTCCCCGGCGCCAACCGGCAGACCCCCCTGAAGGGTGTGGACCTACCCAAGGATGAGGGCCTTGACGCCCCTGCCACCACCTGCTACAGTTTCAGATTCGCACACCGAGGTATTAATCTAGAGGCGTGCAGCGCCCTAGCTGTCGGCCAGGCCCCAGAAGAGGGTCGTTCCGTCCGGCGGCGGGGCATCTCAATGCTGTCCGGTCGCGGCAGGCGCGGCGCGGACGGTCCTGCGGGTGGAGTGCTAGAGCGTTTTCGGCCCGCACCGAAGAGGCAAGTCAGGCTCCATGAAGCAGCAGTACTTTATCGTTGTAGTAGCCCACTCGTTGCACGGCAGGCTCCGCAGGATTCATCTGCCCCAGCGCGTCATCTACCTGATCATGACGCTGGCCCTCATCGGGTGCTTTTCCGTGTTCGGCTTCGTCTTCAGCTACGCTCGGATGGCGTGGAAGGTGGCCAACTACAACGCGCTCAGACGGGACATCACCTCTCTTCGCACGCGGTACGAGAAACTCCAGAGGGACGCCAGGCAGGCCAACGACCAGCTTGCCGAGCTGCAACTGTTCGCCAGCGAAGTCTCGATGGCCTACGGTCTGAAGGAGAAGCTGGAAGGCCCTGTCGACATCACCGACGAGGGTCGGCTGATGCCCACCATCCAGCAGTCGCTCGAAGAGTATGACTTCCTGCGCACCGCCAACCTCTCCAGCTATTACCATCGCTACCCGCGCTTCTGGCAGACCAACAACATCCCCAGCATCTGGCCTGTGGACGGTCGCCTGCAAAGCTACTTCGGCAAGCGCCTGGATCCGTTCTCGGGTGAGGGCGCATTCCACCGCGGTGTCGATATCACGGCGCCGCCCGGCACCCCGATCCGCGCCGCGGCCGATGGCGTGGTGCTCCACGCGGGCCTGATGAACGGCTACGGCCGGGTGGTGGTGATCGACCACGGCAACGGCTTGCAAACCCTCTACGCGCACTTATCGCGCTTCGCCGTGGTGCCGGGGCAAGAGATCCGGCGGGCTGAGGTGATCGGTGCGGTGGGTAGCTCGGGCCGCACCACGGCCCCGCACCTGCACTATGAAGTGCGGCGGCACGGCACGCCCCAGAACCCCAGCCACTACCTGGGCCGCACGCGCATCGCCCAGGTGCGCCGCGATTTCCCCTTCTGAGCGCTCACCGCGCGGGTGCTGGCCGCACCGCAGCGCGCCTTGCGCCGGTCGGCCAGACCTTCGTAACCGTGTTCCTCCAGGCGCTCCCGCCACCGTCGCATGGCCTGAGGCAACGCTGCGGGGCGGCCCGTGCTGTGCTAAAATCGCGGCTCCTGTGAAACACCGAATCGTCCCCGCATTGCTCGCTTTACTGCTGTTTCTCCTCGCCGCCTGCTCGCGGAACACACCCGAGGCCGTCGCGAGGGGTTTCGTTGAGGCCATGACCGCCGGCGACGCCGAAGGCGTCCTGAAGCTGCTCCCTAAAGCAGCCACCTCCGATCCCCAAGATCCGCAAAGGGCCAGCCGCCTGCGCGCCTTCGTCCAAAGCCGCAAGAACGAAGGGGAGCAGGTCCTCCGGATGGACACCAAGGAAGTCAAAGTCGAAGGCGACCGTGCCACCGTCGACCTGAACGTCTGGTTCGTTCTGAACCGCGGCACGGCGCGGGAGAAGCGCCACAGCGAGAACGTTCACGTGCTCCTGGTCCGGCAGGACGGGCGCTGGACCGTGAGCCCGGAGATGTTCTACTGAGCCGCGGGGCGGACGCCACCGATGGGCATGCGGTGGCGGGAGCCCCGCCAGCCGGGACGGGCGCAAGGACGGCTCTT
>JBEKLJ010000182.1:0-7229 GCA_050010255.1 Bryobacteraceae bacterium
CAGGCCCGAAAAGACGAACGCCAGCAGGACCGCCCACGGAGAGATCAGCGTGGCCCACTGCGCGGCATAGGAGATCGTGACGGACGCCAGCAGGCCCAGGGCGACACCGATCAGCCCGCCGATCAGAGAGAGCGTCACCGACTCCACCAGAAACTGCATCAGGATGTCCTTGGCCCGCGCGCCGATTGCCAGTCGCAAACCGATCTCCTTGGTCCGCTCCGTCACCGAGACCATCATGATGTTCATGATCCCGATGCCGCCCACCACCAGGGACACCGAAGCGATGGCCCCCAGAAGGACCGACATGACGTGCGCTGAGTTTTCACGCGCCGCCAGGATCTCGGTGAGGTTGCGCACGCTGAAGTCGTCGTCCTGTCCGGGCTGGATGTGGTGCCGCTGGCGCAGCAGGGCCATAACCTCCTCCTGGGCCTGGGACATGAGCTTGACGTCGCGCGCCTGAACCATGATGGTGCCCACCGAGCGCGCGTTGGCCTGGCTGGCCCCCAGCACCTTCTTTTTCGCCGTTGAGATGGGGATCAGGACCACGTCGTCCTGGTCCTGGCCCGTGGGCGATTGCCCCTTGGGCGCGAGCACGCCCTGCACCACGAACGGAACGTTCTTGATGCGGATCACCTGGCCGACCGGATCGGTATTGCCAAACAGGTTCTGGGCCACGGTGGGGCCGAGGAGGGCGACCTTCGCGGAGCTGTCCACGTCCTGGTCCGTGAACGGCCGGCCGTCGGCGACGGTGAGGTCGCGGATTTGCAGGTAGTCCGGCGTTGCGCCCTGGATCCCCGTGGCCCAGTTGCTGTTGCCGTAGACCACCTGCGCGCCGCCGCGCACCGTGGGCGAGGCGGCCAGCACCGACGGGCACTCCGCGGAAATAGCCTTCGCGTCGTCTTCGGTGAGCGTTACCGCCTGGCCGCTGCCCAGGCGGATGCCCGAGCTGGTGATGGTGCCCGAAAGCACGATCAGCAGGTTGCTGCCGATCGAGGAGATCTCCTGCTCGATGCTGGCGGTGGCGCCGGAGCCGACCGCCATCATGGCGATCACCGCCGCCACACCGATGATGATGCCCAGCATCGTCAGGAATGAGCGGAAGCGGTTCGTCTGCAGCGCGCTCAACGCGACTCGGATTGTTGCCAGAAGACTCATATGCCCCCCAAGCCAGCGGCCCGTGGCGCTGTGCCCCTGCGAGCCACGAGCCGCCAGCCGGTCAGAACAGCCGCGGGCCGCCCGGCCGGCTGCCCGCCGCCGGGTTCGTCGCCGGCGTCTGGCTGGCCATGCCCACGATGACTTCCTGGCCCTCCGCCAGGCTGCCGCTGGAGACTTCGCTGTAGGTTCCGTCGGTGATGCCGAGCCCGACCTGGACAGGCGCCGGCTTGCCGTCGGCGCCCACCACGTAGACGGTCTGAAGGCTGGCCGCGCGCCGCGCGCCGAAGCCCCGCTGGCCGGTGGCGGCGCGCTGCGGCGCCGCCGCCGCATCCACCGGGCGGAACCTCAGCGCCGCGTTCGGGATCCTGAGCGCGCTCGCGCGCTGATCCGTGAGGATGCGCACGTTGGCCGTCATGCCGGGAAACAGCTTCAGGTCGGGGTTCGAGACGCCGATGACAACGTCGTAGGTGATGACGTTCTGCACGTTGATCGGCGCCTTGCGGATCTCGGTGACCACGCCCCGGAAGGCGCCAGTCGGATACGCATCCACAGTGAAGACGGTCCGCTGGCCGACCTGCACGCGGCCGACGTCGGCCTCGTCCACGTTGGTATCCACCTGCATCTTGGTCAGGTCCTGCGCGATCTCGAAGATCGTCGGCGCCTGGAGGCTGGCGGCCACGGTCTGCCCGACATCCACCTTGCGCGACACCACCACGCCGTCCACCGGCGCGGTGATGTAGGTGTGCTCGAGATCGATCTGCGTCTGCTGCAACGCGGCGGCCTGCTGCTTCACCTGCGCCTGGGCGCTGGTGACTTGCGTCCGCGCCACGTCCCGGCTCGCCTCGGCGCTGCGAATGCTCGCGGTGGCTGCTTGTACCTGCGCCTCCATGGAGGATACCGCCGCTACTGCGGCGTTATACTGCGCCTGCGACGTCTCCTGGTCCGCGGGGGCGATCAGCCCGCTTTGAAAGAGCTGGCTGCTGCGCTGGAACTTCGCCTTTGAGTCGGCGGTGTTGGCCCTCTCCTTGGCCAACCCCGCCTGCGCCACCGCGAGCATCGCCTGGGCATTGGAGACTTCGGCCTCGGCCTTCTGGAGAGCGGCCTGCGCGTTGCCCACGGCCGCGCGCGAGGCGTCCAGATTCGCTTGCGCCTGGTTCACCCGGGCCTGGAAGATCTCCGGGTCGATGCGCGCAACGAGCTGTCCCTTCTTCACGCGGGTGTTGAAGTCGGCGTGCAGCTCCTTGATGTAGCCGGAAACCTGGGTGCCCACTTCCACCGTGACCACCGCGTTCAGGTTGCCGGTGGCCGAAATCGTGCTCTCGATCAGCCCGTGATCGACGCGCGCAGTGCGGTACGCGCCGCCGTGATCGCCTCGGAAGTATGCCCATGCGCCCAGACCACCTGCCAGGGCGGCCGCGGCTCCGATCCAAACAGCCTTGCGTCTCATCGATCCCCTCCTGGGACGGCCGCTCCAGGCCGCCATCCGGCCACGCCGTGCGAATGGACCTCGGGGCGCATCCGATGGCCCTCTCAATCGCGCCCTTCATTATTATGGTGCACTTGAGCGATTACGGGTTACCAGCCCCAGAAATAAGGACGCGCGCCTGTCCTCATTTCTCCCTCGGGGCCCTTGCCATGGGCTGGTTGAGCGATGCCGGGCAATGACTGGGTTATAGTAGCTTCTGTGACTCCACCGAGCGACCCTGTTCTGGAGCTGTTCCACGAGACTGGCGCGTACCTGCGCGGCCACTTCCGCCTCACCAGCGGCCTGCACAGTCCCGAGTACCTGCAATGCGCGCTGGTACTTCAGCATCCCGAGCACGCCGGGCGGCTCGGGGCGCGGCTGGCCGGCGCGCTGCGCGCGCTCGGTTTGGGGGAGGTGCGCCTCGTGGCGGCGCCCGCCCTCGGCGGCATCGTCATCGGCCACGAGGTGGCGCGGGCGCTCGGCGCCCGCGCGATCTTCACCGAGCGCGACCCGGAGGGCAGGATGGTCCTGCGCCGCGGCTTCTCGGTCGAGGCGGGCGAGCCGGCCGTGGTGGTCGAAGACGTCGTGACCACCGGCGGCAGCACGCGCGAGGTGGTGGAGGTGTTGCGCGCCGCGGGGGCCAACGTGCTGGCGGCGGGCTCGATCATCGACCGCAGCGGCGGCCACGCGGACGTTTCGGTTCCCCGCGCCGCACTGGCCACGCTGAACGTGGTCGCCTATCCTCCGGAGAACTGCCCGCTGTGCCAGGAGGGTGTTCCGGTGACCAAGCCCGGCTCGAGAAAGTAGGCGCTAGCCGCGCGGCATGGCGCCTTGTGGCGCAGGGGCGGCGCGTCGTGCCGGGGAAGAGAGATCCTGTAGATGTTGTGGTGAGAGACCTTGGGCTGTGAACCCGGGGCACACGCCCTGGGAACCGCCCTGTCGGGTGGGGCGGACCTCCAGGTCCGCCAGCCGGTCTCCAGACCGGCGAGGCCCGGGCCTGGAGGCCCGGCGGCGGCTCTAGAGAGCCGCCCTACTACTGCCATGCGGCGCATCCGAATCACGCTCGCTTACGACGGCACGGACTTCCACGGCTGGCAAGTCCAGCCGGGACTTCCGACCATACAAGGCACGCTCGAAGCCGTGCTGGGCGAGATCGAAGGTAAGCCGGTGGGCGTCGATGGCTCCGGCCGGACCGATGCCGGCGTGCACGCGCTGGCGCAGGTGGCGGCCTTCGGGCTCGAGAACCGCATCCCCGTCGAGAACCTTCAGCGGGCCATGAACCGCCTGCTGCCGCCGGCGATCCGCGTGTTGCGGGCCGAGGAGGCCGCAGCGGACTTCCACCCGCGCTACGCCGCGCGCGCCAAGACCTACGAATACCGGATCTGGCGCGGCGACGTCTGCCCGCCCTTCGAGCGGCGCTATGTCCACCATCACCCCTACCCGCTCGATGTGGCGCGCCTGGTGGCGGCGGCGCCGCTGTTCGAGGGCCAGCACGACTTCACCGCCTTCGCCGCCTCCGACGAGCGCGACAGCGAAGGCGGCTCGAAGGTGCGGAACATCGTCTCCTCGCGCGCGGAGCTTCAGGGCGAGCGGCTCATCTACCGCGTGCGCGGCAGCGGCTTCCTGAAGCACATGGTGCGGAACATCGTCGGCACGCTGCTCGAGGCAGGGAAGGGGAACCGAACCGAAGACGACGTTCGCGCGCTGCTTGCGCCGGGCGTGACGGTCAAGGCCGGGCCCACCGCACCCGCCTGCGGTCTGTTCCTGGTGGAAGTCGAGTACTAGCCCGGATGTTTCACCAGCAATCTGCTGCGGCGTGCGATAGCCGCCCGTGGCACGGGTGGGCGGTCAGAACAGCCGCCTTCCAAGAGGGACCGGTTTCGGTTTGCCTTCTTAGATGACTTGACACAATCTCAGGGCGGCGCGTAGAATGTGCCCCATGATCAGAACTCGAGTTTTCGCTGCTGTTTTTGGCGCCTTGCTCTTCATCGGAGTGGTTGCCATGGCCCAGAGACCCGTCCGGGACATCTCTGAGGCCCGACATCCGAATCTCGCCGCCGCACAGCGGTTGAGCATAGAAGCCTGGGAGAGAATCGTTGACGCGCAGAGGGCCAATGAGGGGGATATGCGCGGCCATGCTGAGAGGGCGAAAGAGCTGCTGGTTGAGGTCAATAGAGAGCTGAAGCTCGCGGCCGAAGCGGCACACCACCACGAGCGATAGCAGGGCCGAGGTCCCCGTTGCGCAGACGAGCGCCCGGGCGTCTTCCGTGAAGCCCCCCGCTCGAAGCACAGGCAGTGTGTTCTGACGCATCGCCAGGTGTGTGCACGCAAACGCTTCCGGAGCGCCGTTTCGGCCCCCTCCACCGATGCCGGGCGATGGGGGTCGGGCTAGCCCGCTTTTCTCACCACGACCATGGCGCGGCGCGCCCGGCGCTGGAGCAGCCGGTCCACCGAGGCGACCACGGTCACCCACACCACCGCCGCCGCGTACCCGGCCAGAACGTCGCTGGGGTAGTGCACGCCCAGGTAGATCCGCGAAAGCCCCAGCAGACACATGGCCGCGCCCGCAACCGCCCAGATGGCGATGCACGCGGCGAGGCTCCGGACGCGCGCCGTCACAACGGCCGCCAGCGCGCCCCAGAGGCAGATTGAGAACAGCGCGTGGCCGCTCGGGAAGCTGTAGGAGGCTGGCTCTGGTGTTGCGAAGAAGGCGGCTGGGCGCGGGCGATGGAACAGCAACTTTAGCGCCGTGTCGAGCAGGAATGCGCCCACCATCGTCACCACGAACGACCCGGCGGCCCGGCGCCAGCGCGCGGCCAGGAGCGCCGCCACGGCGAGGGCGCTCAACGACACCAGCGGCCCCTGCTCGCCCAGGGCCGTCACGAACCGCATCAGGGAGGTGAGCGCGGGCGTCGCGTGGCGGTGAACGAAGTCGCGAATGCCGGCATCGAACCAGATCGGCGCGCCCGCCGCGACGCGTCCCGCCAGCCAGGCGAAGAGCGCCACGGCCAAGGGGGCGGCGACAATTCCGGTCCAAAGCAGGCGCCCGGCTCTTTGCTCAGTATGGGTGGCGATCATGCGCAAAGCACCTTACATGGCCAGTCAAGCACACAGCCGCCCCTATCTGCGAACCCGCTTCCGGGCGCCGTGGAGGACGGCCAGGATCTGGAGCCGTTCGGCGCAGATGCGATAGGGAATCAGATACGGCGTTCCGGGCACGATGATCTCCCGCGTGTTCGGATGCCGTCCGGAACGCCCGAGGTGGGGGTGGGCGCCCAGAAGTTCAACCGCCTGGAGAATCCTGGCCGCTGTTCGGGCGGCGGCGTCTGGCTTGTCGGCCGCGATGAACTGATGGATCTCGGTGAGGTGCGTAACGGCCTTCGCAGTCCAGACTATCTGCATTTGGGCGGGCGCTTCTCGCTCTTCGTGCCCCAGGACCTCAGCCACTCGGCGACCCGATCGTGGCCGACGACGCGCCCCTCGTTCGCGTCGCGTATGCCTTGCCGAATCTGCTCGACCTGCCATTCCTGAGACTCAACGTACGAGCTCAGCGCGTCGGCGGCCAGCCAGGATCGCGTGCGCGCGGTCGCCGCGGCGAGACGGTCCAGCCGTCCGCGAAGCTCCGCCGGAATCCGGACGGTGAATGTAGTCGTACTCGACACAGCGTAGTCTCCTGTACACAGGATAGCACACGAGGGTGCAGGCTCTGTCAGCTCGAAAGCCCGTTCCGCCGACCGGCGTTCTACCTGGCGTCCTTGGCGCAGCGGAAGCCGATGTTGTAAGCGCGATGCCGGGCGGGAACGGTGAAGGAGTCCCAGACGCCGTTGAGCAGCGGCAGGTCGTAGGCGCCGCCACGGATCGCCACCCAGCGCTCAGAAGCCGTGGGCGGCGGTCTCAGCAGGCTCTCGAACGCCCGCAACGCGGCCTGTGACGGCGTGCGGCGCTCATCCACAAGCTGCCAGACGTTGCCGAGCATGTTGAGCGCGCCGTATGGGCTGGCGCCCTCGGGCATGCTGACGGACGGAACCAGACCAGGCTCACCGCTGTCCGGATTGTCGCGGGCATTGGCCAGGTTCGGGTCGCGCTCCTCGCCCCAGGGGAAGCGGCGGCCATCCTCGCCGCGCGCGGCCTTCTCCCATTCCAGACCCGTGGGCAATCGCTTGCCGGCCCACTCCGCGAACGCTTGCGCATCCTCAAAGCTGACGTCCACCACCGGGAACTCGGGCCGGTCTGCGTCGAACTCGGGCGGCAGCGGCCGTTTCTTCTCGGCGCAGAAACGTGCCCAGGCCGCGTTGGTGACTGCCGTCCGGTCGATGTAGAACGCCCGCAGGGTGATGCGGCTCTGGTCCGGCCCGGAGAGAAACCGGCCGGCCGGCACCAGGACCATCTCGCCGGTGGGCGTGGCCAGGGTTGGGCTCAGCTTCGACGAGGCCGGCCCGGAGAAGTACAGAGCGATGGCGACGGCGAACATGAGCAGGCCCGCCCCGGCCAGCGCGATCAGTTTCCAGCTCAACCTGGCGGCTGGGGCCGCCAGCGCCGCGCGCATAGGTCCGGCCGGGGTTGGGGCGGACGTGGCGGGGGCGGCCGGCGCGCCCTGGGCCGGGACCGG
>JBEKLJ010000183.1:0-7209 GCA_050010255.1 Bryobacteraceae bacterium
AGCTACCACTACCGCGCCAACGGCGAGTATCACCTGTTCAATCCCCTGACTATCTCCAAGCTCCAGCAGGCCGTGCGGCAGGAGAGCCGGGAGAGTTACAGGGAATACGCCGAGGCCATCAACAACCAGGCGCGCCACCTGGCGACGTTGCGCGGGCTGATGGACTTCCAGTTCAACCGCCGGGCCATACCGCTGGAGGAAGTCGAGCCGGCCAGCGAGATCGTGAAGCGCTTCTCGACCGGCGCCATGTCCTTCGGGTCGATCTCCAAGGAGGCGCACGAGACGCTGGCCATTGCCATGAACCGCATCGGCGCGAAGTCCAACACCGGCGAGGGCGGGGAGGACGAGGCGCGGTTCAAGGACGAGCGCCGCAGCGCCATCAAACAGGTGGCCTCGGGCCGCTTCGGCGTCACCGCGAACTACCTCATAAACGCCGACGAGCTGCAGATCAAGATCGCGCAAGGCGCCAAGCCGGGCGAAGGCGGGCAGCTTCCCGGGCACAAGGTGGACGAAATCGTCGCCCGGGTGCGCCACTCGATTCCCGGCGTGCAGTTGATCTCGCCGCCGCCGCACCACGACATCTACTCGATCGAGGACCTGGCCCAGCTCATCTACGACCTCAAGAACGTCAACCCGCGGGCGCGGATCTCGGTGAAGCTGGTGGCCGAGGTCGGCGTGGGCATCGTGGCCGCGGGGGTCGCCAAGGCGCACGCGGATTTGGTGCTCATCAGCGGGCACGACGGCGGCACCGGCGCCTCCCCGCTCACCGCCATCAAGCACTCGGGCGTGCCCTGGGAGCTGGGCTTGTCGGAAACGCAGCAGGTGCTGGTGATGAACGACCTGCGGCGCCGCATCCGGGTGCAGGTGGACGGGAAGCTGCAGACCGGCCGCGACGTGATGATCGCCGCGCTGCTGGGCGCCGAGGAGTTCGGCTTCGCCACCGCGCCGCTGGTCTCCCTGGGCTGCATCATGATGCGCAAGTGCCATCTGAATGTGTGCCCGGTGGGCATCGCCACGCAGAATCCCGAGCTGCGCAAGAAGTTCGCCGGCCAGCCCGAGCACGTGATCCGCTACTTCTTTTACGTGGCCGAGGAAGTGCGCGAGCTGCTGGCGCAGCTTGGCTTCCGCACGCTGGAGGAGGCGGTGGGCCGCGTGGACCGGCTGGAGATGAAGGGCGCCGTCGAGCACTGGAAAGCCCGCGGGCTGGATTTCTCGCAGATCCTCTACAGCCCGCCGGTGCCGGGCCGCGTGGCGCGCCGGTGCGTGACCACGCAGGACCACGGCCTGAGCCAGGCGCTCGACTACCAGCTCATCGAGCAGGCGCGCGCGGCGCTGGAGGGCGGCGCGCCGGTGGAATTCAGCCTGCCGATCCGCAACGTGCACCGCACCGTGGGCGCGATGCTCTCGGGCGAGGTGGCGCGGCGCTACGGCTCCGCCGGCCTGCCGGAGGACACCATCAAGTTCAATTTCACGGGCTCCGCCGGCCAGAGTTTCGGGGCGTTCCTGGCCAAGGGCGTGACGCTGACGCTCGAGGGCGACGCCAACGATTACGTGGGCAAGGGCCTCTCCGGAGGGCGGCTCATCGCCTATCCGCCCCGGGGGTCCACGTTCCGTCCGGAAGAGAACATGATCGTCGGCAACGTCTGCCTATACGGCGCCACGAGCGGCGAGGCGTTCTTCAACGGCATGGCGGGCGAGCGCTTCTGCGTCCGGAATTCGGGCGCCACGGCGGTGGTCGAGGCGATCGGCGACCATGGCTGCGAGTATATGACCCGGGGCTTGGTGGTCGTGCTCGGGCCGACCGGACGCAACTTCGGCGCCGGCATGACCGGCGGCATCGCCTTCGTGCTGGATGAGACCGGCGATTTTGCGCGCGTGCAGTGCAACCAGGCCAGCATCGACCTGGAGCCGCTGGGGGACAACACGGCCGACGCCATGAAGCTGCACAAGCTGATTGCACGGCACGCCGAGCTGACCGGCAGCCCGCGCGCCCGCTGGATTCTTGAGAACTGGGAGACGATGCTGCCCAGGTTCCTCAAGGTGTTTCCGCAGGAGTACAAGCGGGTGCTGGGCGTTGCGCGCCCGGCCCAGCGGCTGCCGGCCATGCCACCGCCGCAGCCAGTCGCTCCGGGGGAGGTGGCCCGTGTGTAGGGTGGGTCTCGGGGCGTGGGGCACGGACTCCCGCGTGGGTCGAGACGAGTCTCGACCCGGCAGGCTGGAGAGCCTGCGCCACACGGGCGCGGAGGTCCGCCATGGGTAAGACCACCGGGTTCCTGGAGTACCCGCGGGAGGCGCCCCCGCGGCGGCCCGTCCAGGAGCGCGTCAACGACTTCTTCGAGATCTACGAGCCGCTCCCGGAGGCGAGGCTCCAGCGGCAGGCCGCGCGCTGCATGGATTGCGGCGTGCCCTTCTGCCACACTGGCTGCCCGCTGAACAACGTCATACCGGACTTCAACGACCTGGTCTACCGCGACCGCTGGCAGCAGGCCATCCGGACGCTGCATTCGACCAACAATTTTCCGGAGATCACCGGGCGAGTCTGTCCCGCGCCGTGCGAAGCGGCCTGCGTGCTGGGCATCAACGAGCCGCCGGTGACCATCAAGCAGATCGAGAATGCCATCATCGAGCGCGCTTTCGGCGAGGGTTGGGTGCGGCCCGAGCCGCCGCAGGCGCGCACGGGCAAGCGCGTCGCCGTCATCGGCTCCGGCCCGGCCGGCCTGGCCGCCGCGCAGCAGTTGAACCGCGCCGGGCACGCGGTGACGGTCTTCGAGAAGGCCGACCGCGTTGGGGGCCTGCTGCGCTACGGCATCCCGGACTTCAAGCTCGAGAAGGGCGTCCTCGACCGGCGGCTCGAGATCCTGCGCGCCGAGGGCATCGTGTTCCAGACCGGCGCGCACGTGGGCGTGAACGTCGCCGTCGAGGACCTGCGCAAGGAATTCGACGCCATCCTGCTGGCGGGCGGCGCCGAGCAGCCGCGCGATCTGCGGGTGCCGGGCCGCGAATTGAGCGGCATTCACTTCGCCATGGAGTTCCTGCCGGTGCAGAACCGGCTGTGCGCCGGCGAGCGAATCAATGGCAAGTCGGCGCTGCTGGCCACCGGCAAGCGGGTGGCGATCATCGGCGGCGGCGACACCGGCGCGGACTGCCTGGGCACCTGCCACCGCCAGAAGGCCGCCTCGGTGTACCAGTTCGAGATCCTGCCGGAGCCGCCGCTCGAGCGCGCGCCGCAGACGCCGTGGCCGCTCTGGCCGCTGCAACTGCGCATCGAGAGCGCGCACGAGGAGGGCGGCGTGCGCGAGTGGGCCGTGGCTACGACGCGCTTCTCGGGCGACGAGCGCGGCCACGTCGAGACGCTGCACGCCGTGCGTGTCGGCCCGCCGCCCCGGTTCGAGCCGCTCCCGGGGACCGAGTTCACGCTGGAGGTGGACCTGGTTCTGCTGGCGATGGGTTTCACAGGTCCCGTGCGCAACGGCATGATCGAGCAGCTCGGCGTGAAGCTCGACGAACGCGGCGCCGTGGCGACCGATGAGAGCTACATGTCATCGGCGCCCGGCGTGTTCGCCGCCGGCGACATGCGCCGCGGGCAATCGCTGGTGGTGTGGGCCATCCGCGAGGGCCGCGACGCCGCCCGCTCGATCGACCGCTACCTGATGGGGGAGGCGGCGCTGTAGTGCGCGAAGCGCGCGCGGCGGCGTGCCTCGCGGGCACGAGCCGCCAGCCACCACGGGATCTCGCTACCACTCAGTTGTGGCAGACTGTGGGTGTACACACCATGGCCAGAGAAGACAGTCCTGTTCTCACAACGCCCTCGCACGACGATCCGGTTCTGGGCGAGGTGGTGCGGCGGCTGGTCGAGGTCTATCATCCTGAGCGCATCTACATGTTCGGATCGGTGGCCAGAGGCGAGGCGGGTCCGGACAGCGACTACGATCTGATGATCCTGCTGCCGGAGACCGCGCCGCGCGAGCTCCGATCCGAGGACATCGGGTACCGCGTCCTGCGCGGAATTCACGCCGCCGCGGATCTGCTCGTGTTGACTCGGCGCGACTTCGACAGGCAGCTTCATCTGAAGGCCTCGCTGCCTGCCACCGTGGTGCGTGAAGGCAGGACGCTCTACAATGCCGCCGCCTGATCCCGTTCTGCTGGAGAACACGATCGACTGGCTCAAGCGAGCCAGAGAGGACCTGGGCACCGCGGAGTTCACGCTGGCTGCACCCGATGCCTTCATTCGCAGTTCGCTGTTTCACTCCCAGCAGGCCGTCGAGAAGGCGATGAAGGCCCTACTGACGTGGCACGATGTTCCGTTCCGCGCGACACACAACCTGGTTGAGCTGGGCGATGCCTGTGCTGCGGTGGACAGGGGGCTGATGCCGGCTGTGGACGCCGCTGTGGCGTTGACTAAATACGCAACCCGCTTCCGCTATCCGGGCGCACCCTACGAACCCGAGGTGAAGGAAGCGGAAGAGGCTTTGCGCGTTGCTAAATCCTTTCTCGAAGCCTTATGCGCCCGCCTGCCGGCAGACGTTGTCTCCGGGGCCGGCCTGGCGGGCGTCTTTCCGCCCTCGAGCCGTTAACGGGAGCCGAGAGCCTGCCTCAGGCGATGCCCGCCTCGCGAATCCAGCGCAGGGACTCGTCGCGTGACGGAGGATTCGACATCCAGGACGTGTCCGGCAGCGGAAGAGCACGGGCCTCCAGAACGGTGAGCCAGCCACCGCGGAGGGGCATTTGCCCGGCGCTGCCGCGCTGCGTGATCCAGGCCAACTGCTGAGCGCGTTCGCATGCCTCGGCGAGCTGAAGGGTCAGACGAACGTCCTGGATGCAGTAGTTGAGAACCTCGTCGTGCCGGCCGGCCGCCCACATTGCCGGAGCCAGCGCTCCCGAAATGCCGGCCTGCTTCCCAGGCAGGTGCATCCCCTCGGCGGCCCTCTGGAGGCTCACACGGTGGCCGCGCGAGCAGAGCACGTGGAAGAGCATATCGACGTGATCGGCAGCCAGCCGGGCGCACTCCTTCACCTGCCCCGACTCCTCCGCCAGCACGTCGAAGTCGAAGTGGAGGCCGTTCCAGGTGAGCAGGGTGTAGCCCTGGGAGGCTAGGGCGGAGAGGTCGGCAACGAGCCGGGCCGCCTCGTCCCTGGTCATCCGGCCGGAGGGACGCTGGGACTCATCCCGCCCGTGCCAGACCAGGGGTTGCGGAAGGTCGTTTGCGACCGCCGCGGCGCAGGCGATGCCGAGCGGACGATGCGCCAGGATGTCGTCAACGCCCTCGGGCACCACTTTGGCGGTTTCAATGTCGAACGCGAGAAAACGCCTCATGAGACCATCCTCCGCCTGACTGCTATTCGGGCTGATCTCGATGCGACCCGCCCTGGCCAGTATAGGACGACGCCGGCGCCGCCGCGCGGCGAGCGCGCCGGGCGCTCCTCCAAAGCAGGAACCAGACCACCGCAAGGGCGGTGTAGTTCGCCAGCATGAACCAGCGGTTGGCCCAGCCGATGCCGCCGAAGCGGTAGTCGGAGACGGGCCACAGGAAGGGCGTCGGGAAGAAGCGCATGCTGTGGCTGGGAATGTCGATGAGGATGTGAAGCGCCCAACCGAGCATGGGGAGTACGGGGCGCCGTGCCAGCAGCCAGACCAGTCCGAACACGACGGCGAAAATGATGAGGCTGTGGCTGATCCGGTAGAGCTGCCCGGCCAGATGCATATGGGGCACGCCGTGCGGCCCGGCATCTGCGGGCGGCCCGACGCCCGTCAGGCGGTACCAGAGCGCGAGGGTCACCGGGATGGTGAAGGCGAAGAGGTCGGGGAAGACGCCCCACAAGGCGGTCCAGCCGACGCTGATCCGCCGGCCAAGCTTCTTCTGCGAGCCGCGCGCCGCGGCGGCGGCCCATAGTCCGTGAGCGACGATGTCCATGGTGGGGGTTTCGAAACTGCCGTAGCGCCTGCTTTTATTAACGCACGCGGCCGGCCCTGACTCCAAACGCGGTGTGCCGGGCCACGGCCTCGGCCATCTGGGACGTAGTGGCGCTGCCGCCCAGGTCGTAGGTGCGGACCTCGCCGCGAGCGACAACCTCCGCCACGGCCGCGCCGACCGCGGCCGCCCGCGCGCCCTCGCCGAGCCATTCCAGCATCATCTTGGCCGCCAGGATGGTGGCGATTGGGTTCACCTTGTTCAGCCCGGCGTACTTCGGCGCCGAGCCGTGGGTCGGCTCGAAGACCGCGTAGCGGTCGCCGAGGTTGCCGCTGTAACCGAAGCCCATGCCGCCCACGAGCTGCGCGCAGAGGTCCGAGAGAATGTCGCCAAACAGGTTGGTGGTCACGAGCACGTCGTAGTTGCGAGGGTTCTTCAGAAGCCACATGCACATGGCATCGACGTTGGCCGCGTCGAATTCAATCTGCGGGTATCCGGCGGCCACCTCCTGGGCGGCCTCCAGGAACAGCCCGCAGGTGGCTCGCAGCACGTTGGCCTTGTGGACCGCGGTCACCTTGCGCCGGCCATGCTTCACGGCGTACTCGAAGGCCGCGCGCACGATCCGCCGCGAGCCCTCGCGCGTGACGCTGCGCAGAGAGATCGCCGCCTCCGGCGGGATCCTCGCCATGGCCTTCTCCTGGTAGAAGCTCTCGGGCACACGTGGGAACTCCACGCCGATATACATCCCCTCGGTGTTCTCGCGGAACATGACCAGGTCGATGTCGTCGCGGTAGTTGAGCGGGTTGCCCGGGAAGGCCTGGCAGGGCCGCAGGCAGACGTAGAGGTCGAGCAACTGGCGCATGCGCACGATGGGGCTGCGGTAGGTGAGGCCGCGGCTCTGCAGTTCCGGGGCCAGCTCGCGCACCGCCTCCGCTGCGGGCTTCGAGGTGATGGCGCCGAAGAAGGCGCAGTCGGTCGAGCGAAGCAGCTCGATCGTACGCTCGGGGAGCGCCTCGCCCTCCCGGCACCAGAACTCCCAGCCGATGTCGCCGTGGATATATTCGGCCTCGAACCCGGCGGCATCGAGCACCACCCGCGCCGCCGCGCAGCACTCAACCCCGATGCCGTCCCCCGGCAGCCAGGCAATTCGCTTCTTCGCCATTTGTGTTCTCCGCGCCTTTAGCCCGATCTTCTCACACGCCTTCGGCTGCGGCTTGCGGGAGGCCGGCATCTTCTGCGTTGCGCTCGGGGTGAGTCCTCGACGTACTGTTCAAGTACGCCTGCGGGCTCACCCCGTCGCG
>JBEKLJ010000184.1:0-7180 GCA_050010255.1 Bryobacteraceae bacterium
CCTTCGGTTATGATACCGACTGTGAGCGCTAGTGGCACAGCTGGCGGTGGCACCACCGATACTCAGAAGGAGTGCGACTCCGCGGTCAGGGAACAGGAGAAGCCTAAAGACGTCCTCCCGCTTCAACAGATTGGAGCATCCGGCTCTACGATTGAGACCGTCTCGAGATGCGCGTTGTTGGGATCTGCCGCCCTATACGGCATCGGTCTTCTGATCGCCAATTTCAGTGCCCAACTCTACGGAAGGTATACACTCGGGCTCGTAGAGGCTCAGTACGTACTTGTCGGCATGCTCTGGATGGCCCTGACGCTCCTCAGCTTTGCGCTTACACGCTCCGGGATGCGCTGGCTCAAAGCGCACGGCCCGTGGCGGGGACGGCTACCAAGATCCAACCTGAAGAACGCCCTATCGGTAACCGCTGCTTGGCTAGGGCTTTTGGGCGTCTACCTTCAAGTCGTCGCTTTCCTGGGCCTGGGTATTGACGCATATTGGTCGTGGGGCCCTTGGCTCATACTCGCGATACTCGTCTTCACGAACCTAACCCTCGGGGCTCTGTTCCAAGAGACCTGGCAGGATATGAATCGCCGAAGCCAACCGGGTGATAGCTTTATGGTTAAGCTCTGGAAGGCCGATTCAATACAGATCTCTAAGAGAATCCTCTATTTCTTCATCGCCTTGAGTCTCTATTCGGTGTTCCTGTATCCACATCTGTCGCCAGCTGTTGGTGGAGGAAAACTACATGAGGCGGAGATCATCATTCGGCAAGATAGGCGCTCATTGTTCGAAGGAATGCCTGAATTCAGGCTGGACAAATCCGGCAGGTTGGGTCCCGTTGCCATTGTCGCAGAATCTGAGCAAGCCCTCATCGTTACCGGCATCGACACCTCGTGGTGGAAGCACAGCCGACGATCGCTGCACCTAAAGAAGGACCTCATCGACCTCGTAATATACATAAAGTAGTTTTGCTGGTCGCCGAAGCCTCTGCTCATTCGGCACCCGGTGGGAACGGCCGTGACCGGTATAGCAACCTCAGCCGCGGGCTCGCGCAGCGCACTCGCTGAAATCAAATCACTCTACACCGCCTCGCCCGCCCTTGTCCCCGGCGCACGGATCACCCTCACTACGCAGTCGCACCTTCCAAGTTGCGAACCTCATCCCAATGATCCTTTGGCCAACGCCGGGCCGTAACGGGAGATCTGTCCTGCAACCATCCCGCATTGCTGTCAAAACCCCCGTGGTATACACTCACATGTGGTACCGTGACGGGTGAGGGGTTCACCGCCCCTCGACCCGTTGGGGTGGGTTGTACGAATCGACGCCGCCGGATTCGTGCGGACACACCTGCTGGCGCACGAGGGTGGAGGCGCTTGTAGAATGCCACGGAAGTGGTTACATGGCAAGCACTTGCCACCGCGCCCCGCAGGTGGCGGTTTCGTCTTAGGCGGACCGCGAGGAGGTCTATGCACGTCGGTCTAAACGTGAGTTAGGCGTCAACACACGAGAGGAGGATCAGCCATGGCGGGCATGCTTCAGATCATTACTTATCTACTGGCGTTCTACCTAGTGGTGAAGGGATGTGAGATTCTGCAAATCGCGCTCGCTTCCAATAGGGATGGGCGTGGAGGCATCATCTTGTTTGGCGTGATAGTGTTGGTCGCCTGCGTCGTGGCGGCCTTCGGCTTCGCTGTCATGCAAGACAATCAGGCGGTGTCTTTGGGCCAATCGATGAATCGATAGGGCGCATGCGTAGCAACCGGTTGCAGCGGACGGCTCTGTGCGCTGCCGCTGAACCGGGGCGTGAGAACTTGAAATGTACGAGCTATTCTTTGAGCCGTGGATTGGGCATAAGTACGAAGCCAATAGGGAACGGCTGCTCATACTAGGCGAGTCCCACTATGGCCTACCTTCTACGCCGGGCAATCACACAATAGCGCTGACCCATTTTGGCTTCCTTCCGGCAGGGCGACAACTCCGCCTTGCGGAGGCGAAGACGGCTCCCGGAGGAAAGAATGCAACTCGCCGGATCCAGGCATGGCGGCTAGGTGTATACTGACCACAACACGGGAGTCCAAAATGGGAATTCCGGTTTACGTCAAGGAGGCATTTCATGAGGCTAGCTATTCCCACAGTGGTCGTCGCATTGTTGGTCATTCCGGCTCTGGCTTGGGCTCAGCAAACACCAAAGGCCTGCTTCAGTATCGTGATGGACCTTCAGATGCGCCAGGCTAGTGATGCGAGCATCAACGAGACCCATCACGTCGAGATCGCTTACCGGCCGGGGATGATCGGCGACAAGGAAGGCATCTACACGTCGTTGACGCCGACGGATTGCAATTTCGCGGCAATGCGTCCTGGCGAAATTCGCCGGTTCGCCATGTACTCAATTCACGGATCGGCAACCGGGCGACAGGGCAGCGTCGCCGTGAACGCCCGCATCGATGACCCCGGCAGGGACAGCGGCTATATACGGGCGGAACTCACGCGCAAGGCGAGCGGCGCAACCCTCTCGTTCAGAATCCGCGCCGTCCCTCCTGGAAACGCAGAGGAGTACATCGGCGTGTGCGCGGCACAGGGGTGGGAGCCATCTCCGCCCCAGTTCGACCTGACCAACGACGAACTTGCGCATGTTAGCACGGTTCACAAGACGCTGTCGCTTCGTATGCCCAATGGAGAGAACGGCTGCACCGGCACAGGCACGGCCCTGTTGAACGGCCATTAGAAAGTTGCCGCCGACCCAATCCCCTATATATACACTTTCCTTCTGTTGCTCTTGGCGGAAGGGCATCTCACGCGGCGGCTGTTCGGAGCGATGGTAGGAAGGATCGCCGCCTTGCCGGTGGCGACGGGGTAGACGGAAGCGGTAGGTGCAGCGAAACCAGACGACCAGGCAGTGAGAGTAGGAGAGGCGCCCATGGAATGCAGTGAAAACACACGGCTTCCCGGCTTCTGGTTTTTCCGGCAGGGCGAAAACTGCTGCTTGCGGGGTGCCCGGAGGGAAGAACTGCGACTCGGAGGATGGAGGAACGGCGGCTGCGTGTATACAAACGCAGAGCCAGAAGTTCAAAGAGTAGATTCCGATTTACACCAAAACTGCGGAAGAGCCCAATTCAGAGTAACGAAATCACCGACGTTGAGTTTGTGCTAACATAAGCATGAGGTGTCCGATGCGAAAGCTTTACGCAATCTGTTTGACGTTCGCGCTGCTCTGTACTGTCGCGTATGCAGCCAAGAAGTACCCAATGACTGCAGCGTCTATCGTTCCCGGCGCTCGGGCCGAGGTTGCGATCAGCAAGGACGAGAACGGCAACACGAGACTGAAGATGAGAGTTCAGCATCTCGCCAATCTTGAAAATCTGACGCCACGCGCATCCGCGTATGTTGTTTGGCTGCAGGAACGGGGCGGAAACTCTGCGAATCAGGGCCAACTGAAAATGGATAAGAACCTAAGGGCGACCTTCGAAACCGTCACTCCGTTGAAGAGTTTCGATGTGTTTGTTACCGCCGAGCAGGATTTTAGAGCAATAGCTCCAAGCGGTCCGGAAGTCCTGAAGGCGACTATTCAACCGTAAGAGATGCAGCGTATGAGGCGTGACCTGCTGGCGGATGCCATGCACGGCAAACGGCTTGGACTCTTTTCTGTGGAGAAGGACGAATCGATCGAGAAGGCCGTCGACGATTACTGCTGGGGGGCGTGAGGCTGATAGCTGATGGCTGTCAGCTCGCGCGCGCAAGTGCCGCCGGCTCTCGGCTCGGGCGCTCAACACCCGCACCGCGGAGCAGGCTGCGCCACGCGCGGGGGCCGCTTGCCCCTGCCCGGCACGATCCGATGACCTTCCGCGCGCAGCCTTTCCGCCTGCTGCTCGGCGCCGCCCGGGAACTTCGGATTCAACGACCCGTCGTCCTTCACCACGCGCCAGTACGGCGTAATCTTCGTCTTGCCCGCGCGCGCCTCCTCCTCGGCGGCCTCGGCCGCGATCCGTACGAAGAGGCCCGTCACCAACGGACAGGTCACGTCCGCCGAGTACTTCCCGGCCAGAGCCTCGCGGATCCGAGGAACCGTCGTCAGGCTGCCCTTCCGGACCGCGCGAATGAGCGCCTCTACATCGCGCGGGCTTGGCAGGAGCATAGTGCCGGTCCCGAACCGTTTCCGCATGTGGGGCGGAATTGGCACCAGCTTCGGCAGGTTCGGATTGTTCATCTTCTCCCGCCAGCTTCTCCGCGAGTACATAGCCGACCAGTATACGCGCACGGGCGTCCGGTTTCAGTCGTACGCCTTGGGTGCACCCTTGCAGGCTACGGGCCAACGTGGAGCGTCCCCACCACGGTCAGACTCGCGCTGGCGGAGGAGTTGCCGAGATAGACGGTGTAGTCGCCCGGTGCGATCCGCCAACTGTGCGAGCCGGTGTCCCAATAGCTCATCGGATGAGAGGAGTCGTTCTGATCTACTTCCACCGTGACGTGCTGAAGGGCGCCGGATTCCAGGAACACCTTCTGCCATCCGACCAGGCGCCGGGGCGGCTCGCCCGTGCTGGCCGGCAGCCCCAGGTACACCTGGGCCACTTCGGCGCCGGCAACCGGCCCCATGTTCTTCAGGTCAAAGGTCACCCGGAAGTTAGGGTTGCCTGAGGCCAGGTTGTCGACCAGTCTCGGATTCGAGAATGAGAAGGTGGTATAGGACAGTCCGAAGCCAAAGGGAAACAGCGGCGTGAGGTTGTTCGCGTCGGACCACTTATACCCGACGTTAAAACCCTCCGAGTAATCCACCAGGAACGGCGTAGTCGAGTTGTTGGGCGGAGAGGCGATGGTGGGGTGAGGCAGATCGGCAACGCTGGCGGGAAAGGTCATAGGCAGCTTGCCCGAGGGGTTGACCGCGCCAAACAGCAGATTGGCGATAGCCTCCCCGCCGCGCTGGCCGGGATACCAGGCCTCCAAGACCGCGCTGACGCTGCCCAACCACGGCATCACCTGCGCGCCCCCGTTCTCGAGGACCACGATGGTGTGCGGGTTCGCCGCCGCAACCGCGGCAACCAGTGCATCCTGATCGATGGGAGTGGCATTGATCACGTCCGTGAAATTCAGGCTGGGAAGGTCCATGCCCTCGCTGGCCCATTGGCTGACGAACACAATCGCCACTTCGGAGGAGGCCGCAGTGGAAGCCGCCCGAGTGCGATTTGTGCCGTCGTCGAAGCGCACGGTGGCCTGGGGCGCCTTGGCGCGAATGGCGCTGAGCGGAGAGGATGGATCCCAGACTACCCAGGACCACCCGGGCGGGTTCGGACGGCCATCGGTGCGGGCCGGGCCGCCGGTGGGCCATACCTGCGCCGAGCCGCCGCCGGAGAGAACCGCAACATCGGCGTGCGATCCAATCACCGCGATGGAGTGGATGGAGGACGCGTCGAGCGGAAGTTGCGCACCGGCGTTCTTCAGCAGAACCGCGCCCTGCTCTTCGGCTTCCTGCGCAATGGCCTGGCCCGTGGCGGTGTCGACTGGCGCGAGCGCCTCGGGAAAGTCGAACAGCCCGGACTGGTACATGGCGCGCAGGATGCGGTGCACCATGTCGTCGAGACGCGACTGCGGCACCTGACCGCGTGCGATGGCCTGCCCGAGGCTTCCGAAAAAGGCGTTGTCGGGCTGCTCCTGGTCCAGGCCGGCCAGCGCCGCAGCCGCGGTGCTGGGCGTGGCCCACCAGTCGGACATGACGAAGCCCCTGAACCCCCAATCGCCCTTCAGGACCTCGTTCAGAAGATGAGGGTTCTGACAGGCATACACGCCGTTCACCAGGTTGTAGGAGCACATGACCGACTGCACATTGGAGTCCTTGAGGCCAATCTCGAAGGCCAGCAGGTCGCTCTCCCGCGCGCCACGTTCCTCGATTTGGGCATTGGCGGTGGTGCGGCCGGTCTCCTGATCGTTCAGCGCGTAGTGCTTGATGCCTCCGACGACATGCTGGTCCTGGATGGCGCGAATATGAGCGGCGGTGATCCTGCCCGCCAGAATGGGATCCTCGCCCTTGGTCTCGAAGGTGCGGCCGTCGCGCGGCTCGCGGCCGGTGAGGTTGACATTACCCCCAAGATTGACGTTGAGGCCGTAGGCCCTCATCTCGGCGCCGATGACCGATCCGTACTTGTAGGCCAGGCCCAGATCCCAACTCGCGGCACTGGCGATGGAGGAGGGAAGCGCTGTCGCCGGCGCGCTGGCGTCAGCGAGGCCCACGCTGCCATCCACGAAATAGAGGGCGGGAATACCAAGCCGCCGAATCTCTGGGATAAAGCCCCCGGCTCCGCGCGGGAGTGGGGGGATGTTGGTCACCGGACCTCCAGCCCCATGCACGAGCTGGAGTTTCTCATCCTGCGTCATCTGCGCCAGCAGCACGCCGGCCCGGTAGTCGGGGTCCATCTGCGCGGAGGGAGCCTGCACGGCGATGGTTGCGGCGTTCGATGTGTACCCGCCGACGGAGATCGTCACCGGCACGGCGTCTCCCGTCGCCGAGTTGACCGGCACCAGCGCATTCACCTGGTATTCGCCCACCATCCCCGGAACGAGGCCGGCAAAGAGCACCTGGGCGGGCGCTCCGCCGATGCTGACCGCCGGTGTGTTCGTCGCCACCGCCAGCGGGTTGACCGACGAGGCCGAGGCGCTCGCGGGCCGATTGGTCACGGCTCCCAGACCGGTGCAGTAGATCACCACGACGGTGCTGCCGGCCGTCGCCGGGTTGGATGGGTCGACCAGGCGATTGGACAGGTCCAGGATGGCGCCCTGGCCGCTGCCCTGCATGTTCGTGGTGAAGATGCCCGGCGCGTAGGCCACCAGATCGATGGCTTGCGGCGCGCTGGTCTGGCCGTTTACCGTAACCGTCAGCATGGCTCGCTCATGCCCGGCCAACTCCCAGGGAATCTGAATGTTGACCTGGCCGCCGTCGGTGTAGAAGAGAGGAACGGCGAGCGCTCCGTCGAACTGCATGGAAAGCTGGGAAAGGTTAGTCGGAAGCGGCAGGGTCGAAGCCCAAGACGGCGAACTCAGCAGGAAGTTTCCGAACACCGCGGCGATGCTTCCGGGAGCCACCGCGGTCCCGTAACTGGCGGCGCTCACGATGCCGCCCGGGTTGATTGCCGGTGCGCCGGCCGCTTGCCCGAAACAGGGCGCTGAGAGCGGCAAAAGGAGCCATGCGCCGAGGAGGAGC
>JBEKLJ010000185.1:0-7158 GCA_050010255.1 Bryobacteraceae bacterium
GAATTCGAACACCGCCGCGATCGCCTCCAGCTACGCCGGCCAGGTCGTGGCCGGCTTCGCCTCCGACACGCTCGCCCGGCAGCAGCGGACCAGGCTTGTCGCGGGCACCATGGCCTCCGGCCAGCCGGCCGGTCTGGCCCTCCCGGTGGTGGACGCCCGGACCCGCGTGTGGTTCAACCCCGATCTGCTCAGCCGCGACTTCTTCGTCCCCGGCGTGATCGTGAACATCATCACCCTGGTTACGATCATGCTCACGGCCATGGCCATCGTCCGCGAAAAGGAGATCGGCACGCTCGAGCAGTTGATGGTGACGCCGATCCGGCCGATCGAGCTCATGCTCGGCAAGACCCTGCCCTTTGCGGCCGTCGGCCTCGTTCAGGTCGGCTTCATCACCGCGGCGGCGCTGGTTGTCTTCGGCATCCCGCTGCGCGGAAGCCTGCTGTTGCTCTTCTTGGCGGCCATCGTCTACATGATGACCACGCTCGGCGTGGGCCTGTTTGTCTCCACGATCTCCGAGACCCAGCAGCAGGCCGTCATGGGCTCGTTCTTCTTTTTCATGCCGGCCTTTATGCTGAGCGGCTTCGTGTTCCCCATCCGCAACATGCCCGAACTGGTGCAGTGGCTCAGCCTGCTCGACCCGGTCCGCTACTTCATCCAGATCGTCCGCGGGATCTTCCTGAAAGGTACGGGAATCGACGTGCTCTGGCCGCAGATCCTGGCGCTATTCGTGTATGGGACGCTGATCCTCGGCGCCAGCGCCCTGCGCTTCCACAAGCGGCTGGACTAAAGACAGCTTCCAGCTTTCAGCTATCAGCTTCCAGACGGCAGGGGACGGCCAATGGCCGGGCTACTGGAACCGGAAGGAGCGGGCCGTTACGTAGCCTGCCGCCACGGCGGCGAGCGCCAGGGCGATCAGGTGGGGGATGATGGCGGCCGGTCCGGCGCCGAAGCTCATCAGCTTGTGGAGTGCATCCATGGCCCAGCCGGTGGGCAGGAAGAGGGAGAGCTTCTGCGTCCACTCGGGGGTGATCTCGATGGGCCACCAGCAGCCGCCCAGCGCCGCCAGCACGTTGGTGGAAATCACCGCGATGCCGACCGCTTGGCGCGGGTTCCGGGCGAAGTTCCCGAGCATCATGCCCAGGCCGGCCGCCAGCGCCGCGTAAGTGGCCATCAGCAGCAGCACGGCCGCCAGATGCTGGCCCCAGTCCACGTGCAGCAGCAGCGTCCCGGCCAGCATCGCGAAGCCGATCTGGATCAGGCCCAGCCCCATCCGCCCGCCCCACTTGCCCAGCACGATGGCGCCGTGCGAGATGGGAGTCGAGGCGAGTCTCCGCAAGATGCCCTGGTCCCGTTCGATGGCCAGCAATACCGAGCCGTTTGTGAGCAGCGTCAGAAGCCCGAACATGACCATGATGCCGGGCACGGATTGCTGGAAGCCTATGGGGGGATCCTTGCGCCGCCCGGCGGAAGTCACCTCCAGGGTGAGCTGGCGCGGCTGCTGAGCCAGTTTTGTGAACGCCTCCGGCGTGGGCACGGCGCCCTGCTGCCGGAGCAGAATGAGGTCGGCCAGCACGCTGTAGACGGCCCGCGAGACGCGGACCTGGTCGTAATCCGCGCCCATGTCTCCGCCCTTGCGGGTCAGCTCCAGCTTCACCGGCTTACCCGCCAGCACGGATTCCGTGAAACCGGCCGGAATGGTGAGGCGGCGGCGATAGCCGGCCAGCTCAGAGGCATCGCGCACGCGCACGACGCGGTAGCTCCGCGCTTCCAGGCGGCTGACCAGATGATCGACCAGGTATCCGGCGTCCGAGGGAACGCTCAGCGCGATTGGCTCCCGGGTGTCCGAGGCGCGCGAAAAGCCGCCGGTCATGTAGCCGATGAGGTAGAAGAAAACCACCGGCATGACGAATGCCCACAGCCAGGTTTCGCGGCTGTGAAACATGTACCTGAGATCCGTGCGGGCCAGGAAGAGCGCGTCTCGTAGCATGGCGGTTTCTCAGAACAGGAAAGCGCGGCGCAGCCGCCGGGCGGCAACGAGAAACGCCAGGGCGCTCAGGAGCACCAGGCCGGCGAAAGCCGCCGCGAGCCGGAGCGGCTCAACCGAGCCGGCCATGATCGCCCTGAGCTGAGCCAGCGCCCAGCCGTTCGGAGTCAGCCGCCCGACGGCTGCCAGCGATTCCGGCATGAATTCGATGGGCATGAAACTGCCGCCGACGATGATGAGCGGAAACATGACCAGGTTACCCAGGACGTTGCCGGCGCGCTCGCTGGAGGCATACACCTGGAGGATCACGAGCAGCAGGAAGAGGCCGGCGCCCGACAGCGCGATCCAGAGCGCCGCCAACGGAAAGAAATGCACCGGCATCTTCACCAGCCAGCGGGCGGTGAGCAATCCCACCACGCCCAGGGCGAGCAGAACCGCCATCGCGGCCACGAGCTTGCCGGCCAGAAGCGTCTCGAGCGGGCGTGGCGTCGTGGCCAGGCGCCGCAGTGCGCCTTGGCTGCGCTCTTTCCAGACGTCGGCGGCGAGGCCCTGGGCGACGAAGAAGACCGCCAGCACCAGCATGCCGGGAAAGAACGCCATGGCGAAGTTCGACTGGATGGCCGTCTGCTTCTCCTCGATGACTTTCGTTTCCAGCTTGATCAGAGGAGGATTCAGGTAGGTCCCCAAGCCGCCGATCAGGCGGTTGGTCCGGACAGCGATGTCGGTAATGGCCTGGTCGGAAAAGGCGGGCGCGCCGGGTCCGGGTCCCTGCGCCATCTTCTGAAGCGGATCCGCGAACAGTGCCTGGAGATAGGAGCCGGCCTCGAGCACGATGGAGAGCGTTTCTTCGATGATGCCGGGCAGGATTCGCTGGGAAGGATTCGTCACCAGCTTGAGTTGAAAGGGCCGGTTTTGGAAGAAGGCCTCAGCGAATCCTTTGGGGATCTGCAAAAACGCCGAGCCGTCTCCGCGGTCGATGCGCTGGCGCCCTTCCTCCAGCGTGACTCTCTCGACCACCAGCATCTTGCCGAGCGGCTCCTGCCCGAACGCGCTCACCAGCGTCCGGCTGAGGAAGGTTTGGTCCTCGTCGGCCACCAGCAGGCGCCCTTGCGGGCTCGATGTCCCGCGGCCGAAGACGAGGTACAGGATGGCGAGAATCGCCGCCGGGATCCCGATCCAGGTGACCAGCGCAAACGGGTCGCGGCGGAGCCGGCGCAGGTCCTTGAGCGCGCTGATCCAGACGAAGCGCATGGCTACTCGCGCAGCTCCTTGCCGGTGAGCTTGATGAAGAGGCTTTGCAGGCTGGGCTGCGTCAAGGTGGTTTCGCGGACGTCGGCGCCGGCGGCAGCCAGCGCGGAGAAGACGGCGGGCAGCCGGCGCGAGGCCTCCGCCAGCGACAGCAGCAGCAGATTCTCGTCGGCTTGCAGGACCTCGATGCCGTCCAGGCGCTCCAGGGCGGCGCGGACCTCCTCGGGGCGGAACACTCCCTCCAGGCGCAACAGGTCGCGCTCGGCCAGCATGGCCCGCAGCTCATCCAGGCTGCCTTGGGCGATGATCCGGCCGTGATCGATGATGGCCAGGCGATCGCACAGGGTTTCGGCCTCCTCCATGTAGTGGGTGGTGTACAGGACGCAGACGCCCGCCCGCGCCTGCTCGCTCACCAGTTCCAGCAGCCGCACCCGGCTCTGCGGATCGACCCCCAAGGTGGGCTCGTCCAGCAGCAGGACCTTGGGTTGCTGGACGATCCCGCAGGCGAAGTTGAGGCGCCGTTTCATGCCGCCGCTGAAACGCTTCACCGGTTCGCGCGAGCGGTCCTGGAGGCCGATGAGTTCGAGCACCTCCTGGATGCGCCGCCGCAGGAACGTGCGCCGCAAGCCGTGCGCGCCGCCCCAGTAGGCGAGGTTCTCCTCCGCGGAGAGGTCCTCGTAGAGCGCCACCTCCTGCGGCACCACGCCCAAGCCGCGCCGCGCCGCCGGACCATCGCGCACCACGTCGTGCCCCAGGACGCGCACCCGGCCCGCCGTGGGAGTGAGCAGGCCGGAGATGCATCCGATGGTGGTCGTCTTCCCGGCGCCGTTGGGACCCAGCAGCCCGAAGATCCCTCCGGGCAGGGCGTTGAAAGACACCCCGTTCACTGCGACCAGATCTCCGAACGCCTTCCTCAGTTGCTCGACTTCGATCATGGCTGTCCTCGGGAACCGCTGTGAGTAGTATACAGGTTTCGCCCCTTGCCGCCGGCGCTCGCGAGCCAGCGTCCCGCACGCGGCCCCAGGGCTGCCTTCCCGCTACGCTGCGTCGGCTAGCGCCCGTGCGGTCTCCAGCGCCGGCTCATAGTGGGGATAGTCGCCGACCTCCGGGACGTACTCGACGTGCCGGATGACGTTGTCGCGGCCGATGACGAAGATGGCCCGGCTCTCGATGCGCAGGTCTCGGATCAGCGTTCCGTAGTTCGTGCCGAAGGAGCAGCTCCTGTGATCGGAGAGCATCTTGACACGGTCGATGGCGAAGCTGTTGCACCAGCGCTTCTGCGCGAACGGCAGATCGACGCTGACGGTGTAAATGTCGACGCCCGCCAGCTTGGCGGCTTCGTCGTTGAAACGCTTGGTCTGCGCATCGCAGACGGGCGTGTCCAGCGACGGCACCACGCTGACGATGCGGATCGTGCTCCCCGTATCGGCGAGCGTGACCGTTTTCAAGGCCATGTCGATGCACTCGAAATCCGGCGCCTTGTCCCCGACCTTCAGCTCCGGGCCGATCACGACCATCGGATTGCCCTTCAGAGTGACTGTGCGTTCCATCGATCCCTCCCCAGTTGCCGAGCTCACGGCCGCGACACACTGACATTATGCCAGAGGGCGGGCGGCGGTGGCCGGTTCAGGGGAGCTTGACAACCGAATAAGCCCAATCCTATCATTTGGTTTGCCGCTGACCGGGACTCGGGGTTTGGCGCCGCGGGGCGGTGGCAGTGGTTGGATGCTGTTCGCCCCGTCGGACGCGGACGCCCTGGGGTCCGCTGGCAGCAGCGTGATGGCGGCACGTGAGCCGTTGGCCGTGTGGATACGAGCCGCTGCCCGATTCGAAGGAGGATGGCTTGATTAAGCTCGACATCATCAACGAGGTCGTGAATCGAACCGGAATCACGAAGACCAAAGCCGAGATGGCGGTGGAAAGGGTCTTCGAAAGCATGAAGAGGGCCTTGGGGCAGGGCGAGCGTATCGAGTTGAGGGGTTTCGGCATCTTCAACGTTCGGCCGCGCAAGACGGGCATCGGGCGCAACCCGAGGACCGGGGCCGAGGTGTCGATCCCCCCCGGCAAGGCGGTTCGCTTCAAGCCCGGCAAAGAGTTACAGTCGCTACAGTGACCTGGGTGCGTGTCAGTTCAGGGTTATAGTACCGGCCCGCAGTCTCCTGCTCCGTCGAACGGATCCGGCCAGGTCATCCGGCATATCCTGTTGCGCCCCGTGCGGGCGCGCTATTGGTTGCACCTCCTGCTGCTGTTCGTGACCCTGCTGACTACGACGGCGATGGGTGCGCGGCTGGTCGATAACTTCCGGAGCAACCGTCCGGCGTTTGAGCTGGAGCGCGACCTGGCTTCCTTCGGCGACGTGTGGAGGCAGCCGGCCGCGCTGATTCCAGGGTTGGCCTTCTCGCTGACCTTGCTCTCGATCCTACTGGCGCACGAGTTTGGCCACTACTTCGCCTGCCGATACTACCGCATCGACGCCAGCCTGCCCTACTTCATCCCGGCGCCGACGTTCATCGGCACCTTTGGCGCATTCATCCGGATCCGCTCGCCGATCTACTCCAAGCAGGTGCTCTTTGACGTGGGAATCGCCGGGCCGCTGGCGGGTTTCCTGCTCCTGCTGCCGCTGTTGGGAATCGGCCTGGCGCACTCGAAGGTCCTGCCGGGGATCACCCACCGCGGCGACCTGGTATTCGGGGTTCCGCCGCTTCTTTGGCTGCTGGAGCGGGCGGTGTTTCCGGGCGTCGCGGCCGCGGACATCTACCTGCACCCGGTGGCGCGGGCAGCCTGGGTCGGCATCTTTGCCACGGCGCTCAACCTGCTCCCCATCGGCCAGCTCGATGGCGGCCACATCCTGTACTCCTTCGTCGGGGAGCGGCACAAGCTGCTTTCGAAGATCTTGATCGTCGCGCTGGTGCCCCTGGGCATTGTCTACTGGCCGTGGTTTCTATGGGCGGCCCTGCTGCTGATCTTTGGGTGGCGGCACCCGCCGATCTTCGATTCTTCGCGGCTGGGCGCCGGCCGGCAGTGGCTGGGCTGGCTGGCGTTGGTCATCCTCGCGCTGTGCTTCATGGCGGCGCCCATTGCGAGCCTCGTTCCGTAAGGCGCCATGAAGATCTCGGCGACCATCATCACCTGCAACGAGGAGCGCAAGATCGCGCGCACCATCGAAAGCCTGCGCTGCTCGGACGAGATCCTGGTGGTGGACAGCGGTTCGACCGATCGCACCGTGGAGATTGCCGGGAACCTGGGCGCGAAGGTGATCGAGAGCCACTGGCGGGGATACTCCCAGCAGAAGAACTTCGCCGCCGAGCAGGCGGCCAGCGACTGGATCCTTTCGCTCGACGCCGACGAGGTCTTGAGCGAGGCGCTGGAGGCCGAGATCTGGCAGTTGCGCAAGAAGGGCCCCGCCCACGACGCCTACACCATGCCGCGCCTGGCGCAGTACATGGGCCGCTGGATCCTGCATTCGGGCTGGTATCCGGACCGCAAAGTGCGGCTCTACGATCGCCGCAAGGCATCCTGGGCGGGAGAGTTCGTCCACGAGTCGGTGCAGGTGAACGGCACCCTCGGGCACCTGAAATCGAACATCCTGCACTACAGCTACGACTCGCTCTCCGAGCAGATGAAGTCGATCGACCGGTACACGACGCTGGCCGCGCAGGAACTGGTCGCACGCGGCCAGAAGGTCCACTGGCGCAACCTCATCCTGGATCCGATGTGGACCTTCGCGCGCACGTACTTCTTCCAGCTCGGGTTCCTGGATGGACTGGAAGGCCTCACCATCGCGGAGATGGCCGCCATGTATACCTACCTGAGATACGCCAAGGCGCGATACATGTCGTAGGGGCCGATCATGATCGGCCCGCGGGGTCGATTCCGATCGGCTCCTAGCCCCCCGACGTCTGCCTGAGCAACTCCTCGTAGACCTT
>JBEKLJ010000186.1:0-7142 GCA_050010255.1 Bryobacteraceae bacterium
CGGAGATGAAGCCGCGGCTGACGATTTCCGGCAGCCCCTCGGCCTTCCCCGAGTGCTTGTCGATGGCGATGATGGGCAGCAGGAAACCTTCCTCGGAAAGATGGCGGCGGTCGCGGATGACCAGGTCCCCGACAATGTCGTCCAGCGCGCCGGAATCGATGCACACGCGGCCGACCGGGACACGGGCGCCCTTGCGCGCGCCGGCGCGGTCGAGCTCCAGGGTCTCTCCGCTTTCGAGCAGAAAGATCTCATCCAGGCCCTGGCGGCTGAGGTGCTCGGCCAGTTGCGCGTGCTTGGTAAGCTGGCGGTACTCGCCGTGGATGGGCATGAAGTACTTGGGCCGCGCCAGATTGAGGACCAGCCTGAGCTCCTCGGCGCTGGCGTGCCCGGAAACGTGCAGCGGCGGGTTCAGGGAACCGTAGAGGACGTCGGCGCCGCGCCTGGCGAAGTGGTTCAGCATCCGGTAAATCGCCTTCTCGTTGCCGGGGATGATGCGCGAGCTGAGCACGACCGTGTCGCCGCGCTCGACCGACAGGTTCTTGTGGTTATCCACCGAGACGCGGCAGAGCGCCGACATTGGCTCGCCCTGGCTGCCCGAAACCACGGCCAGCAGCTTGGCGGGCGGCACGTCCATGATGTCCTGCGGCCGGACCAGGATGCCGTCGGGGATATCGAGCAGGCCGTGGGCGTGGGCGATTTCGCTGGTGCTCGTCATGCTGCGGCCGACAAACGCCACCTTGCGGCCGAACTCGGCGGCCAGATCGAGGATCTGCTGCATGCGGTGGACCGAGGAACTGAAGCAGGAGACCACCACGCGGCGCTGGGCGCGATTGAGGATGTCCTCGAAGCGGGGCCGGATAGCGCGCTCGCTCTCGGTGTAGCCCGGCCGGTCAGAGTTGGTTGAGTCGGAGAGCAGCAGCAGGACGCCCCGCTTGCCATAGTCGGCTAGCGTGTGGAGATCGAACAGGACGCTGTCGGTGGGGGTCGGATCGACCTTGAAGTCGCCGGTGTGAATGACGACGCCCAGCGGTGTGGTGATGGCCAAAGCGACGGCGTTGACGATGGAGTGGGTGACGTGGATGAACTCGATTCGGAAAGGGCCGATCTCCAGTTGCTCGCCCGGCCGTACCTGGTTCAGCCGCGCCTGCGCGAGCAGATCGTGCTCCTGGAGGCGGCGCCCGACCAGGGCCAGGGTGAACTCGGTGCCGTAGACGGGCACGTTCATCTGCGAGAGGAGGAACGGAACGGCGCCGATGTGGTCCTCGTGGCCATGCGTGAGGATGAGGGCGCGGAAATGCTCGCGGTGCTCCTCCAGATAGGCGAAGTCGGGGGTGACGATGTCGACGCCCAGCAGCTCCTCGTCCGGGAACATCATGCCGGCATCGATCAGGATGATGTCGTCGCCATAGCGCAGCGCCAGGGAGTTCATGCCGAACTCGCCGAGGCCGCCGAGGGGGATGATCTGGAGTTTGTGTTCCGCCATTATGCGCGTCCTAGGGATGGCGACAGGCTGCGCTTGGGACACCGCAGCCTGTTCCCGCCAACATACTAATGTAGCGGCTTACACGTTGTGGCGCGAACTTCAGTTTGCAGCGTCGGCTTCAGCCGACGTCTGGCACAACGCTTCCATGGCCCTGTCCCCGCACTCGCCCTGCTTCCGCAGGCCCGGGCTAGTTGACGCGGAGCGTGGTAAGAGGAACCGGGTGCCCGGACGGCGGGCCGGCGGGTGGGTCCTTGGGCAGCAGGTCGGCGAGGGTCGCGGAGGCGAGCACCTGGTCCACGGCCTCCTGGACCGTGCGCCAGAGGGTGCGGATGGAGCAGTCAGTGGTGTCGGCGCAAGCCGTCCCGCTGCCACCGTGATGGCGGCAGAAGGCCGGATCGTAGAGCCGGCCGCCCAGGACGGCGAGAACCTCGTTGACAGTGATCTGGCCGAGCGGGCGGGCCAGGCTGTAGCCGCCGGCCTGACCACGGACGCTGCGCACTAGCCCGCCGCGCCGCAAGATGCGCGTGAGCTTGGCGACGTAGTGGGTGGAGAGGCCCTCGGCCCGGCTGATCTCCGGGATGGTGAGACTCGCGTCGGGGCCGCAGCGGCCGATCCGGAGCAGGCAGCGAATGCCGCATTCCTCTTGTGCCGAGATCTTCATAAATGCTGGCTTCCTAGTAAATGCTGGCCTCCTACAACATTCCCAACTCCACCAGCGCTGCCTGGGACATCCGTGAACGGTCCCAGGGCGGGTCCCAGACCAGCTCGACGACGACGTCAGCGACACCCTCGACGCCCCTGACCCGGCTCGCCACCAAGCCCGGGAAGCTGGCGGCCACCGGGCAACCCGGAGCAGTGAGCGTCATCTTGATCTCCACCATCCCGGCTTCGTCGATGTTCAATTCGTAGATGAGTCCGAGATCGTAGATGTTGACCGGGATCTCCGGGTCGTAGCAGGTCCGCAGCGCCGCGATCACGCGCTCTTTGATTTCTTCAGAGGTCATCTTCGTTCTCGCGCCTCATTCCGTACTCACGGCCTTCCCTTCGCCCTTCAGCGCCGCACGCAGCGTGTGCCACACCAGCGTGGCGCATTTCACGCGGGTCGGATAATCGCAAACACCCGAGAAAGCCTCGAGCTTGCCGAGGTTGGCCCCATCGTGCGCCGGCTGAAGCCCCGTCACCAGCTCGTGGAAGCTCTCAAACAGCGCCTCGGCTTCGGCGGGCGTCTTGCCCTTGAGCGCCTCGGTGAGCAGAGAGGCCGAGGCGGTCGAAATGGCGCAGCCGGCGCCCTGGAAGCTGATGTCGCGGATGACGCCGTCCTCCAACCGCAGGTACAGGACTAGCCGGTCGCCGCACAGCGGGTTGTAGCCGTCCACCCGGCGCGTGGGGTTCTCGATGATGCGGAAATTGCGCGGGCGCTTGCTGTGATCGACGATGAGCTGCTGGTAGAGGTCACGCAGGTCTTCGCTCACTGGAAGACCTCCCGGACGGCCTCGAGGCCCTGGATGAGAGCGTCGATTTCGTCCCTCGTATTGTAGAACGCCAGTGAAGCGCGGCTCGTGGCCGCGACGCCGAAGCGCTCCATGACCGGCTGCGCGCAATGATGGCCCGCGCGAATGGCGATGCCGCGGCGGTCCAGAATGGTGGCGACATCGTGCGGATGGACGCCCTCGAGGGTGAAAGAGAGCACCGCGGCCTTGTGGCGCGCCGTGCCGATCAGGCGCAGGCCGGGAGTCTCCAACAGCCGGGCCGTGCCGTATTCCAGCAGCTCGTGCTCGTAAACGGCAATCTTCTCCAGGCCGATGGCGCCGACGTAGTCGATGGCCGCCGCCAGCCCGATGGCGCCGGCGATGTGCGGCGTGCCGGCCTCGAACTTGTACGGCGGATCGTTGAAGACGGTCTTGTGGAAGGCGACCGAGCGAATCATGTCGCCGCCGCCCTGCCACGGCGGCATGGCTTCCAGGAGGCTCTGCCTCCCATACAGGACGCCGATGCCGGTTGGTCCAAAGAGCTTGTGGCCCGAGAAGGCGTAGAAATCGCAATCGAGCTCGCCGACATCGATAGACAGGTGGGGCGCGGCCTGCGCACCGTCGATGAGGACGACGGCGCCGGCGGCGTGCGCGGCCTCGATCATGCGGCGCACGGGGTTGATGGTGCCGAGGGCGTTCGACACATGCGCCAGCGCAACGATGCGGGTGCGCGGGCCGAGCAGGCGCTCGAATTCCTCGATGAGGACCTCGCCGGCGTCGTTGATGGGGGCGACGCGGAGCCGGGCGCCCTTCGCATCGGCCAGCATCTGCCAGGGGACGATGTTGGAGTGGTGCTCGAGGGCAGAGATCAGAATCTCGTCGCCGGCCCGGACATTCGCCCGTCCCCAGGTCTGGGCGACCAGGTTGATGGATTCCGTCGTGCCGCGGGTGAAGACGATCTGGCGCGCATCGGCGGCGTGGAGGAAGCGCTGGACAGTGAGCCGCGCGTCTTCGTAGGCCTTGGTCGAGCGCTCGCTCAGCAGGTGGACGCCGCGGTGGACGTTGGCATTGTCGGCCGAGTAGAAGTGGACCAGCGCGTCGATGACCGCCTGCGGCTTCTGCGCCGTGGCGGCGTTGTCCAGATAGACCAGCGGATGGCCGTAGACCGTCTGCTTCAGCACGGGAAAGTCCTCGCGGATTTTCCAGACGTTGAAGTCCGCGCCGGCCGCGGGCCGAGCAGCGGAGGAGACTTCGGCGTGAGCGCTCACTTACGGTCCCCCTTCCCTGAAAGCCGCGCCAACAGTGCCGCGCGGAGCCGGACGCGAAGCGGCTCGACCTGGATGGCGTCGAGCAGGTCGGCGGTGAAGGCGTAAGTCAGCAGGCTGCGCGCCTCCTCGAGCGGGATGCCGCGGGAGCACAGGTAGAACACCGCCTCCTCGTCCACCTGGCCGACGGTGGCGCCGTGCGTGCATCGGACGTCGTCGGCGTAGATCTCCAGTTGCGGTTTGGTGTTGATGACGGCGTCGCGGGAGAGCAGCAGGTTCTTGTTCCGCTGGATCGCGTCGGTCTTCTGGGCCTCGGGGCGCACGATGATGCGCCCGTGGAAGACGCCCTGCGAGCGGCCGTCGAGGATGCCCTTGTAGAGTTCGCGCGAGCTGCAGTGCGGCCGGGCGTGGTCGAGGGTGGTGTGGTTGTCCACGTGCTGCGCGCCGGCGGTCACGTACAGACCGTTGAGCGCGCACTCGCTGCCCTCGCCATCGAGCACGGCGGCGATCTCGTTGCGCGCCAGCGCGCCTCCCAGCGCGATGTTGTGCGAGGTGAAATGGCTGTTCGCACCCTGATGAGCCGCGAGCATCCCGAAGTGGAGCGCCGCCAGACCCTCTTCCTGGACCCGGTAGTGCTCGATGATCGCGCCCTCGGCGGCCACCAGCTCCGTCACGGCGTTCGTGAAGTACGGGACCGGCGGCGGGCCGCTCGCTTCCCCGCCCGCCTCTGACCGGTCGTGGAAACTCGGGATGGCGCGGTAGGTTTCAATGATCCGCGCCTGGCTGTCGCGCCCGGCGAGGATCAGGTTGCGCGGGTAGCAGGCGACCGGCCTCCCGTTTGCGGCCGTCATGAAGAGCAGCTCGATGGGCGCGTCAATCACCGCGCCATCGGCGATCTCGACGAGCGCGCCGTCTTCGAACATCGCCGTGTTGAGGGCCGCCATGGCGTTCGTCTCAAACGCCGCGTAACGGGCGATGTGGTCGAGCAGCCGGCCCTGCTCGATGGCGTCCTTGAGACTCGACAGCTTCAGACCGGCCACCGGAAGCGCGGAGGAAAGCTCGGGCGCAAACCGGCCGTTGACAAACGCGAGCACAGGGGAAGCGGTGGCGCTCGACGGCCAATCGACAAGCGCGCCCGAGGGCGCCGGCTCGTACACCACCTTAAGGAAGGGCGTGAGGTTGGTGTACTTCCACTCTTCGTCGTGCGTGGTGGGGAACCCGAGCGCGGCGAAGCGCTCGATGGCCGCATCCCGCACCCGCGCCAGCGCCGGGCCGCCGGCGAGCTCGCCGCGGCGCAGGGCGTACGCCGCCACGTACGCCTGCTCGTACCCCTGCGCTAGCATTACACCGGCCGGCATTGTGCTTCCTCCGCCCCGGAGGCGACGGGTGGCGCGGCCAGCCCCTCGAGCCAGGCGTAGCCCTGCCGCTCGAGCTCGTTCGCCAGCTCCTTGCCGCCCGAGCGCACGATGCGTCCGGCGGACATGACATGGACGAAATCCGGCACAACGTAGTTGAGCAGCCGCTGGTAATGCGTGACGACGATCATGCCGCGCTCGGGGCCGCGCATCGCGTTGATGCCGTTGGCGACCGCCTTCAGCGCGTCGATGTCGAGGCCCGAGTCGGTTTCGTCCAGAATCGCCAGGCGCGGCTCGAGCAGGGCCATCTGGAAGATCTCGTTGCGCTTCTTCTCCCCGCCCGAGAAGCCTTCGTTGACCGGCCGCGCCAGCAGCGCCTCGCTCAGGCCCAGCACCTCGGCCTTGCCGCGGACGACCTCCAGGAAGTCCATGGAGTCCAGCTCCTCCAGGCCACGGTATCTGCGCTGCGCATTCAGGGCGGTGCGCAGGAAGTACAGGTTGCTCACGCCGGGGATCTCGACCGGGTACTGGAAGGCCAGGAAGAGGCCCAGGCTGGCGCGCTCCTCGGGCGGCATCCCGAGCAGGTCGCGGCCGTCGTAAAGCACCTGGCCGGCGGTGACCTGGTAGAGGTCGCGGCCAGCGAGCACTTGGGCGAGCGTGCTCTTACCGGAGCCATTGGGACCCATGATGGCGTGGACCTCGCCGGCGTTCACCGAGAGGTCGATGCCCTTCAAAATGTCCTTCTCCCCAACCCGTGCGTGAAGATTTCTGATTTCTAGCAGCATTTTTCTTCTCTGCGTCTCCGCGTCTCCGCGGTTCATCGTCAACCGACCGACCCTTCCAGACTCACGCTCAGCAGCCTTTGCGCTTCGACCGCGAATTCCATGGGCAGCTCGCGGAAGACCTCCTTGCAGAAGCCGTTGACGATCATCGCGACGGCGTCCTCGCTGGAGATGCCGCGCTGGCGGCAGTAGAAAATCTGGTCCTCGCCGACGCGCGAGACCGAGGCTTCGTGCTCGACGCGCGCCGTGTTGTTCTTCACTTCCAGATACGGGAAAGTGTGCGCGCCGCACTCGCTCCCGAGCAGCATCGAGTCGCACTGCGAATAGTTGCGCGCGTTCTCGGCGCCGGGGAGGATCTTGACCATACCGCGATAGCTGTTCTGGCCGTGTCCGGCGGAGATGCCCTTGGAGACGATGTTCGAGCGCGTGTTCTTCCCGATGTGGATCATCTTGGTCCCGGTATCGGCCTGCTGGTAGTTGTTGACCACGGCCACCGAGTAGAACTCGCCCACCGAGTTGTCGCCCATCAGAATGCAGCTCGGATACTTCCAGGTGATGGCCGAGCCGGTCTCCAGTTGCGTCCAGGAGATCTTCGAGCTCACGCCCAGGCATTTGCCGCGCTTGGTGACGAAGTTGTAGATGCCGCCCCTGCCCTGCTTGTCGCCGGGATACCAGTTCTGCACGGTGGAGTACTTGATCTGGGCATTATCCAGGGCCACCAGCTCGACCACCGCGGCGTGCAACTGGTTGGTGTCGCGCATGGGGGCGGTGCAGCCCTCCAGGTAGCT
>JBEKLJ010000187.1:0-7124 GCA_050010255.1 Bryobacteraceae bacterium
GGTTTACCCGCAGCGGCACTTTCCGGACATGAACCCATGCGAAGCCCCTGGCCGCTGGGCCTTTTTTGTTGACGGAGACGCGGGATCGGCGTAGAATTCAAGCTTAAGTCCAAAGTGTGAATTCTGGGCTAAAGGGAGAGACCATGCGCAAGCTAACTGCACTGCTCCTTTTTGCGACGTTTTCTGTTTGCCTAGAGGCTCAATCGGCAGTTCCTCTTGGAACGGCCGGCAATTTCGTGGTTCTGGCTGGCTCCGGGATCTCCAACACCGGCAATTCCGTGCTTACTGGGGATCTTGGGCTGAGTCCAGGTTCTGCGGTGAGCGGATTTCCGCCCGGGATTGTGATCGGGACGCAACACGTTGACGATGCTGCGGCCGTTCAAGCCAAGGCCGACCTGGTCGTCGCCTATAACAACGCCGCCGGACGGACCGGTGCTACTATTTTGCCCGGGGACATAGGCGGGCAAACCTACGGCCCTGGCGTCTATCACACGAACGGCGGGGACTCGCTGGGGATAACAGGGACCCTCCATCTCAGCGGCGCCGGCGTGTACATCTTCCAGATCGGGTCCACACTTGACACGGCGGCTGGCAACAGCGTAGTCAGTCTGGAAAGCGGCGCCACGGCTGCCAACGTCTTTTGGCAGGTCGGCAGTTCAGCGACTCTGGGAACGAACACTACGTTTAATGGAACTATCCTGGCCCTAACATCCATCACCGCCACAACCGGCGCGTCGGTGAGCGGCAGATTGCTGGCAAGGAATGGCGCGGTCACGTTGGACGACAATGCACTAACACTAAGCGCCGGCGGCGGGCCCTTTCCACCCCCGGTGCCCGCTCCGTCTTCAGTGATTCTCGTGGCGATAGGTCTGGCTTGCGCCGCGCTTTACCTGGGCAGAGAGCGGTTACTGCGGCAGTTGAGAAAGATCTAAAGGCCGGGGCACCTGTCTGCCCATGGCGTTCCCGAGTGGAATTCCAGTTGGCGGGCGGCGGTACAATTCCCACAAGGTCTCATAGACGGCGAGAGCCCAGCCACAGCGCTGAAAATTCGCGCTTTGCGGAAAGTGCGAGATGCCTAACGAACATCCCGGAGGTGATGAGCCATCGCCGGGTGTGCCACTTGACGCTAAGAAGGCGCGGCCAGCCGCAAAGCTCGACAGCCACGCAGCCGGCATGAAGAGGATGCGCCAGGCTGTTGTCGTCCTAACCGCTGTGGCCCTTGTGCTCTGTTATGCTCCCACGTTTCGAGGGATGTTCGAACAGTGGTCGAACGACGAAGACATGTCGCACGGCTTCGTAGTGCCGATCGTCGTCCTATGGATCGTGTGGAGGGAGCGCGAGCGGTGGCGGGCGCTGCCAGCGGAACCGAGCTGGTGGGGTTTGGCGGTCCTGGCAGCGGGCGCCGGCATGCAAGTGGCAGCCGCGCTCGGCGCGGGTCTGTTCACCGGCTCGGTGGCGTTTCTGGTGTCGGTCGTCGGCGCGGTGCTTTTGCTCGGTGGCTTCGCCTGGCTCCGCGCATGGGCTTTCCCGCTCCTGCTTACGCTCTTTATGTTGCCGAAACTGGCGCTGGTCTACAACCAGGCGACGTTGCCGTTGCAACTGCTCGCCAGCCGGATGGCCGCGGCTATCTTGACAGCCGTTGGAATTGGGGTAATCCGGGAGGGCAATATCCTGGACGTGGCCGGCCGCCGGGTCTCCGTGGTGGAAGCCTGCAACGGCATTCGCTATCTGCTTTCGCTCGCTTTCATGGCGGTGGTGTTCGCCTACCTGTCCGATACAAAACCGTGGATGCGAATGGCCCTGCTCGCGGCGGCCGTGCCAATCGCGATCGTCGCGAACGCCTTAAGAGTGGCAGCCGCCGGTTGGTTGCCGTCGCTGGCCGCGGGCACTCCCCATGCAATCTCCGGTTGGTTCCTCTTTGTACTTTGCCTGGCGACGCTTGTACTCGTGCGACGACTGTTCAATAAGGTGTATGCCCGTTACCATTCCTAAGTGGCGCGGGGCTCTCGTCCCGGTTTTCCTGGCTGCTCAAATCCTGTTGATTCACGCAGCAGTCGGCCGCGAGCATCCGCCGGCGCCGCCGGCTCTCTCGCGTTTTCCGGTCGAGTTCGGCCGATGGAAGCTATTCCGCCAGGACCCGGTAGCCGCGGACATCGCAAGGGAACTCGGGGCCGACGCTCTGTTGAGCCGGACCTACGTCGAGACTCCGACAGGCTCTCTTGCCAGTTTGTTCGTGGCCTGGTTCCAGACGGAACGCGGCGGCGTTCGGCAGCCGCACTCGCCTAAGGTTTGCTTACCGGCCTCAGGTTGGACGCCAGCGGCTACGGACGAGGTTACGCTCGACACCGCAGCCGGCGTCATTACCGTGAACCGCTATCTGGTCGCCCATGGCGCCGAGCGCGCCGCGGTTCTCTACTGGTACCAGACGCCACGTCGTGTGAGCGCTGGCGAGTGGGCGGCAAAATTCTGGCTCGTGGCCGACGCCTTGCGGGACAAGCGCACGGACGCGGCACTGGTTCGCGTCATAGCGTGGCCGGCCCATGGAAGGGACGAGGCGGCGACAACCGCCGCCATCGGGTTCGCGCGTGAATTGTACCCGCTGCTGCGCGAATACCTACCGCGGTGAGCCGAGCGGCTCAGATTATTTGCGCGATCTGCGTATTGCCTGATAGTTCTGCCTGAATAAAATGGGGCGCGCCGAACCGGATCATTGAAGCCGAGGTCGGTGGAGTGACGGACTCCGGCCTGCGGGAGGCGGCCTTGGGGCCGGCGCTCTGACCCGGCCTGGAGAACGAGAAACGCACGGCTCCGGACGGGCAGGCGGCCGCGCAGCTTCCGCACAGGATGCACTCGTCGGATCGCATCGCGCTGGCGAGAACCATCCGTGGGACATCCAGGCTCATCGGGCACGCCTCGGCGCAGGCCTCGCATTCGAGGCAGTTGCCGGGATCGGCCGCCATTCGCAACGAGGGCCAGCCTACCCGCTCCTTCAGCCGGCCGCCGATGATCATGAGGGGCGCGATCCAGCAGCCGTAATGGCAGAAGGCCCACCGGCCCACCAGAAACGACAAGGGCACGTGGATCAAGAAAGGGCCATACAGCAGCAGGAACGGCCGGATCGGCAACGCTCCGCTCATGCCGAACTGAAGGTCCACCCGGTGAAAACCGCCGGCGTAGAGGAAGCCACCGGCCACCGCCGCCAGCCAAGCGCCGAAGATCACGTACTTGGACCAGTACCGCCGACCCTCGAGCCGCTTTGCACCGAGGGCGGTACAACACTCCTGAATGGCGGCGCCGTCGCAGCACCAGCCGCAGTAGGCCCGGCCGAACAGCAGCGCCGTCGCCGCCAGGGTGCCGTAGGTCAGCAGAGTGGCAACCAGCACGCCCTGACGGGCTCCCACCACCGCCAGAATCGGCGAAAACCACAGGTGGACCAGCGGGAACTGGAACAGGGCGAAGGCCACCAGCAATGTGGTCTTCCGGACCCTTTGCGTCATCTCACGCGATGCCTAGCATACGGTTAAAGAAGCCCACCAGGTACTTCCACACCAGGTAGTAGGCGATCAGCACGACCGGCACGGCCAGCGACATGACGGTTACAAAGAAGGCCGGCAACGGACCGACGACCGCTCTGACGACAAGCATCGCCGCCGGGAAGATGATCACGGGCAGCAACACGCCGTGGAGCCCCAGAGGCAGCCGGCGCCGCCCGTGCAGCGCCACGTACAGAATGTTCCAGACGCCCCACAGGTTGGGAACGAGCGCCAGCGGGAATACAATGCCGCGTTCGAGCGGCACGTCTATCTTGTAGACGAACCGGGCCGCGCAGAAGAACGCGAAAATGAACAGCACGAACACGGTGGGAACGCAGATGCCCCCCATGTACGCGCGTAGATACGGGTGCGTGCTCATATCTCCCCCTTCCGAAACAACCTTGTCAACGTTTGTGCAATCAGCCACGTGCAGCCTGCCGGCCGGAGGCCGGATGCCGCACGGCGAGTGCTCACAGGTGGTACATGAGACTCGGAATCACCTCCGGAAACACCACCATCCAGGCCACGGCGACGGCGGCCAGGACCCAGTCCAGCCAGGGCCGCCGGGTCTCGCCTCGATCCAGTCTCCGCAGCATCCGGGGCCACAGGTCGGGGCCCGGCTCGGCGTTTGCGGGCGGCTGGAAAGCCTCCCGCAGCAAGTCTCGAAACTCGTTGTCGTCCTTCATGGCTCCACTCCCAGGCGCCTCAGTTTCTTCCGCAGCAGCCGCACGGCGCGAAACTGGCGCGATTTCACCGCCCCTACCGAGATCCCCAGGGTCTCGCCGACTTCCGCATACGGCCGCTCCTCGATCAGCGCCAGCACCGCCACGTCGCGGAGCTTCGGCGGCAAGCCAGCGAAGGCGAGCCGGATCGCGGAATGGACTGCCTCGCCGGTCGACCCCGCGCCGGCACGGTCCTCGGGTACGTCTCGCGTTAGGCTCACCTCCGGACGGGCCGTTTTCAGGTGGCTGAACGCGACGTGGGTCGCAATCCGGCGCGCCCACGGAGCCAGCCCGCGCTCGGGGTCGAACCGGGCGCGGGCCCGGTAAACTCGCCAGAAGGTCTCGATGGTCAGGTCTTCGGCCGCGGCCGGATCGCGCACAATCCTAACGATCCAGCGGTACACCTCGGGCTGTAACTGCCGGAAGACGGTCTCGAACGCATCCAGGTCGCCCCGGACGAACTGTTCGAGCAGCTCCATCGCCTGCCTCCACCCTGTTTTACCTCCAGGGGGTCGCGAAGGTTCTAGATTTCTTTTGGGAGGAAGTGTGCCGCCAGGCTGGTCTTACAGTTCTCTGCGGTTCTCGAAGGACTTGGTGAGGCTGACTTCGTCGGCGAACTCGAGGTCGCTGCCCACCGGGATGCCCATGGCGATGCGGGTGACCTTCACGCCGAGGGGCTTCAACAGCCTCGAGAGATAGGCGGCCGTGGCCTCGCCTTCCACGGTGGGGTTGGTGGCGAGGATGATCTCCTTCACCTGCCCGTGCTCGAGCCGCTTGAGCAGGCTCGGAATGCGCAACTGCTCGGGGCCTGTGCCGCGCAGGGGCGAGATGGCCCCGTGCAGCACGTGATAGAGCCCGGGGTACTGCCGCGTGGTTTCGACGGGGATGATGTTGTGCGGCTCCTCAACCACGCACAGGACGGTCTGGTCGCGGCCCGGGTCGCGGCAGAAGGGGCAGAGCTCGGCGTCGCTGATGTTGTTGCAGACCTCGCACAGTCCGAGCTTGTCCTTGACGTCGAAAAGGGCTTGGGAAAGGCGCTCAGCGTCCTCGCGCGGAGCGCGGAGCATGTGAAACGCGAGCCGTTGGGCCGACTTCTGCCCGATGCCCGGCAGGCGCTTGAATTCCTGGATCAGGCGGGCGAGCGGTTCGGCGTAGTCCGGCATTACGTGCGTCCTGAGCAAAGACGGCCGTCGAGCCCGGGGAAGCGGCGACAGTTCGGAGCCATAGCGGCAGCGCTGTCCACGCGCGGGAGAACACCGCCTGAAACAGAGGTGTCAGTCACTGTCATTCCCCTAGAACAGACCTGGCGGCAGCCCCATGCCGCCCAGCATGCCGGCCATTTTCTGCCGCGCCGTCTCGTCAACCTTCTTGGCGGCTTCATTGAAGGCGGCCATAACCATGTCCTGCAGCATCTCGACGTCGCCCGCCACCTCGGGGTCGACCGTCACGCCCAGGACGTTCTTCTGGCCGTCCATCTTCACCGTGACCATTCCGCCGCCGGCGGAGGCCTCGACGCGGATCTGCGCGATCTCCTCCTGGAGCTTCTGCTGCATCTGCTGGGCCTGCTTCATCATGGTTTGCATGTTTCCGGGCATCTTCATGGGACCGCTCCTCAACGACCTATTCTTTCAGATTCCGGACGACGCGCACCTCGGCATCGGGGAAGGCCTCGCGGAACCGCAGGACCCCGGGGTGCGCGAGCGCGCGCAGGGTGGCCTCGTCTTCGGCGGGCGCCGCGGCCGGGGTTGACTCGGCGGCGGGTGCGGCGGCGGCCTCGCTCACCGTGATCTTCACGCGCCGGGCGGCCAAATCGAGGCGCTCGAGCGCCTTCTGGACATCCGCCGCCTGCATGGACAGCGCAAACTGCTGCGGCGTGGTGAACCGCAACTCCTGGCCAACCTCGACCAATTCGGAGTGCTCGACGGCATCCGCCGTGAACGCCAGGCCGAGCGCGTGGAGGGCCGCGACCAGCCGCTGCTTCAGCCCGGCGGCGGAGTCGCCCTCCGGCGCCGATGCGCGCGCCGCGTGCCCGCCCGAGGGCGAGCGCTTGGCGGGCGCCGGGCTGGGACTCGGTGACGGGCCGGCCCCCGCCAGCCCCGCCAGCGCCTCCTCGATCGGGACCAGCTTGCCCGCCTCGACCAGCCGGATCAGACCCAATTCCAGGTGCAGCCGCGGCTGGAGCGAATACTGGAGGTCGCGGAAGAGGTCCAGCGTGAGCTGGAGGTAGCGCGTCAGGTCTTGTTCAGTGAACGTCGAGGCGATCTCGGCCAGCCGCCGCCGCTCCTCGGGCGAGGCGGCGATGAGGCGGTTGACGCCGCCGGCGATCTTCGAGACCAGCAGGTTGCGGAAATAGCGGGCCAGCTCGCGCACGAACTGCTGGAGGTGCTGCCCGTTGCGAACCAGGCCATCGACGATCTCAAGCATGCGTGCCGCGTTGGACTCCCGCAGCGCCTGCGTGACCTGGTCGAGCGTGTCGATGGAGTAGGCCCCCAGCAGGGCGCGGATCTCGGCGGCCTTGAGCGTGGTGCCGCAGCAGGCGATGGCCTGGTCGAGCGCGGAGAGCGAGTCGCGCAGGCTGCCCTCGCCCACCTGCGCGAGCACGGCCAGCGCCTCGGGATCGGCCTCAATGCCCTCCTGCTTGGCGATCCACTCCATGCGGGCGACGATTTCCTCGAAATCGATCGAGCGGAAGCTGAAGTGCTGGCAACGCGAGGCGATGGTGGCGGGGATCTTGTGCGCCTCGGTGGTGCAGAGGATGAAGACCACCCACTCGGGCGGCTCCTCGAGCGTCTTTAGGAGCGCGTTGAAGGCCTCGCTAGTGATCTGGTGGGCCTCGTCGATGATGAAGACCTTGTAGCGCTCGCGTGCG
>JBEKLJ010000188.1:0-7090 GCA_050010255.1 Bryobacteraceae bacterium
CTTCCGTCAGGCAGACCGGCGGCGATCTGACAATCAGTCTCCGGCTGAGCCTCGCGCCGGCGTTCACCACCCCGAAAGCGATTTTCATTAGTCCCCCGGCGGGCACTGGCCGTCAGGGCGGATGGCAGACGGCAGGCGTCTGGACAGTCGCGGACCGATGACCGATTTCTTTCAGGGGCGTCTCACGGCAGTCCGCCGCATCCCCGATGGAAGCGGCACGAGCCGTCGGTTTGAGCTTGAGGGTCCACGGCCCCGCATGATTCCCTTCCGGAGTCTCTACTTCGCAAGGAAAACAGACAATCCTTTGGTCATCAGGTCCTCCGGCGACATCTGGACCGCCTCGGAGACCAGGCGCAACCGCGCTGGATCGCGAGCTTGATCTTCCATGGAAACCATCCACCGAATCGTCATGCCGCAGTCCCGGAAGAACTGACGCATTCGGCGCACGTCAACGCGATTCAGGGCTGGACTGTCATGGACCCAGGCCGCCGCTTCTGGCAGGCTCGGCGAAACTCCCTCTGGCCACACGTCCTTCAGGGCGTCCAACATCTGCTCCTTGGTCCAGAGAAGATGAGCCCAATCCGGCATCAGTTTTGAAATTGTCCCAAAATGATGCAGGTGGTGGCCATAGGAGCACGTCCAAACGGGCTCGAAGGTCACCAACCCAACCCCTCCCGACCGGAGGACGCGCCGGATTTCTCCCAGCACCGCTGGCACGTCCGAGATATGCTCGAACGTGGATATCGAAAGGACTGCATCGAAGCTCGCGGTCTTAAACTCGAGCTGCGTGGCATCCATTCGGAGTAATCTGCCCCGGGACCGCGCACCTCGGACTTCAACAGCCTGATCGATGTCGAGGCCGACGCCGACATATTCCCTCACGCCGTGCGCCAAAGCCCTTTCAAGAGAGTATCCGTGAGGCGAGGCGCCAATCTCCAGGAGCCGCTTGCGGCGAAGCGGAATGGAGCGAGCGAGCGAATCCACACAGTGGTGGTTGTACTGCCGTATGTCATTCAACAACGCGGAATTCTGCTGGCTAGCATTGAACCGCTCTATCTGGCAGACATAGTCAGCCAGACGCTGGCGTTCTTGGACCAGTCCGCGCAGGCTCCTGATGAACTTCTGCCCACCCCAGGCCGTCATAGTCAGATGGTTGCCGCGGGAGCCTCCAAGCGGACCCGCTCCGGTTCCGCAGACCGTTTTCGCGGCCTCTACCGCGGCCGCCATTTCCCTGCCACGGGCACACCCCCCGCGGCATCGAACTCAAACACCTCTGCGGGATTGCTCACCTCGCAGTTGCAGTTGGGCTTCGGCGACCACTCCCGTCCTCTGACCAGCGCAATGGATTGCACGCCTTGGCCCGCCCAGTCGCCAACCACCGGCGCGCCATTCGCCCCGACACCGAAGGAAATCACCCGGCCCTTCGGCGCCAAGTCGGCGAGCAGGCCCGCCTCGCCGTTCGACCTACGGTAGATGCCAATGCTCGAACGGCCGTTTCCCTGCCAGTCCCCGGCGATGGGCGTGTCACCCGGCATGCCCAAATGGATCACGGGGGTGTCTCCCTCTCGCCCGGTCCAGTCGTTGAAGACGTGCCAGGACATATCTGACGGCCGGAAATAGCCCGGTGTGGCGACGCCGTCCCCGTCCCAATCACCGGTGACCGGTATGTCTCCCGCCTGCATCCCCCAAACCCGTACCTCGACATCGGTCTTCCCGTCCATGTCCTGGTCCAGGTACCACGTCAGGTTCGACGGCCGGAACACACCGATCTCCGTCCTGCCGTCGCCGTTCCAGTCTCCTGCCAGGGGCAGATCGCCCGGCTTCCCGAAGCGCAGCTCCGTGACCGAGCCGCTCACCGTCCGGAGCCTCCAGGCGCCGTCCGGATAGAACACGCCCGGGAGACTGATGTTCCGAATGTCGCTGGAGACACGGTAAACCCGCCATCCGTCCACGAGCGAGCGAGTATCGACCAGGGGTCGTGGCGAGGAGCAATAGATGCCGGCCCCCGGCGGCAGGAACGGACAAACCAAGCGGTGCAGACCGAGATCGACGACCCGCATTCGGCGCTGCGTCTGGTACACGGGAGTCATGCCGGTTCCCCCAGAAGCGCGCAGCGCACGGCCCCACTCCCGCGCTCCCGACTCGTAGAAGCCCGCGCGTGGCGCCGGCACCAGTTGGTTCTCGAGCACCGGCGTCGCAACGTAGTAGGAGAGCCTCCGCCGGTCCGGCGACGCCGCCTGGAAGCCAAAATAACCCACCGACACGTCCGGCCTGCCCCGCAAATCCGCCAGGTGCGCGCCGATTTCGTAAACATACTCGTGGGGGTTCCGCAGGTTGATGAGCACCGTGCTGTTCTCCGGCACGGTGCTCAGGAATGTCAGAAGGTCGGCGTTCGCCTCGTCGATCATCATCTGGAAGCGGGCGCTCGTGGAGTTGTTGACTTGCGTCACTGCAAAGAGCACGGCCGTCAGCACAGCCGCCGCTCGAAGCCACCGCGACGCCAGGCCCCGCCGAAGGCGCTCCACAAGCTGACCCAGCGCCACTCCGCCAAACACCGCGCAGCCCACGGCGAAAGGCAGCAAGTAGTATTCCAGCGTGGATTGCCAGGGAAGAATGACCACCATCCAGCCCGCCATCCAGATCAATGCATCGCCGAGCAAGCGCGTCTGGGTTTGTTCCCTGCGTATCATGGTCCACGCGATGAACAGCGCCAGCGGTGCGAGGTAGGGGAAATCGCGCACCAGCCAGGCAAGCCAGACTTCCAGCGAGCCGAGCATCCTTCTGGGAGCGATCTGGTATGCACGGGTGTACGTTCCCGCGGACACCGCAGTCGAAATTGCGATCCAGCGCAACAGGAAGTACAGCCCGCCTGCAATCGCCGTCGCCGCTGCGAAAACCTCCCGCTCCCTGCTTCCCATCTGGTCGCCGGCGCCCTTACGCCGGCGAATCAGGAACCAGCCGGCGCTGATTGGGATCAACGCAATCGACGTCTCCTTGGCGCCGAAGGCGATGAAGAATGCGGAAATCGCAGCCCCGAACAGCGCGATGCGAGCAAACGGGTTTTCCTGCCGCTGCCTGGCTGCCAGGAAGGCCAGACCGGCCAGCGACACTGCGACCTGCAACGGTTCTGCCTTGGAGAGCGTGTAGAAATTCTCGATTACCGGGCCGGAGAGCACGAACAGCAGGCCGGCTGCACCCGCCTGCAGCCGGGATGCGCCTCGCCAGAGCATGAAGTGGATCAGAAGCGCCGCGGTTCCAGCCAGCACAAAGAGGTTCGCCAGGAAGAACATGAACGGCTGCGCCCACGCGATCGCGTAGATCGCCGTGTAGTACAGCCAATAGGCTGGAACGAAGCGGCCCGTCTCGGCATTTAGGCGCAGAACGGCGCCCGGGTGTCGTGCCAGCTCTCTCGCGCTATGGATCGTTACCGCGTCGTCGAGCAGTCCCAACTCCGGCGATAGCAGCCGCGGCGCCAGCACCAGCAGCGCGGCGAGAACTGGCCAGTAAGGGACGAGGCGCCCAAACCTGGTCCTGAACGGTCTCGCCCGCCCGTCAGACGGGTCCTCCGGCGCCGGCCCGCTCTCAACAGAACAGTGGATGGGCCCCTGCATTTTCCTAATGGATGATCATTATAGCGTTTTTGGACTTCGGCTTGACAATTCCCGCTCCAAAAGCTGATTATGGCTTACTGCCGGCCGATCGCCGGCTCCAAGTATGGTTCTATTGCGATGCGCCGACTCGACATCGTCATCCCGGTTTACAACGAAGCGACGTCCCTCCCCTCTTTTCACGGCTGTCTGAGAACCGTCGCGGCCTCGTTAGAGGGCTACGCCGTTCGCTACATCTATGTGAACGACGGCTCTACGGACGAGACTCAGACGGTCCTCACGTCATTGACCGCCTCCGATCCCGCGGTCACGGCGCTCGAACTGAGCCGCAACTTCGGTCACCAGGCCGCCCTGAGCGCCGGCCTCACGCACGCCGACGCCGATATCGTCATCATGATGGACGGCGATGGCCAGCATCCGCCCGCCCTGCTGCCCGAGATCTTGAAGCTGCACGACTGCGGCTACGATATCGTGCAGACTCGGCGTCTGGATCGTGGCGCCTCTCTGAAGCGCTTCACTTCGCGCGCGTTTTACCGGTTGATCAACCGTTTGGGCGGGTTGAGGCTGCCGGAAGGCGCCGCCGATTTCCGCCTGATTTCCAGAACGGTGCTCCTCGCGTTGCGCGACGTTCGAGAGTATCACCGGTTTTACAGAGGTCTCATTCCGTGGCTTGGGTTTCGAACGGTCTTGCTGCCGTACGAGCCCGCCGAACGGCTGGCCGGATCCTCAAAATACTCGCTTCGAAGGATGCTCCGGCTGGCGAGCGACGGGATATTCTCGTTTTCGCTGACTCCGCTCAGGCTCGGGATACTGACGGGGGGGCTGTTCCTCTGCCTGGCGGCGGCTGAGGCGCTCTACGTCGGATTCCTCTGGTTGTCCGGCCGGCGGGGCGCTCTGGTTCCCGGCTGGAGTTCCCTGATCGTGCTATCAACCGTGGGCTTTGGGGCCATCATGATCCTGCTCGGATTCATCGGCGTCTACGTTGGCATGATCTTTCAGGAGGTAAAGCGGAGGCCGGTGTACGTCGTCCGTTCCGTGATCGAACACGGTGTGAGCGCTGAGGATCCCGCCGCGCAGAGTGCGCCTCGCGGCGGAGCTGGAACCGCCTGACGGCTCGCTAGCGCCGCCTTCCTCTCGCCCGCCCCAGCTTCCGCCCCACCCAACCCGGCCGCGGCCGCACCGCTGCCCACCATTCCCGGCAGTACCGCGACAGGTGCCGCCGGTTCTCCCAGCACCCGGCCGGCAGGCTCAGCAGGCACTTGAACGTGGACGGCCGCAAGGGCTCGTAGAACTGGTCCCGCCCGTCCAGCAGAAAACAGTAGTACGAAAGCACCGCCTTGAACGGTGCGTAGCCGTAGCGCCGTTTCAGCACCTGAATCGTCTCGCGCAGCACTTCCTTGCGCGACCCCAAGGTCTTGTTCCCCCGATGCATGCGCGAATGGGCGAGGAACTCCGGCGCGAGGCCGAACCGTGACGTCCGCGCCATCCGGATCCAGAGATCGTAGTCGAAGGAATACTGAAGCTGCGCGTCCAGCCCTCCCACGCGTTCGTAGGCCTCGCGCCGGAAGAAGCACGCCGGCTGGCAAATAAAGCACTCGTTGGCCAGCAGCTCCTCGTTGAACTCCTCCGTCGGATACGGCCGCAGGACCTCTCCGCGTTCATTCACCCAATACGCCTGCCCGTACACCGCGCCCAGGCCCGGGTCCGCCGCGAGGCGCCGTACCGCCGCGCCGACCGCGCCCGCGAGCAGCCGGTCGTCAGCGTTCAGCCAGCCGAGAATCGAGCCGCGCGACATCGCGAACCCCTTGTTGATCGCATCCGCCGCGCCGCTGTCGCGAGCCGAGACGTACCGGAGTCTGTCGCGGTGCCGCTCGAGGATCTCAAGCGTGCCGTCCGTCGATCCCCCATCCATAACGACGTACTCGATTTGCGGGTAGTCCTGTGACAGCACGCTCTCGACGGCCTCTTCGATGAATCCGGCCATGTTGAGCGACGGCGTGACAATGCTGACCAGCGGGTCCGTGGACATGGCGCCGTGAAACAGCCTACCACAGCGCTCGTCTTCACTCCGCGCCGCGATTGCATTTGCCGGGATTTCCTCAGTACGATGGCACAATGGAGTTCAGCGATGCTGCCGTTGAGGTCTCCGCTGGCGGCCCGCGGCTGCTCTCCGCTCGCCCGCATGGCCACGCGACCCTCGTGTTACCCTCAGGATTGCGGAGCGCGCCTCGACTTGGCCGCTTCGCAGCCTTAACCCGGATGTTTCACCAGCAATCTGCTGCGGCGCGCGATAGAGCCGCATCTACTGTGTTGCGCTCGGCCGGCGTCCTCGATCCGTTACGGACCTCCGGGCGCCGGCCGCGAGCGCGCCTTGTGGCATCGCTTGATGTTTTTGGGCTCTCTCATCGCGCCTCGCTACGATCGTGGTGAAACATCCGGGTTAGGGCCCCAAGTGAGCGAGCAGACCCAAAGATGCTGGTGCGGCTGTGAGACCCTCCAGCCTTTCTCCCCCGACTATCTGCAGTGCGCCTCCTGCCACTCCCTTGTCATGGCGCGGATGCCGGCTCCGGAAACCCTCGTGCCGGCCGAAGGCGAGGAAGGTTTCTATGGCAGGCAATACTACGCGTCCTATCTGCCGGAAACCTGCGGGCATCCCAGCATCGCCGACAGGGCCCGTCTGGATCTGTCCGAGCGATGCCTCTTCTGGTTGAGGACCCTCCTCCGGTACAAGCCGCCCCCCGGCTGGGTCCTGGAACTCGGCAGCGCGCACGGCGGCTTCGTCGCTCTGATGAAATGGGCCGGATTCGACGCGGCCGGCCTGGAAGTAAGCCCCTGGCTGGTCGGTCTCGCTCGCGAGACCTTTGGAATCCCGGTGCTGCTCGGGCCCATCGAGCAGCATGAGATCAGCCTCGGCAGCCTGGACGTCATCGCGCTCATGGACGTCCTAGAGCATTTCCCCGACCCCGTGCGCAGCATCCAACATTGCTTATCTCTGCTGAAACCGGACGGCCTGTTTCTCATTCAGACTCCGCGCCTTCCGGAAGAGAGAACGTTCGAGCAACTCCGCGCCGAGAACGCACCCTTCCTCGGGCAATTGAAGCCGCGAGAGCATCTGCACCTCTTCAGCCAGCAGTCCATTCGCGACTTTTTCCTGCGCCTCGGCGTTCCGCACGTCCGCTTCGAGCCGGCCATATTCCCCGACTACGATATGCTTCTGGTCGCCTCCCGGAGCGAGGTCCAGCCAGCCGCCCAACCGGCGCCCCTCGCCGGCTCACCTTCCGCCCGGCTTATCCAGGCCCTCCTCGATTTGGACGACCGGCTGCGCAGCGAATCCGGCAGGCTGGCCGCCTGCGAAGAGGACCGCGCCACGCGGTTGGACGTCATCCATGCGCAGGGGACCCGTCTGGGCGCCCTAGAGGGCGAGTGCAACCGGCTCGCCGCCGAACTGCGGGACCTGCGCGTGCACTTCGAGGCCTCCGAGG
>JBEKLJ010000189.1:0-10990 GCA_050010255.1 Bryobacteraceae bacterium
CTCCGAGTCGGCGGTGGCCTGGGTGCGGGTGGAGTTCTCGGCGGACCGGCTGAGGCTAGAGGTCGAGGACCAAGGCGTCGGCATCCCCGAGAAGAACGGCGGCGGGCTGCGGCACGGCACCGGGCTGATCGCCATGCGCGAGCGTGCCGAGCTGCTGCATGGGAAAATCGAGTTCTTGCGGCGGGGCGAGAAGGGCACGCTGGTCCGCCTGGAGATTCCGCTGAGCGAGGGGGGAGCGGTATGAGCAGCGAGATCACGGTCATGCTGGTGGACGACCACGCGCTAGTGCGCAAAGGGTTCCGGCGCATGCTCGAGGACGACCCCGAGATTCGCGTCGTCGGCGAAGCGAGCAACGGCCGCGATGCCATCCAGCTCGCCCAGGAGCTGAAGCCGCAGGTGATTGTCATGGACATGGCGATGCCGGAGATGGATGGCGTCCAGGCGACGCGCGAGATCCTCCAGCGCGTTCCCGCGGCCGCCATTCTCATGCTGAGCATGTACGCGCAGGAGAGCTACGTCCGGAACGCCTTTGAGGCCGGGGCCCAGGGCTACATCCTGAAAAACGCGGACGATATCGACCTGCCCAGCGCCATCAAAGACGTGGCGGCCGGCAAGCGGGTGCTCGATCCGGGCCTGGTGGCCGCCGAGCGCGCCGGGGACAACACCCTGGACCGGCTCACGCCGCGCGAGAAACAGATCCTCCAGCTCATCGCCGAGGGCAACTCGAACAAGGAGATTGCGGCGCTGCTGGGCCTAAGTGTGAACACCGTCGCCGTGCACCGCGCCAATCTCATGGATGCTCTGGGAGTGCACCGCACGGCCGAGTTGGTCGTCTATGCCATCAGGAAGGGGCTTGTCAGGCTTCCGTGACGCGCTCGGAAAAACTCGCGAGCCGGGCGGTTCTCGCAGGCCGCGCCATCCGGGCTGAGGGGCTGCGGTGAATCGAAGAGAGTTTCTTCTGGGCTTGCCTGCGCTGGCGGCCGCGCGCGGTCTGGCACAGCCTCAAGCGGGCGGCCTGGGCTTCCGGTTTCAGGACGTCACCGCGCCGGCGGGCATCCGCTTCGTTCACAACAACGGCGCTTTCGGCGGCAAGTACCTGCCGGAGTGCATGGGTGCGGGCTGTGCGTTCCTGGATTACGACGGCGACGGGTGGATGGACATTCTCCTGGTCCAGGGAATGGACTGGCCGGGGCACAAGCGCCAGCGCACGACGCTGAAGCTGTACCGCAATAACCGGAACGGCACGTTCACGGACGTGACGCGGCGCGCCGGCCTGGACGCCGAGGTGTACGGCATGGGCGTCGCGGTCGGGGACTACAACAATGACGGCTTCCCCGACCTGTACATCACCTGCGTGGGGCAAAGCCGGCTGTTCCAGAACACCGGCAAGGGAACGTTCATCGACGTCACGGAGAAGGCCGGGCTGGGCAGTCACCTCGGGTTCTCCAGCTCGGCGCTGTGGTTCGATTACGACCGCGACGGGCTCCTGGATCTGTTCGTCTGCAACTACGTCAAGTGGTCCCCCGAGCTGGACGTGTTCTGTAGCGTGGATGGGGCGCAGAAGCAATACTGCACGCCGGAGGCGTATCGCGGCGCCACCTGCTGGCTGTTCCACAACCGCGGGAACGGGACCTTCGAGGACGTGACGGCCTCCAGCGGGATCTTCGACTCGAGCTCGAAATCGCTCGGCGTGGCCATGTTCGACTACGATCTGGACGGCTGGCCAGACCTGTTCGTGGCGAACGACACCGAGCCCAACAAGCTCTATCACAACCTGCGGAACGGCAGGTTCGAAGACGCGGCGGTGCGCGCCGGGGTGGCCTTTAGCGAGGAGGGCAGGGCGCGCGGCGGCATGGGGGTGGACACCGGCGACTACGACAACTCGGGCATTACCGGCCTGGTGGTGACGAACTTCGACAACGAGATGCTCGGCTTCTACACGCCGACCAAGCGCGGCATGTACGTGGACCAGGCGCCGCGCTCCGAGCTGGGCCGGCGGTCCCGGCGCAGCCTGGGCTTCGGGACCTTCTTTGCCGACGTGGATCTGGACGGCCGGCTCGACCTGCTGGTGGTGAACGGCCACATCGACGACTTCTCCACCGTGCGGCGCGACGTGCAGTATGCCATGCCGCCGCACCTGTTCCTCAACCGGGGGCCGCAAGGGTTCCAGGACGTGGCCAGCCAGGTCGGCGGCGGCTTCGCCGAGCCCAAGGTCGGCCGCGGGGCGGCCTTCGCCGACTTCGACCGTGACGGCGACGTGGACGTGCTGATCACGACCAACCACGGTCCGGCGTACCTCTACCGCAACGACCAGCTCGCCGGCAACCGGTCCATCCGCCTGAAGCTGGTCGGCACCAAGTCGAACCGCGACGCCATCGGCGCCACGGTACGCATCTACTACGGCGGCGAGGCCAGCTCGCGGATGGTCAAGAGCGGCTCGAGCTACCTCTCGCAGTCCGAGCTGACGCTGACGTTCGGCCTGGGAAAGCGCGAGCGCGTGGACCGCGCGGTGGTTACCTGGCCCAGCGGGCGCGTCGAGGAGTACAAGAACCTGCTCACCGGGCGGCTGCACGAGTGCGTCGAGGGCAAAGGGGCCCGCGACACCGGCGGGTTCTGAGAGGCGTCAGCCGTCAGCGGCAGGACGCTGGCCCGGCACCACCAGACCAGCGGATGAACGGCGCGTCACAGCGTCCTCAAATACTCGATCAGGTCGTTGAGCTCGTCCTTCTGGAGGTCGTTGGTTACCCCGTGGGTGTCCCTGGGGTTGAAGACCGTCCAGATCTCTTCCAGCGAGCGGGCCGAGCCGTCGTGCAGGTAGGGCGCGGTGAGCGCGATGTTGTTCAACTGCGGAACGTCGAACAACGGCGAACGATCGGTGGGCTTGCCGCTGCCGACGTCGGCGAGCTGCCGGTTGGTGAAGTGCGGCCCCGAGTGGCAGACCGAGCATTGATTGTTCTCCGGGATCGGCGCGCCGCTCTTGGTGCGCGTGCGCTCGTAAATCGCCCGGCCGCGCTCCTGGGCGGGAGTCAGATCGCCATTGGCGGGGCGGTAACGGTTGGGCCGCAGGGGGATCGCCTTGATGAACGCAACCAAATCGGCCAGCTCCTCGCGCGTGTAGCTCTGGGAGCGGTAGAAGAACTTCTCCGTACGCGGGCCGCACTCGGTCTCCAGGTCCGGGTTGCCGCCGTTCCACTTGAAAGGAGCGGTGTCCGCGATGTCCTCGAGCAGGCGGTTGTCCACGATGTCGCGGCCGAAGCCGTCGGGCTCGAGGTCCCAGGAGACGCCATCGAAGGTCGCCTCGATGTGGCAGTTGGCGCAGCCGAAGTGGCGCTGGAAGGCGAAGCGGGCGGCGTAGAACAGCCGCTCGCCGCGCCGCTCGGGGGTCAGCGTCTGAGGCCCGCCCAGCGTGATGGTGCGGATGACCCTGCGCGCCAAGGTGTCGACCACCGAGATGGTGTCGTCGGTCCGGTTGGCGACGTAGAGCCGGGTGCCGTCCGGTGAGAGCGCAATCCCCTTGGGCGCGCGGCCCACGGGGATGCGGCCAATGACGTAGTTGGCGGAGGCGGAAAGGTCGTTAGCCACTTGGCCGCGTTCCGTCGCGGGAAGTGAACGCACAAAGCGCAGCAGGCGCGCGACGCCGATCACCGTTACGCTGTCCGAGCCGGTGGTGGAGACGTAGACGGCGCTCTTGTCCGGCGCGATGGCGACGCCGAACGGCGGCGTGAAGTAGCGCTCCAGCTCGTCGATCGGCACTTGCACCACGTCGTCGCCCACATCCGGTCCGAACAGCGCCAGCGAGTTGCCGATCACCCAGCCGTGCGCCACGTGCGCCAGCGGGATCAGGTTCTTGGGCCGCATCTGGGCGGCGATGCCGAGCCGTCCGTCCCGGGAGAGCGCGACGTGGAAGATGCCGGCGGCGTTGCGCAGCCGGTAGCGGTCCGTGACGATGCGGCGCCCGGTTTGGGTAGATGTGAGTGGAGTAGAGGCGCGCGCCATCGGCGGAGATCGCCAGGTAGCTGGCGCCGCGGCCTGCCAGCAGCCGTTTGACTTCGGCGCCGGTCTTGAGATCGATCACGGAGATGTCGTTGCTGATGCGGTTGGCCGTGTAGAGGAAAGCGCCCTGGCGGTCGGGGACGGCCGAGTTGGGCTCGAAACCCGCGGGCAGCGTGCGCAGGACCGCGAGCGACGCCGTGTCGATCTCCGAGACGTTGTCCGTCCAGGAGTTGGCGACGTAGGCGCGCCGGCCGTCGGCGGCGAGCGCTACGCTCTTGGGGACGCGGCCGACCGGGATCTTGCGGATCACGACGCCGGTTCTGGTATCGACGACCGCCAGCTCGTCGGAGCCGTCGCAGACAACGAACAGCCGCGCGCCGTCCCCAGAGACGGCCAGCTCGATGGGCGAGGGATAGCGCGCCGGGGCGGACTGGAAACCAGTGGCCGCCGCCAGAGCCAGGACTACGCCAGCGAGTATGAGGACCCTGCGCCGCATCGCTACTGCTCTTCAATCGTGACGACGCGGTCGGCGGCGACGTTCTCGAGTACCGTCTTGGCGCCGCCCGGTCTGGGCCAGGTGACCACGATCTTGTCGGCCTTGGCCGCCGCACCGAGGCCGAAGTGCAACCGCGGATCGTCGCCCGAGAGGTACCCGGACGAGCCGACTCGCTCGCGCTGCCAGTGCCGGCCGCCCGCGAAGACCTCCACCTGCGCGCCGATGCCGTCGCGGTTGCTCTTCGTCCCCACCAGCTTGACGCCGATCCAGTGATTGGAGTTCTCGGTCACGTTGCGCAGCAGGATCGCGGGAGCTCCGAGGTTCACGATGAATGCGTCGACCCTTCCGTCATTGTCGTAGTCGGCGAACGCGGCTCCGCGGGCGACCGTCTTGACCTTCCCGATGAACGGTCCCGCCGTCGCGGAGACGTCCTCGAACTTCCAGTCGCCCAAATTGCGGAAAATCGAGTGCTCCATGGGGACCATGTGGATGAGGCCGCCGTGAGCGACGAAGATGTCCTCCCAGCCGTCGTTATCGAAATCGAACGCCCCGGTGCCCCAGCTCACGTACTGCGCGGCGAGCTGCGAAATGCCGGCACGCTCGGTCACGTCCTGGAACTTCAGGTTGCCAATGTTGCGCATCAGGCGGTTGTACTTCGAGTCGGAGACCCAGAGATCGACCAGGCCGTCGTGGTCGAAGTCCAGGAAGATCGGGCCCATGGCTGAAGTGTTCTCGCCGCTCTGGCCGTAAGCGACGCCCGCCGTCAGGGCGATTTCCTTGAACGTGCCGTTGTGCTCGTTGTGGAAGAGGAAGTTCTCGGTCTTGTCGTTGGCGACGTAGATATCGGGCCAGCCGTCCAGGTCGAAGTCGCCCGCCGTCACGCCCATGGCGCGGCTCTTGAACTGGGCGATGCCGGAGCTCGCGCTTACATCGGTGAACGTGCCGTTGCAGTTGTTGTGGAACAGCATGTTGGCTTCCGGCTCGTAGTCCAGCGGGCCGGGGTAGTTGTCGGCCGCGTAGTAGGCGCGGTAGGTGGGGTCGAACTTGACGTAACGGCCGACGAAGAGATCCAGGCAGCCGTCGCGGTCGTAATCCAGGAACACCGAGCCGATGGACCAGCCAGGCACCCTCAGGCCGGCCTTCTCGGTCACATCGGTGAAGGTGCCGTTGCCGTTGTTGTGGTATAGGATCACGCGGCCGTAGGCGCTGACGAAGAGGTCGGTCCAGCCGTCGTTGTCGTAGTCGGCTGCGATCGCGCCCATGCTGAAGACGTTGGCGGCGACGCCGGCCTGGTCGGTGACGTCGGTGAACCTGCCGTTGCCGTCATTGCGGTAGAGGTGATTGTGCGGCATCGGCTCCGGCATCTTCTTCAGCGGATACGGGTGCATGCCCTTCTCGAGCGGGATGCCGGTGACGACGTAGAGATCCAGCAGGCCGTCGTTGTTGTAGTCGAACCAGACCGCCCCGCCGCCCGTGCTCTCGAGCAGCGAGCCAAGCCTGGCCGCGCCGAAGCTGTGGGTGAACTGGATGCCGGACTGTTGGGTGACGTCTTCGAAACGGATCGGCGGCCTGGACTGCTGAGCCGCCAGGAGCGCGATGACCGCGAGTGGCAACAGAACTTTGAAGTGCTTCATTCTCGTATCTCAGTCGCCGTAGGGAACGGCTGCCGGTTTGGGCTGCTGCCCGGTAGATTTCGCGGGCGGCGCGGGTTGCTGGGGTGCCGGTGCGGCGGCGGCCGGACCGGCGAGCATCATCTTGACTGGATCCTGGGTGCGGAGCAGGACGGCGGGCACGGCGTTGTCCGGCGCGCGCTCCGGCCCGGCGTGGCAGCCGACGCAGACGCGCTGCTCGCCCCGGCGCATCCAGAACCAGCTTCTTTGGGCTTTGAGGACGCTGGCGCTCCGGTCGAGCAGCTCGAAGCGGATCGGCCGCTCGCTGGGCAGGTTGAGAAAAAAGGAGCCGTCCTTGTCAACCTGGGTCTGCCCAAGTGTTACCTCGGCGCCGCCGTCGTCGAGGGCGATGGCGCGGATCGCGGCGATCAGGCCCTCGGGGATCTTGCGATCCCGCGAGGCGTACGCGTTGAGGCACAGAATGTTGGCGCCGTTGCGATCGCCCAGGCTCGACGGATGCCGCGGCGGGACGGGATGCGAGCGCGCGACGACGGGCTGGATGGCGTGGCCCTTCCGGGCCGCCGTAACCGGTTCGGGCGCCGTCTGCGCCTGCCCCGGCCTGACGCGGACGAGCGCGTACGGCGAGCCGGGCGCCGGGCGCCAAGCCACCAGCAGCTCGCCGGAGGGGAGCTCGGCCGCCGGTCCGAGATACTGGCCCTGGGGCAATGTCAGCGGAATCTGAACGGCGCGCGGGGAGGTGAAACGAGCCAGCGCGGCGCCGGTCTGGAAGACGATGTCGCCGGAGGAGAGCTGGCGGCCGTCGTGGCGGTCGCCCCCGTGATCGCAGCGGATGGCCTCGACACCGCTGCCATCGCTCGAGACCGCGAAGAGGTCCCGGCCGGTCGAAGCGGCGTGCGGGGCCTCGAAGAGAATGCGGCCGTCGGCCAGCACGTCGGTGGCGAACTGGCTCCCGGGCGCATAGCTGAGCCGCAGCGGTGTGCCACCCGCCAGTGGAGCGATCTCGATCCGGAAGCCGTGCGGCGTGCGGCGCGAGTAAACGAACTTGTCCTCGGGCAGATAGAACGGGCGCACGCAGTCTTCATTGCCCGAGCTCACCCGCCGCGGCGTCCCGCCCGCGATGGCGACCTCGAAGATTTGCCACGGCTCGCCTGCTCGCAGCCGGCCAGAGAACAGCACGCGCTGACCGTCGAAGGAGACCGCGGCGTCGGCCGAGGCCGCCAGTCCCGGGACCAGCGGGCGAGGAGCTCCGGCCGCGGCCATCATCAGGCGCGCGCCGTCGGGAAACCGCTCACCGCCGGCGAGCGCGGCCTGGGCGTCGTAGCGCGGCGCTTCCGTGTACACGTAAGGCGCTATCGCGGAGCCGGCCACCAGAGGAGTCACGGCGAGCAGCACGGTTGCGCCGCGCAGGCCAGCACTTATATGAGAAGTCTTGAGACCAACCACTTCGAAAGATTATAGCGTGCGCCGATTTGAGCACCTATAATGCGTTTCTACTAATGGAGTAACTGCCGCCGAGACTCGCTTCGAACGGTGTGAGAAGACCGGGCTAGGTCGCCAGCGGCCACGCGTACCGGCGTGTTGACGCGATGCGCGCGCCGGCTCAGCGCGTGGTCCGCGCCACCAGCGGCGCCAGGAAGCGAACCGGCTTCCGCGTGTTCCACTTCTTCATGTACTCGCGGTGGGCGGCGTCGTCCGGGCCGTGTTCGGTGGCGGGGTACGGATAGCGGCTCATGCCGTGGAACGGGAGCGGCTCGACGGAATCGGCGAACGCGGTGTTCGCATCGGCATCCTTCGACCAGCCATCAACGAACACCAGGAAGTCGCGCTTCCAGCCGGCGGGCAGCGGAGGCAGCCGGCGCGGCGAGAAGCGAAGCTGTAACTCGTCGCCGGAGCCCATCAGGACGAGCTTCTCATCGACCGCCGTCAGGAGTTCCCGCACGTCGCCGAAGCGCGTGTAGAGACCGGGGACGGGATTCCACATGGCCGCCGGTTCCCAGTGCGCGTAGTCGTAGTACTCGGGCTGTTCGTGCCGGGCGTCCAGGACCGCGCGCGAGAAGCCGCGCAGCCGCAGGCCGGCCGTCTCGGGGTCCATCGCGGTCATCCGCACGGGCGGCGCGGCTGTATCCTCGCTGAGCCAGATCTGGTCCCAGTAGACGCAGGCGTTGGTGACAATGCGGACCTCGCGGGAAGAGGAGAGGAACTTGCCGGTCAGGTCCACCGCGATGGTCCGCGGCTCGCCCGCGGGCACGCCCATGTCCTCGATCACGGTGCGCCACTGGCCGGCGGCGTCCCGCACTTGAAGGTAGGGCAGGAAGAGGCCCTCCCGGCTGCCCTGCGAGGCGGCCATGAAGGTGGAGCCGTCGGCCCAGTCGATCCAGCCATGGAGCATCAGCACGGCGCGATTGTTCCGGGCCGCGTTGGGGCCGAAGTCGAGCGTGAGAGAGTGCGTCTCGGCCACGCCTCGCATGTCGTGGCGGAAGCCCGCGGCGTAAACCCGGTCGCGGCGCAGGATGCTCGAGAGCTGGTCCCGGCCCCTGCCGTCCCGGGCGGCCACGGGGTAGATACGCTTGGAAACGCCCCACAGGCGGAACTCGGGGAAGGGTGGCGCCTTGAACTTCTCGTTGGTGACAATCTCGACGCCGGCCGGGTGATCCAGGGCGATCAGGCGCACCTGGTCGATGTAGGAAACCTCGTGCAGCTCTTCGGTGATGCGGATCTCGTAGCGGCCGTCACGCAGGGCGAGCTGCTCGCCGGGGATCTGAACGTACTCGTCGCTGTCGACCGGGAAGTAGCTCCCGTCCCCCGAACTCGCGCCCAGGGGGGCGACGCCGAGCACGTCGGCGATGAACTCGAACTTGCGGCCGTCCCAGGCGAAGATCATCGGGCACGAGCCGGACAGCCGCGGCGCCTCCTTGTAGAGCGCGGTGCGGCCGGCCGCCTGCGCGGTCTCGTTCTGGATGAGGCCGTTCGGCCAACTGATGCGGACCGTGTCCACCTGTTTGTCTTCGCCCAGGCCGAACAGCAGCGGCACACCTTGATAGATCTTCTTCTGGTAGCGCGTGGCGGACCTGACCTCCACTTCGGCGCCGGCGCCGATTCGCGGGTTCTTGATCCCGGTGATGGCCACGCGGAGCCACTGGTTGGTGGTAGCGCTCTTGTTCGTGAGCAGGTGGATACTGCCGTCGGGAGCGATGGCGGCCAGATCCGGCCGGCCATCGTTGTTGAAATCCGCCTCCGCCCAGGCGACCGCCTCCGGGAAGCTGGCGGGCTTCATCGCCGCTGAGAACTTCGCGAGACCCTCATTGCGGTAAACCGCGTCGCGCGCGATCAGGTCCGAGAGGCCGCGGCCCTCCAGATCGGAGAAAACGAGCGCCGGGGAGGCGGGGGCCAGCGCCGGCGCGGCGGTGAGCCTGCCTTCGCGGTTCATCGCCACGCTGGTGCCGCTGGGGCCCGAGAATGCCACATCGAGCCAACTGTCGTTATCGACATCGGCCACGCTCAGGGACCTGGCGCCCGGCGGAATCGTGTCCACGCCGGCGGCCTCAAACACGCCGCGCATCTGATCGCGGTAGAGCACGGCGTTGCGGCCAGCGTAAGAGACCAGCAGGTCCACGCTCTTGGAGTCCGGCACCAGGCGGAAGGCAACGGCGTCAATGGCCCTGCCGGCCACGAACGGAAAGTGGGCGGTGTAGTCGCGCAGCCCGGCGGCGCCCTCGTTGCGCAGCAGCACGGGCTTCTCGCCGAGCAGGAAGAGGTCCAGGTCGTAGTCGTGGTCGAAATCCAGCCAGACCGCGCGTTCGAAACGGCCCGGCGGCAGCGGCGCCTTCTGGCGCTCGAAGCGTCCCTTGGCGTTGCGATAGAGCAGCGGCCCGGCCTCGGTGAGCACGCACAGATCGGCCAGCCCGTCGTTGTCGAAGTCGCCGGCGGCTATTGAGATCACGCCCCGCATGTCGCCCAGGCCGGAGTCCGGCACCAGGTCCGTGCCGTTGCGGTACAGTCGGATGCCGTCGCGCGACCAGGCCAGCAGGTCAGGCCTGCCGTCGCCGTCCGCGTCGATCACCAGCAGGCCCGCAGTCCCGGGGTCCACGGTTCCCGGAAGTTTCTGGTCCTTGAACTGGACCGGCGGGGCAGCCGCGGCGGGGCGGGGCGCCGGCAGGGCCTGGATGGGGTCATACAGCTCGGCGTAGAAGCTCCACTCCATGTCCTCGGAGTCGTCCGCGGCCTTTTGCGCGGCCTTGGCCTCCAGGAAGACGGCGAGCGCCTTGGCCGCCTCTTCCTCATTACCGGCCAGGCGGTAAGCGTTATAGATCTGGAACCGGGGCGCGACCAGCTTGGGGTCGAGCCGGGCCGCGATCTCGAACTGCTTCAGCGCCTCGGCCCCGCGGCCCGTGAGGTTGTAGAGCACGCCCAGGTTGTAATGGGACACCGGCTCGCCGGGCACGAGCTCGATCATGCGCTCGAACTGCCGGATCGCATCCTGGTACCGGCTCTCGCGCTTGTAGGCGATGCCCAGGTTGAACCAGGTGTGCGGGATGCTGGGGTCCTGCTTCTGCGCCCTCTCCAGCTCGGCGATGCCTTCCTTGTTCTGGCCGGCGCGTAACAACGCGAGGCCGTAGTTCAGCCGGTCGCGGAAGGAGTCCGGCGCCAGCTCCAGGGCCTTGCGGAGTTCCGTGACCGCTTGCGGGACTGTGGTCGGCGTCTCATAGAACGCCTTGCCGAGATTACGATGCCGCCACAGCCCTTCCTGCTGCGAGGAGGCCGCGCCGGCGCCGGCCAGAACCAGGATAGCCGCACAGACCACGAGCGGCCCAACCAACAGAATCAGTTTTCTCATGCACGCCACCCGCGGACGCGGCCTGAGGCCGCGCCC
>JBEKLJ010000190.1:0-7023 GCA_050010255.1 Bryobacteraceae bacterium
CAGCGGTCCGGGGCGTTGTAGGTGGAGTAGTAGTAGGCCGCGTTCTCGACGCCGCTCACCAACACCGGCTCCCAGGCCTGGACCACGCCCAGGCGCCTCCGCTGGCCGCGAATGGCCGATTCCTCGGCGCCGATGAGCTTGGCCAGGTAGCGGTCGGCGAAGCCGTCCTTCTTGGCCCTCACCAGCAGCTCGTCCGGCAGGGGCTGGCCGCGGTAGCGCAGGATCTCCTCCTCCAGGTCCACCAGCTCCTTCATCTGGTCGATGAACCAACGCTTCAAGTACGTGATCTCGCAAATTAGGCCGGGATCGGCCCCCTTGCGTAGCGCCTCGTAGATGACGAACTGCCGCTCGCTGGTGGCCTCCCGCAGCAGGTCCAGGAGCTGCGGGAGCGAACGCTGGTTGAAATCCTTGGCGAAGCCCAGCCCGTACCGCCCGATTTCGAGCGAACGAATGGATTTCTGCAAAGCCTCCTTGTACGTTCGGCCGATGCTCATGACCTCGCCGACGGCGCGCATCTGCGTGCCCAGCTTGTCCTCGGCCCCCCGGAACTCCTCGAATGCCCAGCGCGCGAACTTGACGACCACGTACTCCCCGGAGGGCGTGTATTTCTCCAGGGTCCCGTCCCGCCAGTAGGGGATCTCATCCAGCGTCAGGCCGGCGGCGAGCATCGAGGAGACCATGGCGATGGGGAAGCCGGTCGCCTTGGAAGCCAGGGCCGAGGAGCGCGAGGTGCGGGGATTGATCTCGATGACCACGACTCGCCCGGTCTGGGGGTCGTGCGCGAACTGCACGTTGATCCCGCCGATCACCTGGATGGCTTCGACGATTCTGTAAGACATCTCCTGCAAGCGCGCTTGCAGCTCGGGCGCGATGGTGAGCATGGGCGCCACGCAATAGGAATCGCCGGTGTGAATCCCCATCGCGTCCACGTTCTCGATGAAGCAGACGGTGATCAGTTGGTTCTTGGCGTCGCGGACGACTTCCAGCTCCAGCTCCTCCCAGCCCAGCACCGATTCCTCGACCAGGATCTGCCCCACCAGGCTGGCGGCGATACCGCGGCTGGCCACCACCTGCAGCTCCTCGAAGTTGTAGACCAGGCCGCCGCCGGTGCCGCCCAACGTATAGGCGGGACGGATGACCACGGGGTAGCCCAGGCTGGAGGCGATCAGCTCGGCTTCCTCCACCGAGTAGGCCGGCGCGCTGCGCGGCATGGGGATGTCGAGCCGCTGCATCGTCTCCTTGAAGGCGAGGCGGTCTTCGCCCCGCTCGATGGCGTCGGCCTGGACGCCGATTACCTGAACGCCGTAGCGCTCGAGTATCCCCTCCCGGTGGAGCTGCGCGCACAGGTTCAGCCCGGACTGGCCGCCCAGGTTGGGCAGCAAGGCATCCGGCCGCTCCTGGGCGATGATCTCGGTCACGCTCTTCAGGGTCAGGGGCTCGATGTAGGTGACGTCCGCCATGCCGGGGTCGGTCATGATGGTGGCCGGGTTCGAGTTGACCAGAACGATCTCATAGCCGAGCTTGCGCAAAGCCTTGCAGGCCTGCGTCCCGGAGTAGTCGAATTCGCAGGCCTGGCTTATGATGGTGGGCCCAGACCCGATGATCATGACCTTCCTGATGTCAGTCCGTTTGGGCATGGCAAGCAGTTCCGAAGAAACAGATGCCAGGAGCATGATTGCACAGAATCCGTGGCTTCGCTCGCCTCGAGGCTACGTCCCGCAGCAGGGCGGACGCCCTCGTCCCCGCCTGCGGCTTACTGGCTCAACCGGAAGTTCACGTGGATCTCCGGCCTGACTTCCACGGGCTCTCCCTGGACCAGCGCGGGCTGGTAGAGCCACTGCCAGACCGCCTCTTCGGCCGCGACCGCCAGCATCGGGTGGCCGCTGAGGACGCGCACTTGTTTCACCTTCCCGTCCACGCCGATGAGCACGCTGAGCCGGACCGTTCCCTCGATGCCTGCCCGTCGGGCCACCTCCGGGTAAGCCGGCGCCACGTGGCGGATCAGCTTGCCCTGGTTAATCGTGTCGTCGACCTTGATGCGCCCCACCGGCCTTGGGTGTCTCTGGGGACCCTCCGGCGGCGGGGGCGGCGGAGGCGGCGGAATCGCACGCCTTGGGGCCTCGGCAATGGGGCGGCTGAGCGCGCCTCCCGCCGTACGGCCAGGTGCGCTCGCAGGTGAGCGGCCAGCTGCGCTCGCGGGTGTGCGGCTAGGTGCGCTCTGCACCGTGCTCGGCGCGGGAACCGCCGTGCTCGGCGCGGGAACCGCCGTGCAGCCCGGCTGGAGCATGGCGCGCCGCGCCCGGCGGACGGCCTCTCGAGCCTGGGTGGCGTGCCTGCCGTTCGGGAACAGCTTCAGGTACTCGCCCGGACCATCGAAGAGCTCGCCGTAGGCCAGCCAGGCAAAGTCGTCGTCCTCGCGCGCCAGGGTGGGGTTCCCTCCGAGCGCGCCGCACAGGCACCGCCGCGCCTCTTGGTAACCCGTGAAGTACGTGAAACCCGTGGACTTCATCGTGGACAGCATCTGCGCGGCCGGTTTAACGTACTCCAGCCCGGCTGAGCACGTCTGGGCCGTGTATTCGGAGGCCAGCCGCGGGTCCTGGGCCAGGTTGGCCGTCGCGCCCGCCAGGAAGAGCGAGCCAAACCGAGAGCGGCTGCCGGGATCGGCCTCGATGGCTGTCTGTGCGGTCTCGAGTGCCTTGGTCCACTGCTGGGCGTCGGCCTGCGATTGGGCCGCCTTGAGGGCCCAGGCGCTGATCTGTGGTGCGATGTGCGGGTCGTGCTGTATGGCCTTCTGGAAATACATCCGCCCAAACTCCAGCCGCGTGCCCGCATCGAAGTAAACCCGCGCAATGCGCGCCTTCAGCCCCGGATCGAGCTGGGCGGCTACCTCGAGCTCCTCCGCGCCGCCCTCGAGTCGTCCTCTGAGCAGCTTGGCTTTGCCGGACAGGAGATGCGCCTCGGCATCCTGCGGGCTGCGTTGGAGCACGCGTTCCAACAGAAGCTCGGCGCTCTCGTAGTCGCCGCGTGCCATTGCCGCCTCGGCTCGGCGCAGGTTGTGGGCGCGGCAACCCGCCAGCGCCGCGGCGAGGGCGGCCACAGCCGCCACTCTTGCGATCTTCCTCATTGCGCTCCTCCGCCTTAGCACTATATCAGCACCCGGAGGTTTGGTTAATGGCTGCCCGGGCGCCGCGCCAGTGACGAAGCGGCGGCGGCGGGATGGCGCGGCGGAGCAAGCGTTTAGCGCCATCGGTCCGCCCTTTGCGCGGCCCGTAGGTGTACCCTGCCTGGTATGGCACGACGCTACCTGCTCTCCATCGACGGCGGGGGAATCCGTGGCATCATACCCGCCTGCCTGCTAATGAAACTCGAGGAGACTACCGGCCGGGCAACGCGGGAGACGTTCTCCTTCGCCGCCGGCACCTCGACCGGCGCGCTGCTAAGCGCCTGTGTGGCGGCCGGCATCCCGGCCGCGCGCATCCTCGACCTGTACTTGCGGCGGGGGCGGGAGATCTTCAGCCCGCGCGCGCCGTGGAACGCCATCAAGCGCCTGGCCACCGGCTCGATGTACTCGATCGGGAAACTGCGCCAGGTTCTCGCGGAGGAGTTCGGCCCGGCCAGCGCCTGGAAGCTGAACGACTCCCCCATCGACCTGCTGCTGACCGCCAAGGGTCTGGACGGCATGCCCTGGTACTTCGTCAAGGACAAGCCGGCGAACTCGCAGGTGACCGGGCGGCTCGGGCTTTTGGACTGCGCCACGGCCTCCGCGGCCGCGCCGACCTACTTCGACCCGTGGAAGTTCAGCAGCCCGCCTCCGGTTGGGACGCTGGTCGACGGCGGCGTCGGGGTGACCGGCAACCCGGTCTACCAGGCCTGCGTCGAGGCCTTCTGCTACACCGACGAGTACAGCCCGGACGAGACCACGGTCGTCTCGCTCGGCACCGGCCGCTTCCCGCACAATGACCAGCCGCCGCGCACGCTCCTAGGCTGGCTCGAGTGGGTGCTGGCGGAGCTGCTCCGCTCTCCCGGCGAGCAGCAGACCGAGATCGTCTACCGGCAGTTCCCGCAGATGCTCCTCTACCGGCTGGACGCCGACATCGGCAAGCTCGATCCGGCGCTCAAGGACCCCATTGACATGGATGACGTCGAGGCTATGGACCGGCTCGTCCAGTACGGCACGGCCTTCGCCGGGCTCGTGGATTGGAAGGCGATCCTCGACGGCAGCGACATTCCCTTCCGGGTGACGGACAAGACGACGAATTGGATCCAGTACAAGCGGGCCTGAGCGCCGCCGGCGTCTGCCGCCGTCGGCGGACGAACGAAATCAGCGTCATTGGTGCACGAGGGATGATCCAGCAGCTACACGCAGGAGTATTGCTTCATGGCGACTTCCGTCTGCCGTAGCGTATTCGCCGGCGCGCCTGGGCGTGGTCCGGCTGATGAACATGCAGTTGTCGTTAGCACGTCAAGATGTCCGGTTTCATTAGCACGTGATCTGTCCGGTTGGGACGGTGCAGGAATCGGGCGACGTGGAGGGCGACGGGATCCTGACGCTAAGCCAGCCGGAGTAGCGCTCAGCGTCCGGACCGCAGCGAGGATTCCGCGATTCTCTGCTGAACTCAGTTGAGCGACGGTGCACAGCAAGTCAGGGTGAAAGCGCTTTCGGCTCCGGCGCTCTGTGGATGCTCACCGGCGCTCGGCCGTACTGCGCCGCCAATGGGCGCAGCCTGCCCGCCACCCACTACCAAGCCGGAATTCCCCCGCACATTAAGGTCAGAATCCTGGCACGCGGTCAAGAGCGTGTGCCGCGCTGTCGAAGAAGGCGCAGGAGAGACTGATCAGGCCAAGGCCTCGACTCACTTCGATTCCGAAGCCGGCGTAGCCAGTGATGGAGCCGGGCAGGTTGACTCCCGCACCACCAGCTCCGTCTCGATGTAGATTTCGCGGCCGGATGCCTGTGCGCGGTCGTGCTCCGGCGTCAGACTCCGGAAGACCAGGCGACCGATCTCGGATCTAGGTATGTTCACGGTCGTCAGGCTCGGGAACACGAATTCCGAGAGGCTGATGTTGTCGAATCCGGTAACCGAAACGTCCACAGGCACGCGCAGGCCCTGCTCCCGGAGTTCCCTCAACACGCCAGCGGCCATGAAGTCGTTCACGCAGACAATCGCGCTGGGCCGGAAGCCGGAGGCCAGCAGTTCGCGAGCAGCCCGACGGCCGCCGACGAATCCGTCCGAACCGGCCGCCGTCGCAAACCGCACCTCCGGGCCGTACCGCGCCATCGCGTCCTGGAACGCCGTCTGGCGCTCGCTTAAAGGCGCCAATCGCGTGTGGTGGCCGATGAAGGCGAATTGCCGATGCCCGAGATCCCGCAGGTACTCGATCAGCCGCTCTATCCCCCACCGGTAGTTCACCTTGATGTTGCTGATGTTGCGCGTCGGCGCGCCGACGTCGTAAAAGACGACTGGCAGCTTGAGGGCGGTGAGCTCCTGAATGAGCGAAGGTTCCATCTCGGATACGATGACGGCCAGGCCGGCGACTCGCCGGCGCAGCATCAGCCGGACGTTCGAAACCAGTTGCTCGGCCTCGTAATCCGTGTTGGCGACGATGACGTCGTACCCCTGCCGGTGAGCGTCGGCCTCGAGTGCGCGGAAGATATCGAGAAAGAACGGATTCTCCAGGTTTGAGACGATCATCCCCAGCGTGCGGCTTTTTACACCCGCCAGCGTCTGGGCGTGCAGGTTCGGAGTGTAGTTGAGCTCCTTGACGGCCTTCAGGACCCTGGCCCGGGTACTGCTGCGCACACCGGCGGAAGCATTGAGCACGCGCGAGACCGTCGCCATCGATACCTTGGCTCGTTGGGCGACGTCTTCCAGCTTCATCCCGAGTCAATCCTCCCGCCCAGCCCGCCGCGGCGCTGGACCTGGCTGAAAACGTTTCCCATCTTGGCACGAAAACAACGTGGCCCGCACGGCGCGGGTGCAACTGATTGAAACCGCGGCGGCCAGCGAGGAATTCGCCCGCCAGTTTCCGGCGCCCTGCTAAGATTCCCTAAGGATCCTCGCGGAAGGCGATGGCAGCGCTCGTCGATGTACATGTCCAGTTCGGAGACACTTCGATATCAGCGTTTTCTGGCGCAGGCCGGCGATGAAGACGGGGATTTCCCGCTCGCCTCTGGCGCGGCCGGCCGGAAGGTTCTGGTCACCGGCGCTGGCGGCTACATTGGGTCGGCCCTGGTCAAGGCGCTCGCTACGGCCGATCCCGCTCAAGTTATCCTGCTTGACTCCTCCGAACACAACCTTTTCGAAATCCACCGGCATCTGGCGCTGGCGCATGAGCGCCTCCCCAACGAGGCCATCCTGGGGAGTGTGACGGAGGCCGGCTTGCTGGGCAGCATTTTCAGCCGCATTCGCCCGGAGATTGTCTATCACGCCGCGGCCTTCAAGCACGTTCCGCTTCTCGAACTCAACCCGCTAGCCGCAGTGCGCAACAACGCGATTGGAACCTACAGGCTGGCCCAGGCGGCTATCAGCCACAACGCCTCGAAGCTCATACTCGTCTCCACCGACAAGGCGGTGAACCCCCACAGCATCATGGGCGCCTCCAAGCGGCTCGCTGAACTGACCGTGGCCGCGCTCAGCGGTCCGCAGTGCCGCATGAACGCTGTCCGCCTTGGCAACGTGATCGGATCGAGCGGCAGCGTCGTGCCGATCCTTCTCCAGCAGATCTCCGAGCGGAGACCGCTGACGGTCACGGACCCGTTAGCGAGCCGCTATTTCATATCTCTCCCCGAGGCCGTCCGTGCCATCCTGGCCGGCGGCGTCGCGGAGTGCTCGGGGAGGATTCTGCTGCCGGAACTGGGAGAGCCGGAGCGAATTGCCGGCCTCGCCCGTTTCCTCGCCGCCACCGCCACGAACGCGGACGGCGGCGAGATCCCGATCCGCTTTATCGGTCTGGGTCCGGGAGAGAAACTCAACGAGGATCTGCTCTATCGGACAGAAGTCCGGGAGGGATTCACCACGGGCG
>JBEKLJ010000191.1:0-7008 GCA_050010255.1 Bryobacteraceae bacterium
ACTTGAACAGTACGTCGAGGACTCACCCCGAGCGCAACGCAGAAGATGCCGGCCTCCCGCAAGCCGCAGCCGAAGGCGTGTGAGAAGTTCGGGCTAGTTCCCGCGGTCCAACCCGAAGCGCGGCTCCGCGCGCGTGCCGTCGATGCGGATGTGCAGTTGCGTCCCCGCGCCGTCCCTGGCGAAGAATGGGTCTGCCATCTTCAGCGCCCATCGCTTCCAGCCGGTCACAGTTTCAGACACCCTGGCCTGCATTCGCAGCCGGCCGCGGAAGTCGAGCGCTTCCTTGTCGAACGTGTAGCTGCCGGTCAGAGCCAGATCCGCGCCGGGGATGGCAAGGTGCAGCCGCGAGAATTCGATGACGCCGTTGGCCAGGCGGAAACTCCCTGCGAGGGTAGCGGGCACTTCGTCCACCGCCCTGTCGCCCGGTCTTCCTTGTGCGCGACTGCTCAGCGCGTCGAGCCTGTCCTGCAGCGTTGCGCTGGTGAAGTGGGCCTGCCGCAGCGCGAAGGACCCGGAGAGCCGCAGCTTGTCGGCGATGTCGCGCTTTCCCGGCGGCCATTGAAGCTTCACTTTGAGATCGATGGGGCCGCGCATCATCGGCTTGGGGCCTCTCATCGCCAGGCGCATGAGGTCCTCAATGTAGCCCTCGCGGAAAACGACATCCAGCGCGACCGTCTTGCCGCTTTCGCCGGGGCCGCGGACCACGCCTCCGCGCACCACAAACCTGGTCCGGCCCAGCGTGGCCTCCACCGGCTGCAGCAGTGTGTTGCCATTTCGGCCGTCGATGATGGCGTGGTACGTGGTCTGAAGCGGCACCGGATTCCCGCTGATGGTGAGCCGGAAATCCGGCGTGCGCGTCTCGCCGTCGGCGACGATGTTGTCGAGCGTGCCGGCGAACTTGCCCGTCGAATCCAGCCGTCCGGCGATCCCCCTGAACACGCTCAAATCGGCGTTCTCGAAGACGTATTCACCGCCCAGCGGCGTGTCGCTCGGATCCTCCGACACCCATGGCCCGAAGCGGCCCTGGCAGCGGATGAGGCCGGGTGGCTTGGGGTTGGTGAGTACGGCCGTGTAACGCATGGCGATGCCTGGACCGGCCGATTCCAGTTTGAGCTTCCGGATGTCGAACTCCAGCGGATTCTTTTTCGGATCCTTGGGCAGAACGGAGAGCCTAGAGCCGTCTGCGATGATCGTATCGATAATCACGGATGGCGCCGCAGCCCTCCCAGCGGATGTGGGCGGCGCGCTCTGTTCCGCCCGCGGAGTGTTTGGGCCCTTGGGCGGCACGACGATCCGCAGGCCTTCCAGCCGAACCATGGTCACGCGCACCGGGCGGTCCCAGAGCGAATACAGTTCCACGTCAAAGGCGACCTTGCCGATAGCCACGAGCGGCGGCCGGTCATGGCGGTGTTTGTGCCACAGCGAAATGCGCTCTCCGGTCACACGCGCCAGAGCGCCGCGTCTGCCGCGCAGCAACAATCTCAGCGGCCAGTCAATAGGCGTGGAGACGTGGAGCGAGCCGATTTCGACATCGCTCGCGAACCGCTGGCGCAGGTACTCCACCGTCTGTTCGCGAATGTAGGGTTCAATCCGCCGGGAAAGCACCTGGGCGGCGATGGCCACTGCCGCCAGGATCAGGAGCAGCGACGCAGAGATCCACAGCAACCATCTCTTCGCCCTGCCAATTCGATTCAGCATCTGCGATGCCGCCTGCTCACAGCGATTGCGCAACCGCCCGCGAAAGCGGCGGAACTCCCCGCGACTCCTAGCCCGCTATGCCAGAACCCCTGCGATCTCCTCGAAGATCTCGTCGTCTTCGAAGAGGTTCTGGCCGATGGAACCGGAGGGGCAGGCCGCCACGCAGGTGCCGCAGCCTTTGCAGAGCACCTCGTTGATCTGCGCCTTCTTCACATCGGCGCGGAAGGTAATGGCGCTGAAGGGGCACAGCGGAATGCAGGTCTTGCAGCCCGAGCAGTCGTCTTCGCGGATGTAGGCGGTGTTGGGCTCCATCTCGACGTAGCCGGCGTCGATCAGCGCAAAGGCCTCAGCCGCCGCCGCGCCCGCCTGCGCCACCGTGTCCGGGATGTCCTTGGGCCCCTGGCAGCAGCCGGCCAGGAAGACGCCGTCGGTGGCGGTACTCACCGGCGCGAGCTTGGGGTGGCGCTCCAGGAAGAAGCCTTCGCTGGAGCAGCCGATGTTGAACAGCCGCCGCACGTCGGAGGCGTCGGCGCGCGCCTCCAGCCCGACCGAGAGCACCAGCATGTCCACCGGAATCTTGCGCACCTGGCCGAGCAGCGTGTCCTCGACCTGGAGCGTCAGCCGGCCGTCCTCGCCGGCCGGGTACACGTCGCCGACCTTGCCGCGGATGAACTGCACGCCTTCCTCGGCCACGCGGTTGTAGAACTCCTCGAAGGCCTTCCCCGGGGCGCGGATGTCGATGTAGAAGTTGTAGACTTGCGCCTCGGTCTTCTCCTTGATGAGGTGGGCCAGCTTGAGCGAATACATGCAGCAGACGCGCGAGCAGTAGCGGTTGGTGTGCGCGTCGCGGCTGCCGATGCAGTGCACGATGCCGACCGTCCGCGGCTTGCTCCCGTCGCGCAGCACGACCTCGCCGCCGGTCGGCCCGGAGGCGTTCACCAGCCGCTCGATTTCGGGCGCGGTGTAGACGTTCGGATAGGTGCCATAGCCATAAAAGGGCACCCGCCGCGCATCGAAGGCATCGAAGCCAGTGGCAACGATGATCGTGCCCACCTCAATGGCTTCCATGCTCTCCTTCTGCTGGAAGTCGATGGCCTGGCGCTCGCCGCAGGCTTCGATGCAGGTCTTCTTGCACTTGCCGCTCTTGAACTCGATGCAGGTATCCGGGTCGATCAGGACCAGTTGCGGCACTGCCTGCGGGAACGGCATGTAGACGGGCTTGCGCTTGCCCAGCCCGAGGTTGAACTCGTCGCTGACCTTGGCCTGCTTGTAGACGCAGGCTTCGACGCACTCCAGGCACCCGACGCAGAGATCCTCGATGATGTAGCGCGGCTTGCGGCGCACTTTGACCTTGTAGTTGCCAACGAAGCCCTCGACCTCGGCCACCTCCGAAAGCGTCCACAGCGTGATGTTGGGATGCGCCCGCACCGCGGTCATCTTGGGCGTGAGGATGCAGGCCGCGCAGTCGAGCGTGGGGAAGGTCTTGTCGAACTGCGCCATGTGGCCGCCGATGGTAGGCTCGCGCTCCACCAGGTAGACCTTCTTGCCGGCGTTGGCCAGCGTGAGCGCGGCGTGGATGCCCGCAATGCCGCCGCCCACGATCAGCACGTCGGGGTGGACCGAAACCCTCCGGCGCTCGAGCGGAACGTGCAGCGCTACCCGCCGCACCGCGGCGCGCACCAGGTCCTGGGCCTTGTCGGTGGCCGCTCCCTTGTCGCTGTGCACCCAGGAATCGTGCTCGCGCACGTTGACCATTTGGGTGAAATAAGGGTTCAGCCCGGCCGCGGCCGCCGCGCCGCGGAAGGTCTTCTCGTGCAGGTGCGGCGAGCAGGCCACCACCACGATCCGGTTCAAGCCAAGCTCGTGGATGTCCTGGGTGATGAGCTGCTGGCCCGGGTCCGAGCACATGTACTTGTAGTCGCGCGCCACCGCGACCCCCGGAAGAGTCGCAGCGAATTGGGTGACACCCTTGACGTCCACCGTGGCGGCGATGTTGCTGCCGCAGTGGCAGACATATACCCCTATGCGCACGGGACCGGAACCGTTAGTTCGCGCCATTGGACCGGGTGGCCTCCTCCGCCAGTTGCATCACGTCGCGGACCGCGAGCCGGCCTTCCAGGCCGGCGGTCTTGGACGCGTCTTCAAACATCACCATGTCCTTCGGACAGCCGACGGCCAGGATGGCAGCGCCGGTGGCGGCCGCCTCGCGCACGCGGCGCTCCGCCGGGCGCTCCTCGATGCCGGGTACGTCCTCCATCCAGATGTGCCCGCCTCCGGCGCCGCAGCACCAGGCGGTGGAGCGGTTTCTGGGCATCTCCAGAAGGCGCGCGCCGAGCGCCTCGATCACCCGCCGCGGCGGGTCATAGACGCCGTTATAGCGCCCCAGGTAGCAGCCGTCGTGGTAGGTGACAACCGCCTCTAGCTTCTGCGACACCGGCAGCCGGCCCGAGGCGATCAACTCCGCCAGCAGCTCGGAGTAATGGAGCACGGCGCCGTCGCGCCCGTACTCGTTCTTGAGGGCGTGGTAGGTGTGCGGGTCGCCCGTGACGATGCGCTCGAAGCGCGCCTTCTCGAGCGAGGCCAGGTTCTTGTCGCGCAGGACCTCGAAGAGGCCCTCCTCGCCGGCGCGCCGCGCGTCGTTGCCCGAGTTCTGCTCGGCTTCGTAGAGGATTCCAAAGTTCAGGCCGGCGCGCTCAAACACCTTCCCCGCCGCGACGGTCACCGGCTGCACGCGCGGGTCGTAGGCGGCGTAGTCGCCGGTGAGCCAGAGGTACTCGACCGCCTCCTTGCGCGCGTCCTTGGGCTTGAAGCCGAGCGCTTGCACCCACTTGGTCCGGTTGCGCGGCGACTGGCCGAAGGAGTTCCCATAGCGGCCCAGATTCATGAGGGCCGTCTGGAGCTGCGCGTCCACCGCGCCGTTGGCCACCAGGCGCCGCCGCATCTCGACGAGCAGCGGCACGTGCTCATTGAATACCGGGCACCGCTCCATGCAGGCCGCGCAAGTGACACAGGCCCAGATGGTTTCGTTCTTGACGGCCGCGCCCACCAAACCCGCGCCGTCCCCGCCGCCGCCGCGCACCAGCAGCTTCACCTCGTGCATCAAGTCCTTAGGTGAGAGTGGATAGCCGCTCAGGAACGCAGGGCAAGCGCGGTCGCAACGGCCGCACTCGGCGCAGGCCAGCCCGCTGAACAGCTCGCGCCAGGTGAACTCCTCGAGCTTCGAGGCGCCCTCGGTCCCAGCCGGCAGCACGCCCTCATCCAACTGGGCGAAGAACACGCCAAACGGCGATGCCAGCAGGTGCATGTGCTTCGAGTACGGCAGGTAGGCCAGGAACCCGAGCACCGTCACCATGTGCAGCCACCACATGGCGAGGTAGCCCGCGCTGGCGTGGCCGGCGTCGACGCCGAGCGAGGCGAACAGGCCGGCAATCGCCTTCCCCACCGGCTGCCAGACCCGCGGATGCGCCAGCGCGGAGAATCCGCTGCCGGCCAGCGACGAGAGCAGCACCAGCGAGATCAGAACCAGGATGAGGGTCGCATCGCGCGACCGCTCCAGGCGCTCGGGCGTCAAGATGTAGCGCCGCACCGCCGCCACCGCCAGTGCCGCCAGGCCGAGCACGCCCGCGGCCTCGAGCGCGAAGGCCATGGGGCCCACTTCATCGGCGTAGGGGACGGGCAGAATCGGAACCAGGCCGCGCAGCAGGTTCCAGAAGAAGCTGGAGGCGTAGAAGACGAACGACCAGAAGATAAGGAAGTGCGCCGCGCCGATCCAAGTCTCGCCGAAGAGCCGCTTCTGGCCGAGCACGTTGACGGCGAACAGCCACAGCCGCCGCGGCAGGCGATCCCAGCGCTTTTCGGGCCGCGCGCGCCGCAGCACGCCGATGTAGCGGGCCACGCGCGCGCCGAACAGCGAGAAGGATATCAGCGCCAGCGCCCAGAGCCACACGAACCCGGGCACAATCCAGCGCATCGCGGCGGGATCGGGCATGAACCGTTATCCCTTCCTCGCCTCGACCGCCTCGGCCAGCGCCGGCAGCACATCCAACGCGTCGCCGACGATGCCATAGTCGGCGACTTCAAAGATGGGCGCGCTGGGGTCGCTGTTGATGGCCACAATCACATCGGCGTCCCGCATGCCCTCGATGTGCTCGGGAGCGCCGCTGATGCCGGCGGCGATGTAGAGCTTCGGCTTCACCGTCACGCCGGACTTGCCGATCTGGCGCGCTAGCGGGAGCCAGCCCTGGTCGATCACCGGCCGGGAGCCGCAAACGGCCCCGCCCAGCGCCGTGGCCAGATTCTCAGCCAGCTCGAGGTTGTCCTGCGACTGGATGCCGCGGCCCACGGCCACCAGCACGTCCTGCTCGGCCAGGTTCACGTCGCCCGCCTCGGGGTCGACGTACTGCTTCAGGCGCACCCGCGGCTCCGCCAGGCTGAGCTGGACCTCCCGGACTGGCGGCAGCCGATCCGAGCGGCCCTGGTCGGCCTGCCGGGCGCCGGGCCACACACCTTCGATTACGGTGTCGCCCGTGGAGGCCACGGTGGCCTGGATCTTGCCGCCATAGAGCAGGCACTGAGCCTCGATGCGGCCATCGCGCACCGTCAGATTCTTGGCGAAGTTCACCCCCGGGCAGCCGAGCCGGGCGGCGAGCAGCGGGCCGACGCCCATGCTGACGTTCGTCAGCGGGATCAGCACAGCCGCCGGGCGATTGTCGAGCGCCAGCGCCGCCAGCGCCTCCGCATACGGCTCCGCCATCGGTTCCGCCAGAGCGGGATGGTCGCCGTAGAGGACCGAATCCGCGCAGCCGAGCGTGGCTGCCAGAGCGCTGGCGCCGTGGCCCAGCAGGACGGCCTCGAGCGGCGTGCCCAAGGCATCGGCAACCTCGCGTCCGAGCGCCAGCAACTCGTAGGTGACCGGGGAGAGCTGCCCTCTCCAATGCTCGGCCAAAACCCAGATCGTTCCGCTCATGCTGCCCTCCCTGCCAGCAAGCCCCGGCCGGCGAGGGTCTCGCACAGCTTGGCGGCGACCTCCTCGGGAGCGCCCTCGAGCATCTCGGCGCGCCCGCTGGCCTGCGGCTTCGCCATCGCGAGCACATACACCAGCGGCCCGCCGCCGTCGGCGGCCGTCGCGAGCGCCGCCGGCTCGATCTTGACGGTCTTCATCGCCGCCCGGACCTTGGCCACCGGCACGTACCGGGGCGGCTTCTCCGCCGACTGGATGCCGAGCATGGCCGGCAATGGCGCGGCGAACTCCCCGCGCACGCCGCCGGGATACTCCTTGAAGACGTCCGCCTCGCGGGCGGCCGGGTCCAC
>JBEKLJ010000192.1:0-6899 GCA_050010255.1 Bryobacteraceae bacterium
CTGGCGACCACCTTCACGGCCTCGCAGGGCCTGCTGCTGATGATCCCCAACATGTACAAGATCGCGGGCGAGCTGACCAGCGCCGTGATCCACGTCTCGGCCCGCACGGTGGCCACGCACGCCCTGTCGATTTTCGGCGACCACAGCGACGTCATGGCCTGCCGCCAGACGGGCTTCGCGCTGATGGCCTCGAACTCGATCCAGGAGGCCATGGACCTGGCGCTGATCTGCCACGCCGCCACGCTGGAGGCCCGGGTGCCGTTACTGCACTACTTCGACGGCTTCCGCACCTCGCACGAAGTGGCCAAGGTGGAGGAACTCACGAAGGAAGACCTGGCCGCGATGGTTCCGGCGGAGCTGGTGCAGGCGCACCGCGCGCGAGCCATGACGCCGGACCGGCCGGTGCTCCGCGGCACGGCCCAGAACCCGGACGTCTTCTTCCAGGCGCGCGAGACCGTCAACTCCCTCTACCTGGCCTGCCCGGCGGTGGTGCAGAACGCGATGGACAAGTTCGCGCGGCTGACCGGCCGCCAGTACCGCCTGTTTGACTATCTGGGCGCGCCGGATGCCGAGCGCGTCATCGTGCTCATGGGCTCGGGCGCCGAGGTGGCCCAGGAAACCGTCGAGTACCTGACCGCGCGGGGCGAAAAGGTCGGCATCCTCAAGGTGCACCTCTACCGGCCCTTCTCGGTCGAGCATTTCGTCGCCGCGCTGCCCGCCACGGTGAAGGCGATCGCGGTGTTGGACCGCACCAAGGAGCCGGGGGCGGTGGGCGAGCCGCTCTACACCGACGTGGTCACCGCGGTCAGCGAGGCCCTCAGCGCCGGCCAGGCGCCGTTCACGCAGGCGCCCAAGATCGTCGGCGGCCGCTACGGCCTGTCCTCGAAGGACTTCACGCCGGCGATGGTGAAGGCGGTCTTCGACGAGCTGGCCAAGCCGGGTCCGAAAAACCACTTCACTGTCGGCATCAACGACGACGTGACGCACACCAGCCTGGCCTACGATCCGGCCTTCTGCACCGAGGATCCCAGGACCGTGCGGGCGCTCTTCTACGGCCTGGGCTCGGACGGCACCGTCGGGGCCAACAAGAACTCCATCAAGATCATCGGCGAGGACACGGACAACTACGCCCAGGGCTACTTCGTCTACGACTCGAAGAAGGCCGGCGCGGTCACCATCTCGCACCTGCGGTTCGGTCCCAAACCGATCCACTCTTCGTACCTGATCGGTGACGCCAGCTTCGTGGCCTGCCACCAGTTCTCCTTCCTGGAGAGGATCGACATGCTGCGCTCGGCGAGACCGGGCGCGACGTTCCTGCTGAACTCGCTGTACGGACCGGAGGAGGTCTGGGACCACCTCCCGCGCACCGTCCAGCGGCAGATCATCGACAAGAAGCTGAAGTTCTACGTGGTGGACGGCTACCAGGTGGCCGAGAAGGCCGGCATGGGCCGCCGCATCAACACCATCATGCAGACCTGCTTCTTCGCCATCAGCGGGATCCTGCCGCCCGAGGAAGCCATCGCGGCCATCAAGAACACCATCCAGAAGACCTACGGCAAGCGCGGCGAGGCGGTGGTGAGGAAGAACTTCGAGGCCGTCGACATGGCGCTCAGCCACATGCACGAGGTCCACGTGCCCGGCGGAGTCACCAGCACGTTCGACATGCGTCCCGCGGTGCCGGTGGAAGCGCCGGAGTTCGTCCGGAACGTGCTCGGCCAGATCTACGCCGGCTTCGGCGACGACCTGCCGGTGAGCGTCTTTCCGGTGGACGGCACCTTCCCGACCGCCACGGCCCAGTGGGAGAAGCGCAACATCGCGCTCGAGATCCCGGTCTGGGACGAGGGCCTCTGCATCCAGTGCGGCAAGTGCGTGCTGGTGTGCCCGCACGCCTGCATCCGCGCCAAGGTCTACGACCCGGCGCTGCTGGCCGGCGCCCCGGCGGCGTTCAAGTCGACCGCCGCGCGCTGGCGCGAGTTCAAGGAACTGAAGTACACGCTCCAGGTGGCGCCGGAGGACTGCACCGGCTGCGGCCTGTGCGTGGACGTCTGCCCGGTGAAGAGCAAGACCGAGGTGAAGCACAAGGCCGTCAACATGGCGCCGCAGGAGCCGCTGCGCGAGCCGGAGCGCGTCAACTGGGAGTTCTTCCTGACCCTGCCGGAAATCGACCGGAAGATCGTCAACCACGCGCAGGTGAAGGACTCGCAGTTGTTGCGCCCGCTGTTTGAGTTCTCCGGCGCCTGCGCCGGCTGCGGTGAGACGCCCTACATCAAGCTCATGACCCAGCTCTTCGGCGACCGCGCCATTTGCGCCAACGCCACCGGCTGCTCATCAATCTACGGCGGCAACCTGCCCACTACGCCGTACTGCCAGGACGCCAACGGCCGCGGCCCGGCCTGGTCCAACTCGCTGTTTGAGGACAACGCCGAGTTCGCCCTGGGCATGCGTCTGGCCATCAACCAGCAGAAGCTCTACGCGCAGAAGCTGCTGTGGGCGCTCTCCTCCGTGCTCGACTTCGAGCTGGTGAGCGCCATCCTGAACGCCGATCAGAAGACCGAGAAGGGCCTGCAAGAGCAGCGCGAGCGGGTCCGGATCCTGCGCGAGAAGCTGGCCGGCCTGGGCACGGCCGAGGCCAAGGACCTGGCGGCCTGCGCCGACGCGCTGGTGAAGAAGAGCGTGTGGGGCATTGGCGGCGACGGCTGGGCCTACGACATCGGCTACGGCGGCCTGGACCACGTGCTGGCTTCCGGCGAGGACGTGAACCTGATGGTGCTCGACACCGAGGTCTACTCCAACACCGGCGGGCAGGCCTCGAAGTCCACCCCCATGGGGGCGGTGGCGAAGTTCGCCTCCGGCGGCAAGCCGCGCCCGAAGAAGGACCTGGGGATGATGGCGCTGAGCTACGGCTCGGTCTATGTGGCCAACGTCGCCTTCGGCGCCAACGACATGCAGTGCATCAAGGCGTTGCTGGAGGCGGAGGCCTACCCGGGCCCGTCGATCGTGATCTGCTATAGCCACTGCATCGCGCACGGCTATGACCTCATCCACGGGCTGGAGCAGCAGAAGGCCGCGGTGCAGTCGGGCTACTGGCCGCTGTTCCGGTACAACCCCGAGCTGGCCAAGCAGGGTAAGAACCCGCTGCAACTGGACTCGCGCCCGCCCACGCTCACGCTGGACAAGTACATCTACAACGAGACCCGCTACTCGATGCTCAAGCACAGCCAGCCCGAGGCCGCCAAAGCCCTGTTCGAAGGCGCCCAGGAGAGCGTGAACCGGCGTTGGAAGCTCTATGAGTACCTGGCTGCGATGCCGGGCAGCGGCAGTGGCGACGCTAAGCCCGCAGCCGAGGTGGTTGCCGCCGGTAAAGAGGAGAACAAGTAAATGGACCTCACCACGAAATATCTCGGACTCACGCTGAAGAACCCCGTCCTGGCTTCGGCCTCTCCGCTCTCGGAGAACATGGAGAACATCCGGAAGCTCGAGCAGGCCGGCGCGGCGGCGGTGGTGATGCACTCGCTGTTCGAGGAGCAGATCGAGCTCGACAGCCAGCAGCTCGAGCACACCCTCAGGGACACCTCCTTCGTCTCGGCCGAGTCGGTGTCCTACTTCCCCGACATGGGCAGCTACCGCGTCGGCCCGGAGACGTACCTGGCGCACGTCGCCCAGGCGAAAGCGGCGGTCCGGATCCCAATCATTGCCAGCCTCAACGGCGTCTCCACCGGGGCCTGGATCCGGTACGCCAAGAAGATCCAGGAAGCCGGCGCCGACGCTTTGGAGCTGAACATCTACACCATCCCGACCGACCCGGCCGTCACCGCCGAGCAGGTCGAGCAGGGCTACTGCGACCTGGTGCGGGACGTGAAGGCCAGCGTCCGGATCCCGGTGGCCGTCAAGCTCGGGCCGTACTTCACCGCGATGGTGAACATGGCCCACAAGCTGGATAAGGCCGGCGCGGACGGCCTGGTGCTCTTCAACCGCTTCTACCAGCCCGATTTCGACCTGGAGGCGTTGGAGATCGTCCCCAGCCTGCAACTGAGCACCTCTTACGAGCTGCTGCTCAGGCTGCACTGGGTGGCGGTCCTCTCGGGCAGGATCCGGCCCGATTTGGCCATCACCGGCGGCGTGCACACCGCCTCTGACGTGCTGAAGGCGATGATGGCCGGCGCGCAGGTGGTCATGCTGGCCTCGGCAATCCTCAAGCAGGGCATCGGCCACGTCACCACGGTGCTCGAAGAGCTGCAGAGCTGGATGAAGGAGCACGAGTACGAGTCCATCCGCCAGATGCAGGGCTCGATGAGCCAGAAGTCGGTGGCCGACCCGAAGTCGTTCCTCCGCGCCAACTACCTGAAGGTGCTCAGCTCCTACGCCCCAAGGGCGTAGGGCGGTTCTTTGTTCGCGTCATGGGCTGCGGGCCACCTTGCAGCCCATTCCCTTGTGTTGAGTCAATAGACTGCGTCCACAGCGGCGCTTGGCTCTCATCCCGCCATAACGCAGCACACTGATTTCGTGTTACACTATCTTCGTGTTGAGGAATGTCACGATCACGGTGAGCGAAGAGGTCGCGCGCTGGGCCCGTAAGAAAGCGGCTGAGGAGAATACGTCGGTATCGAAGCTGGTTGGCCGGATGTTGGAGGACCAGATGCGACTCAGCGATGAATACTGGCGCGCCTACGAGCGCTGGAAGAAGATTGGCAGCATTCCCGGGATGGACGCGGCCGGCCGGCTCAGCCGGGAAGAGGCTCATGCGCGCCGCTGAGCGGTTCTTCATTGACACCAACGTCCTGCTCTACTCGGTGGATCCGGCAGACGCCGCCAAGCAGAGGGCTGCTCGCCAGTGGTTGAAGGTTCTCTGGGAAAATGGAGCCGGCTGCCTCAGTTGGCAGGTGCTAAACGAGTTCTACGTCAACGCGGTCCGAAAGGTGAAGACGCCCAGCCCCAAGGCCCGGCGCCTGGTCGAAGCCCTGACGTTGTGGCAGCCGGTCGAAACCAGCCTGGGTCTCATCGAGAGAGGCTGGTACTGGATGGACGAGGCTCAGCTCTCCTACTGGGACAGCCTCATCGTCGCCGCCTCCGAGCGGGCCGGATGCGTCTGGCTGCTCAGCGAAGACTTCCAGGCGGGGCGCAAGCTGGGCGATGTTACCGTGGTCAATCCCTTCCGCTCGCACCCTGCCAGCTTCCACTGGGAAACCTTGCGCCCACTCCAATAGCCGCCCGGGGCCACCGGGCCACAGCGCTACGTCGTGGGCCGCAGCCGCAACTCCGGCATGGGGTAGTGGCGGACGTTCCGCGTGACAAGCGTGAGGTTGTATTCCAGAGCGACGGCGGCGATCATGGCGTCGGTTGTACTCAGGGCCACGCCTTTCCTCGCCCAGTCGCGCTTCAGCAGGCCTGCGCGGCAAGCGGCCGTTCGCGTGATGGGGTAGTACTCGAGCGAACCCAGAAACCGGGATACACGGCGTTCCTCTGCATGCCGCACGCCGGCCAACACCTCGGCGAGATTCACCGCGCAACAGGCCAGCGAATGCCCTTCGAGCAGCAGGCGGCGGAACAGGTCGGCCGCGCCGCGCTTGCCGCTGAGCGCGTCGATGATGACGTCGGTGTCGAGCAGATAGGAGGGCATGCGCTCAGCGACGCGTCACGCGCCGGAACCGCTCTTCGGATTCCTGGCGCAGCTTCTCGACCCACTTCGACGCGCCCTCTTTCAGCTCGGGATGATCCTCGTTCTTCCAGCAGCCGACAGCTCCGTCGAGCGCGCGCAACTGCCGCAGGCGCGAGACCTCCCTGGCTGCGGTCTCCGCGATGAAGCGGCTGCGGCCGCGGTTGCCGACCAACTCGTCAATGGCTGCAATCAGCTCGGCGGGTATCACCACGTGCGTGCGGCGAGTCTTCATAGGCCCACACCTATGTTAACACTTAAGTGGGCCTACAAGGTCATACAAAGGCGCTCATGTCACGGCTTCCTGTCCCCAAGGATCGGAATTGGGCCCCCGCCCGCGCCTGCCTCAGCCCTCTGATCCGCACGCCCCGGGCTGCCGCACGGTTTGCGGCACGCCGCTTGCTTTCGCGCGCGGCTCAGCCAGTGGCGTACTGCCGCTCGCGGAGCCGCGACTGTCAAGGAGCGGCTGGCTGACACGCGCGGCAGGCCTCTGCGCGCCAGCGCACATGGGACTGCCGCACGGTTTGCGGCCCACTACACGAACCGGTACTTCCGCGCCTGCTCCTCCCAGATGACCTTCTTGCCGGCTCTGAAAGAGAGCGTCGCCATGTGCCCGCTGATGGCCGCCTGCTGGCCGACGATCGGCGGAGCGATCAGCTGCGCGTGCCCCTCAATGGCCTCGATGAAGTTCTTCACGTGGTTCTGCACGGCGCTCGAATCGTTGGCCGGCAGGGCGATGTTGATCTCCTTGCGCGAGGCCACGCGGGCCGGCGGCTTGCCCCCGAACTTCTCCGGGTAGTAATTCAGAAACTGCCGGTTGAGCACCTCGATGGTGCCGTCGTTCCCGCAAAACTGCTCGCCGTAACCGAAGTGGTCGTTGCCGAAGTAGCAACTGTAGTTGATGTGAAACTTCGACTCCGGGTACTCGTAAAGGGCGCTGAAGGTGTCGGGCACCTCGCGGTCGTCATCGGGGGCGGTCCAGCGGTAGATTCCGCCGGAGGCCATGCAGGAGTAAGGCACGGTCCGTCCGCAAACGAAGTTGGTGATGTCGGTCTGGTGGACCAGCAGGTCCGTGGAGATGCCGCCCGAGTAGTCCCAGTAGAGCCGCCACTGCCGGTAGCGGCGCGCGTCGAAAGGCCGCCTGGGCGCCGGGCCGAGGAACCTGTCCCAGTCCGCGGTCTGGGCGCTCAGGTCCGGCGGGATGGCGTAGCGCCAGGCGGGTTCGCTCTCGAGCGAGTTGCGATAC